>JBAQYV010000210.1:0-10725 GCA_049790315.1 Candidatus Acidiferrales bacterium | reverse complement strand
GCTGAGGCTGCGGCGGACCAGCGATTCGTCGAAGAGTTGGCCACGACGCATAAGTTGGAATGTGAAGTGAGCGCTCAGGACGTACGCGAGGTTGCCAGGCGCGAAAAGCGGAATCTGGAAGACGCGGCGCGGAGGCTTCGGTATCAATTTTTTGAGCACGCCGTGGCGCAGGGCTGGGTGACGCGCGTGGCAGTCGCCCACACCTCCGATGATCAGGCGGAAACCGTGCTGGCGCATCTGTTGCGGGGCACGGGCATCACGGGTCTGGCGGGAATTCATCCAGTGTTTGGAACAATCGTTCGCCCTGTTCTTGAAATTCGCCGCCAGGAATTGCGCGACTATCTCGCCGGGTTGGGACAAACCTGGCGTGAGGACGCCACGAACGAAGACACGACGCGCCTGCGCGCGCGCATCCGGCACCGGCTGCTGCCATTTCTCGAGGAGGAATTCGAGCCGCAGGTGGTGGCACGACTGAACAGGCTTGCATCGCTCGCGGCGGATGAAGAAGCGTTTTGGGACTCGTGGATTACGGCGGCGTTTCGCAGCAAGACGCGGCGCGATCCCTCCGGCGCGATCGCGATTCGCGCTGCCGATCTGCTGCAACCGATCGATTTCGCATCCGGCGAATCTTCACGAGTCGCACAGGATGGCGGCAACGCCGTCCTCGCTTCTGCAGCTCTCTCTCGCCGGCTTGTCCGGCTGATCTGTCAGGAATTGCGCGGCGATCGCATGGATCTTACCGCGCGCCACATCGATCAGGTGTTGTGCCTTGCGGGGAAGTCGTCACTCGATCAGAAAGGCCGGCCGGCGAGCGGCGCCGAGACTCATCTTCCGGGCGTGCGAGTCACGCGTGATTTCGACACGCTTCGTTTTTTCCTGGCGCCGGCGACCAGAGCGCAGGCGTCTTCGAAAGCTGCCAGCCGCGCAGCCGCACGCTTCGAGTATCCGATTCGCATCGAAGGGGCCGAACTGGCGGAGGTTTCAGTTCCTGAAATTGGGCGGCGAGTGCGGCTCAAATTGATTGACTGGTCGCAGGCCCCGCGCGAAACTAGAGTTGGGCAGGTTGTGCTCGACCGCGATCGATTGCGCTCGCCCCTGGTTGTTCGAAATTGGCTTCCGGGTGACAGCTTTCGCCCCTTGGGGCGGCGTCATATCCGTAAACTGAAGCGGCTTCTGCTGGAATCTCGTGTTCCCGTGGGAGATCGGGCTGGCTGGCCGGTGCTGACCAGCGCGGGAGCGATTGTTTGGGCGCGGGGATTTCCGGTGGCGGCGGAATTCGCGGCCCGGACCGAGACAGAAATCGGCGTGGTGGTTGAGGAAGAATTATTATAGCTGCGCGATTTAGGGGTGTGTATCCGGGCGCGAGGCGGCCCTTGCGATCTCCGATGGGTGACATCTTCCGGGCTGGCGCATCTAAGTATCTAGCAGGCTACGGGGGCGGAGGAAGGCCTGACTGTCACGCGAATTTGTTTTATATTGGGAATGCACCAATGTGGGTGCGGGGTTGACGCTGGCTTGGGCGGACGACAATTCTCTTTTCCCGCGGGTGAGGTAAGCCGTGAATAATAGCTCGACGGTTAAAACGATTCTCTTTTGGATGTTCATCATCCTGTTGGGCGTCGTGCTGTGGAAGATGGTGTCGGCCAGCGGGCAATCGGCCAAGGAAGACGAGCCGAGCTACAGCGAATTTATGGCTCAGGTGGAGAAGGGCAACGTCAAGGAAGTGACGCTGTATCTTTCGCCCACAAGCTACGACGTCGACGGCGAATGGCGCGATCCCGACAAGAAATTCCAAGTAACGATTTTTAAGGAATCCGCGCCGGACCTGACCAAAGAGTTGCAGGACAAAGGCGTGCTGATCAACGTGAAGGAAGCCAATCACGCCGACTGGGTCACTTTTTTTCTGAACGCTCTTCCGCTATTGGTGTTGGTCGCTGTTTTGATCTTCATCATGCGGCAAATGCAGGCCGGAGGTAACAAAGCGCTGAGCTTTGGGAAATCGCGCGCGCGCCTGCTGACATCGCAACAGAAGAAAGCGACGTTCAAGGACGTCGCCGGAATTGAAGAGGCCAAGGAAGAGCTGCAGGAAATTATCGATTTCCTGAAAGATCCGCAGAAGTTCCAGAAGCTCGGCGGACGTATTCCGAAAGGCGTGCTGCTGGTTGGGCCGCCAGGCACGGGCAAGACTTTGCTGGCGCGAGCTATCGCCGGCGAGGCCAACGTGCCGTTCTTCTCGATCTCCGGTTCAGACTTCGTGGAAATGTTCGTGGGCGTGGGCGCGAGCCGTGTGCGCGATCTGTTCGAACAGGGCAAGAAGAACGCGCCCTGCATCGTGTTCATCGACGAAATTGACGCCGTGGGACGGCACCGCGGCGCGGGTTTGGGCGGCGGTCACGACGAACGCGAACAAACGCTGAACGCGCTGCTGGTTGAGATGGACGGCTTCGAATCCAACGAAGGCGTGATCTTGATCGCGGCCACCAATCGCCCCGACGTGCTTGACCCGGCGCTGCTGCGTCCGGGCCGTTTCGATCGCCGCATCGTTGTGCCGCGGCCGGACATCAAGGGACGCGAAGAGATCCTGCGCGTGCATACGCGCAAAGTGCCGATCAGCGAAGACGTTGATTTGTCGGTGATCGCGCGCGGCACGCCTGGATTTTCCGGCGCCGACCTTGCCAATCTGGTGAACGAAGCGGCGTTGTGGGCCGCGCGTCAAAACCGCAAGGTCGTGATGATGGTCGATTTCGAGATGTCCAAGGACAAAGTCCTGATGGGCGTCGAGCGCCGATCGATGATTCTCTCCGACGAGGAGAAGCGCAATACGGCCTACCATGAAGCGGGGCACGCACTGGTCGCCGCGATGACGCCGACCGCCGACCCGCTGCACAAAGTCACGATTATCCCGCGCGGTATGGCGCTGGGCTTGACGATGCAACTGCCGATCGACGACAAGCACACCTATACCAAAACTTATCTCGAGGGCACACTGACCGTGCTGATGGGCGGGCGTCTGGCCGAGGAAATTTTCCTGGGTCACATCACGACCGGCGCCGGCAACGATATCGAACGCGCCACGGAAATCGCCCGGAAGATGGTCTGCGACTGGGGCATGAGCGATCTGGGTCCGCTGGCGTTCGGCAAAAAGGAAGAAGCGATTTTCCTGGGCCGCGAAATCAACCAGCATCGCGACTTTTCAGAAGACACCGCCGTCCAGATCGATAAGGAAGTGCACCGGATCGTGATGATGTGCTACGAGACGGCGCGCAACATCCTGACATTGCATCGTGAAACGCTTGAGCGAATCGCCGCGGCGCTTCTGGAACGCGAAGTGCTCGATGCCACTGAACTGAAATTGCTCCTGGCAAACCAGCCGCTGCCCGAGCGCGTTATTCCTCCGCCTCCGCAGCAGCCTCCGCCGGCGGTGCCTGCGGCCGAGCCGCGGCAATCGCCGCGCCCGGAGCTGCGTCCCGCGCCCGGCTTCACCAAGGGTTAAGTTAACTTTTTATCGCCAACTGATTCGCACGAGTTCTACGCCCTGCCGTGGCAATTCAAACGGCAACGTAAGAATTCCATCCTTAACCATCATCTTCTGTGGACTGCCGATCGTTGCGAGTGCGCCGGCGCGTTCGAGCGCCGCTTGTTGCTCGGCCGTAGGTGTCGCGGGTGAACCCATGTCGAGCCATGCGCGGTGCGCATTGCTGTGCTCCCCATCCATCCGAAACTGCTCTATGCGCACTTGTTTTGTCTGCAATCCATCGATGTGAATTTGCACGTTGCTCGCGGGCGCGTTCACGTCGTCGTCGTGATAATTCCAGACCAGCACATCTATTTCTTGCGGCGCGCGCGTGGCGATTGCGTTCACATCTGGCGCCGCCGTTACGCCGCGCGCCAAAATGTCTTCCACCGGCAATCCGCCTGAGCTTGTGACCGGCAGCCAATTGCCCTTCAGCATCCCGAGCATGCGGAAAACGTTCAATACGGCCTTGTCCACGCCGTTTGTGGCCAACTCGCGAAATCCGGCAAAATACGGCTGGCCCTCGAATTCAAGCGCCCACGTCACTGAGCCTTCGAGGTTCACGCCGTCCTTTCGCGCAAGCTCATATGTGCGTGCTTCCGCTTCCGCGACGTAGACTCCGTACAGCGGCCCGTTGCGATAGGCTTCGACGGGATTCGTGGCCTGCGAACACGCGCCGCATCCTTCGGGATCGCTTTCGCCCAGAATGATCGGCGTGTTGCGATACTGCGGAAACGAAGCGACGATTTTCATGCCGCGATCCATCGCCGCCAATTGATTGCGAATCCCCATGCGCACATGGCCATCGACCATCGCCGGCGCGCCCTTGGGGTGAAAGCTGATGAAATCGAGCGGCGCGCCTACGCCGCCCGTTGCGGAATTTGCGCCTTTGCTGCAATGCGCGAGGAATTGCGTAAGAAATCCCGACGCGCGCGCGCCGCCCGGCCCCGTGGAATCCGGGCCGCCAATTTTCGCGTCAGGCAACGCGCTGCGAATCGCCGCCGAGGTCACGTCGTACAAATGGTCGTATTCCTCAGGCGTGCCGTGCCAATATCCGATGTCCGGTTCATTCCACACTTCCCACAGCCAGCCGCGCAATGCTTCCGCACCGTAGCGATCGCGCAGATGCGTGGCCCAAGCCGTCACGAGGGCGCCCCACTTCGCGTAATCCTTCGGCGGATATGACCAACCCGTGAAAATGCTACCGCTCGGAAATGTGTGACGATAAGGCTCGGGATTCGTCGATAGCGCTTCCGGCATGAAGCCCACTTCCACCAACGGCTCTACGCCGGCTTCGTGCATCGCGTCAAAAATCTTGTCGGTGATCGTCCAATCGTAAATGGGATTTCCGGCGGCGTCTTCGCGGTACGCGTTTGTCGATCCCCATTTGAGGGAACCGCTTCCGTCGCCGGTGGTCAGCAGATTGTGCAAGCGCACATGCACCGGCGTCGGGCTGAGCGCGGCGAGTTCGCGCAATAATTTTTCGCCATTCGCCGAGTACACGTAATTTGGCTCGTCCGCGCCGAAGAAATTCCACGCGGGCCGGTAGTCGCCGTCCGGATGCGCGGCGTCGACGTCGATGATTACGGGCGCTGTCGCCGACGAGGTGCTTTGCATATCGCTCATTTGTGCCGCGGCCGCGACGGCTTGTTTCGCGTCGTCTGCGCCGCCGGACTGAGCCCCAGCAATGGCCGTCACCCCAACCAGAGCGATGATCAGCGCCAATCGTCGTTGTGATTGCATCATGATTCTCCCCGGAACATCATAAGCTAATATCGAGCTACTCGCGCCGTCGCTGATACCTTCGCAACTGGGTTCTGGCGTAGAATATCGCCATGCAGAACAAGCCGGTGGTCCCATCGTCGATTGAAGTCGATTGCCCCTGTTGCCGGGCCAAGCTGACGATCGATCCGCAGTTGGCCGTCGTCCTCTCGCACGAACTTCCGCAAAGAGCGGCGCCGGGCGTGGACCTGACGGACTCCGCGAACATACTGGCCCAGCAGGAGCGCCAGCGCGAGGATAAATTCCGCCTATCCTGCGAAGCTGAGAAAAATAAAGAAGATGTCCTGACGCGCAAGTTTGAAGAAGCCCTGAAGCGAGCCAAGGACCAGCCGGTTGAAAAACCCCTTCGCGATTACGATCTCGATTAGCGGCTTCCTCTACTAAACAATGACGCCACGCCGCCGCTTCCGTCTGCGCCTGGGATCGCGCACACTCGTACTGGGCGAGCGCACGCTGGTGATGGGCGTACTCAACGTCACGCCCGATAGTTTTTCCGATGGCGGCGCTTATCTCGATACGCAATCGGCCGTCGCGCATGCGCTGGCGATGGAGCGCGACGGCGCGGACGTGATCGACATCGGCGCTGAATCCACGCGGCCAGGCGCATTGCCCGTGCGTCCTGCCGAGCAAATCGCCCGCTTGCTCCCCGTGCTTAAAGAATTGCGCGGCCATTTGCGCATTCCGATTTCGGTGGATACGCAAAGCGCTGAGGTGGCCCAAGCCGCGGCCGATGCCGGCGCGCAAATATTGAACGACGTTTCCGCGCTGCGCTCGGAGCCAGAGTTGGCGAAAGTTGCCGCGCGACATCGCCTCGCGCTTATCCTGATGCACATGCGTGGTACGCCCGCCACGATGCAGCGGGCGCCATTCGCGCGCGACGTGATGCGCGACGTTGTTTCAAGCTTGCGCCGCGCCGTTCGCGTCGCCCGTGCCGCCGGCGTGAGCAAAGAACGGATTCTGCTCGATCCCGGCTTCGGATTCGGCAAGCGGCACGCACAGAATTTCGAGTTGCTGGCTCGATTGCCGGAACTCGCGCGCCTCGGTTTTCCGATCGTCGTCGGACCGTCGCGAAAAAGCTCGATTGGCTGGGCGCAGTTGGGTGAAAGGCCATCAGCAAAGAAAGTGGCGCCGGCAACCGAGCGACTGTGGGGCACAGCCGCCGCCGTGACGGCGGCGATCCTCGGCGGCGCGCAAATCGTTCGCGTTCACGATGTCGCGGAAATGCTGCAGGTCGCACGCGTAGCCGATGCAGTGCTCGCCGGCATCTAAGTGCGCAAGGCGGTCCCAGCGCGGGTTCGCGCTAAAATGCCGACCCGGCCGCCAAGCGCGACGCAGGAGAAACGTTTGCCTCTCGCGATGACACAACCAAAACAGCCCGCCGCGCGCCTCCGATGGCACGGCGGCTATCTGTCGCCGTTCGTCCTGGCGCTACTGTTTTTTCCTGCGTGCGTCCCCGCGATCGCACAAGCGGTGCCGCCCGAGCCCGACCCGCTCTCGCGCATTCGTGCGCAACCCCCGGCGCCGGCCTGCTCGGTAGCCGAACCGACGCTGTGTGCGGAAGCAGCACCTAAGATCATCGCGAATGCCATGGCCGCCTCTTCAACGATCGAGGAAAATCTGCGTCAGTTAGCTGGTGGAGAAGGCGGCCACTCAATGGGAGAGCCGGCTCCGCAAAGTGTTGTTGACGAGCAGCGCGTTGTCGATTGGGCCGTTGCAGCATTTCGCGCGGCGGGGCTTGATGTACATACAGAAGCCCACTCGGCGTCCATGCCAACAGAGGGAAACGTCGTCGCGGAAATCCGCGGCCGCGAAGAGCCTAACGAAATCGTCGTTCTAGCCGCGATTATCTTTCCGTCCGCGCTCCGAGATCACCCCGAAGCGGCGACCGACGCCGCAGTGCTGGTTGAAGCTGCGCGCGATATCGCGGCCACGGGCCTTGTCCCCCGACGCACGATTCGCTTCGTTCTCCTCTTTGCCGCTGGATTAGGCGTATGTAGCGCTTCGGACTACGTCAACGCGCACCGCGATGAATTGGCTCACACAATTGCCGTGATCTTGGTTTCTCAAGGTACGGGTCACGGGACGCGCTACCTATTGAATGGTCGGCACGACATCGAGTCGCAGGTGCGCGAAGCTCTGAAGCCGCTTGCGACCTTAGCCTTGGCGCCCGATTCTTTCGATGAGGCGGCCGGCAACTGCACGATGGATTTCCTCGCCCAAGGCTTGCCAACGCTTATCGCGGAGCCCGAAGGTCGGAACGACCGGCCTTCTCCGATTACGCTCGACCAATTGGATTTCCAGGAATTGAAACGCCACACGGCGATTGTCGGTGTTACGGCTTTCGATATTGCCGAAGATGTGACTCCTCTCGGACCCCGCCTTTCCAGAACGGACGCCGAAACGCTCATGAGGCAAGCCAAATCGCAGTGAGCGGATGAAAGGCACGGGCCGATTGTCCCGTTTTGTCATGCATTGCCCCGCGTGAAAGCGCGTAGTACGCTTGCCGCGCGAAGTAAAGTTAGCGAGCGCGACAACCGACCCGAATGACTGAACTTCAGCCGCCATCCACCGATCAAACCGTCGGAGCCGAAATGCTTCGCGGTTTCTGGTATCCCGCA
This sequence comes from Candidatus Acidiferrales bacterium, assembly GCA_049790315.1. Lineage (GTDB taxonomy): Bacteria > Acidobacteriota > Terriglobia > Acidiferrales > UBA7541 > DASPOJ01. The sequence goes on along the minus strand of JBAQYV010000210.1, from coordinate 2,811 downwards.
ACGCTTAGTGAGCGCGTGCGGAAGCGCGGCCTTCTGGCGGTGCATTTACTGGGCGAGCCGCTGGTGATTGGGCGCGATCCTGCCGGGCGCGCGTTCGCGCTGCGCGATGTTTGTCCGCATCGCGGAATGCCACTTAGCGACGGCCGCTTTGAAGGCGAGAACGTCGAATGTTGCTACCACGGCTGGCAATTTGAGCCGCACACGGGCCAATGCCGCGTGGTGCCGTCAATCACAGAAGATTCGAAGCTCAAGGTCGAGCGCATCTACTGCGGCAGCTATCCGTGCGCCGAGCACGATGGCTACTTATGGGTCTACATGCCCGATCAGCCATTGCGTGGACCCGCCGTCGGGGCCGCCGCTGCAATCGATCCGCCGCCCGCGCCTCAACTTGAAATTTTCAGCAAGCGCTACCGCATCACGCGTCTTGAAGCGTTGCTGCCGAGCAATGTGGATCACGGCATCATCGGCCTGATGGATCCTGCGCATGGCCCGTTCGTGCATCAATCCTGGTGGTGGCGATCGCGACGCAGCATTCAAACCAAAGAAAAAAAATTCGAACCGATTCCGCTCGGTTTTCGCATGAGCACGCACAAACCTTCGGCCAATAGCGGCGCCTACAAACTGCTCAGCATTTACAAAGAACCCATCACCACGACGATCGATTTCATTCTGCCGAATCATCGCCTGGAGGTGATTCACTGCGGCCGTTTCTGGTTTTCAAGCCGCACCACGGTGACGCCGGTCACCGCCGATCAATGCCGCATCGATTTCTGCGCCGCGTGGAATATTTTTCCGTGGATGCCGTTCGTCGTGCCGATTTTCCGCTCATTCGCCACGCGATTCATCGGCCAGGATCAGCACACAATGGAGAAGCAAGTCGTCGGTCTGCGCAGTCAGCCCAATCTGATGCTGGTGGACGACGCCGATCGCCCCGCGCGCTGGTATTTCCAATTGAAAAAGGCCTATCTCGAATCGCGCCGCACGGGCCAGCCTTTCGAGCACCCCATCCCTGGTGCGGTGACGCTCCGCTGGCGCAGCTAACACCCTTAACACCGCGCTATAATGATGACAATGAGCGCCTCTGCTGTCGATAAAACTTCGTCGCCGCGTTTTGGTCCGGTGTTGGCGATCGATTACGGTCGAAAACGTTGGGGTTTGGCGCTGTCCGATGATCTCGGCGTGACCTCGCGTCCGCTGGCCACGTGGATTCGCACCAATCGGCGGCGCGATATCACGCGATTGCGCGAACTTGTGCGCCGGCACGGCGTGCGGCGAATCGTGGTCGGCCTGCCGCTGCATCTCGATGGCGCGCCGAGCGAAATGTCGGCCGAAGCCGGTCGTTTCGCGTTACAACTGGGCCGGCAATTAGGCCTGCCCGTGGCTCTGGCTGACGAGCGCCTCACGAGTTGGCAAGCCGCGCAGGAGCATCACCCGCGGCGTGGAGATCCTGGCCTTGACGCGCGCGCCGCCGCGCTGATCCTTGAGGAATATCTAGCCCGAGCGCGCCCCGCGAACGCCGCGGGAACAACCGGATCGCTCGGCGCATCCAATGGATCGTGTGCGCCGGATTCGGCGGGCAGCTGAATGCGCCGCGCTTTTTGGACGCTCATATTTCTGGCAATCGTGGGCGGTGCGGCGTGGCTCGCTGCGGCGTGGTATTTGCCCTATCAAGGATTTGCTTCGCCGCCGGGCGCTTACGTTGACATTCCGCATGGTGCCTCGCGCCGCACGATTGGGCGGTTGCTTGCCGATCAGGGCGTGATACGAAGCCGGTTGGCATTTGAGGTTCTCGCGCGCTTTCGCGATCCGCGTCCGCTCGAAGCCGGCGAATATTATTTCGATCACGCGCAGACCCAGCATCAAGTGTTTGACGCAATCGCCAGCGGCCACGTGTATGTGATTTCGCTCGTGGTGCCGGAAGGCTACAACATGTTCGACATTGCGGATCTGGCCCAGCAAGAAGGTCTGGTCACGCGCGACGAATTTCTCGCCGCCGCTGCCGATCCCGCTGCGATCCAGGATCTCGCCCCCTCGGCGCCGAATCTTGAAGGATTTTTATTCCCAGCGACGTATGAATTTGGACGTCACGTCACGGCGGCTGAAATGGTTAAGGCGATGGTGAAAAAATTTCGCGAGGAGTGGGCTACGCTGCCACAGCCGGAATCCGCGAGGCCACCGGTGGCCGTGGAACATGTCGTGACGCTCGCGTCGCTCGTCGAGCGCGAAACGCCGCTCGATGCCGAAAGGCCCCTCGTTGCGGGAGTCTTCACGAATCGACTGGCGCGGCGCATGCCGCTCGAATGCGATCCGACTGTGGCTTACGCGCTCGCATTGGCCGGCCGCTCGACGGGCCCGCTCAACGATGCTGATCTGCATTTCAAGTCTCCTTACAACACATATGAAGTTGTTGGCTTGCCGCCCGGCCCGATCTCAAATCCCGGCGAAGCTTCTTTGCGCGCGGCGCTTGATCCGCCTCCGACCGATTATCTTTATTTCGTCGCGAACGCCCAGGGCGGCCATTTCTTCAGCAAGACCCTGGCGGAGCACAATCGCAACGTCGCGCGCTACCGCAAGCTGCGCTCCGAGGAACAGCAAAGCGCACCGACAGAAAACAGTCATGCCGCGCATCCTTCGCCGCGGCCGAATTGAATTCGCAGGTGAATATGACGAGCGCATCCAAAGTTTCCAAAAAAGAAATCATCCTCGCGATCGCCGCCGAACTTCGCGTCCCGCGCTACACGCCCGCTGAAATCGAGCAGATCCGCAGGCAACTCGCCGCGCGCCTGGGCGCTCCGGGCAAGACTTCCGTCG
>JBAQYV010000209.1:0-18650 GCA_049790315.1 Candidatus Acidiferrales bacterium | reverse complement strand
AGCGCATCGATGCACAGATGGAAGCGGCTCATCTTGTTGAGCACAACCATATCGAATGGCGTGGTGGTCGTACCCTCGTCATTGAATCCGCGCACGTGGAATCGCGCTTCGTTCGCGCGGCCGTGAACCATGCTGTGGATCAGCCAGCGATAGCCATGAAACGCGAAAACCACATCGATGTCGCGCGTGAACAACGCGTTGAATGAGATGTTGTCCATACCGTGGGGATGATCGTCGGGGCTCATCAACGCGTTCAGGTCGACCACGTTTACGACGCGCACCTTGATGCCGGGCACGTGCTTCTGCAGGAGCCACGACGCGGCGCACGCCTCGATGGTCGGGACGTCGCCGGCACACGCCAGCACGATGTCCGGCTCCGTGCCGCCGTCATTCGTCGCGAATTTCCAAATCGATGCGCCTTGCGAGCAATGTGAGAGAGCTTCCTCAAACGTAAGCCATTGTAATTGCGGTTGTTTGCCACAGGTGACCACGTTTACGTAATCGCGGCTGCGCAGGCAATGATCGAAAACATTAAGAAGGCAATTGGAATCGGGCGGGTAATAAACGCGAACGACTTCGCTGCGACGTTGCAGCGCGTTGTCGACAAAGCCGGGGGCCTGGTGGCTGAAACCGTTGTGATCGTTGCGCCACGCGTGGCTGCTGAGGAAAACATTTAGAGAGGCCAGCGGTCTGCGCCAGGGAAAGTCGAGACATTGCTCCATCCACTTCGCGTGTTGCGTGACCATCGAATCGACAACCTGTGCGAACGCTTCGTACGAGGACCACACGCCGTGCCGGCCGGTGAGCAGATATCCCTCAAGCCAACCCTCGCAAAGATGCTCGCTCAAGACCTCCATCACACGGCCGTCGGCGGATAGATGATCGTCGATTGAAACGATCGGCTCCATCGTGCAGCGATTCGTCGCGTCGAACGCGGCATTCAAGCGATTCGAGTTTGTTTCGTCCGGGCAGAAAAGACGAAAATTGTGCGGGTTGAGCTTAATGATGTCGCGCAGATATTCGCCCAGCTTTCGGGGCGCTTCCGCGACTACCTCGCCCGGACCCGGAATGGACAATGCGTATTGCGCAAAGTCGGGGAGATCGAGTGCGGACAGCAGTCGGCCACCGTTGACGCTCGGATTCGCGCCCATGCGGCGAGGTCCGTCCGGCGCCAGAGCGGCGATTTCCGGCACCAGGCGTCCTTCGGCATCGAAAAGTTCGTCGGGCCGATACTTTCGCATCCACGCTTCGAGCATCTTCAGATGGTTGGGATTCTCGCAGACTGTCGAGAGCGGAACTTGATGCGCGCGAAATGTACCCTCTATGGGGACGCCATCGACTTCTTTCGGGCAGGTCCATCCTTTCGGCGTGCGGAACACGATCATCGGCCACGATGGAAGAGTCGGCGCAGCTTTTGCCTGCGATTCGTTCGTTCGAGCAGCTTTTTGAATTTCCCGGATGCTTGCGTAGCAGCGATCAAGCGCGCCGGCCAAAAGCTGGTGCACGATTTCAGGATCGTCGCCTTCGACGAAAAAGGGTGTATAGCCGTGCCCTTTGAAGAACGCGGTTAGTTCTTCATCGCTCGTGCGCGCCATCACCGTGGGGCCGGAAATTTTGTAGCCGTTCAGGTGCAGAATCGGAAGCACCGCGCCGTCGCGTGCCGGATTCAAAAACTTTATACCCTTCCAACTGCCTTCGAGAGGGCACGTTTCGGCTTCGCCATCGCCGACAACGCACGCGACAATGAGGTCGGGATTGTCGAATGCCGCGCCAAAGGCGTGAACCAGCGAGTAGCCCAGCTCGCCGCCTTCGTGCATCGAGTTCGGTGTGTGCGGGCCGCAGTGGCTTGGGATTCCTCCGGGTGTCGAAAACGAGCGGAACAGCAGACGCATACCGTGAGCGTCCTGCGTGATTTCGGGATGCACGTCGGTGTACGTTCCTTCCAGGTATGCGCACGCGTTCAGTGTGGGACCGCCGTGCCCGGGGCCGGAGATAAAAATAATGTTCGCATCCGTTTGCCGGATGAGGCGGTTCAAATGGACATACAGGAAATTCTGGCCGGCGGATGTGCCCCAATGGCCGAGCAAGCGCGGCTTGATGTGCGCTTTCGTGAGCGGCTCGCGCAGCAATGGATTGTCGAGGAGGTAGATTTGGCCGACGCAAAGATAGTTTGCGGCATACCAGTAGCGTTGCATTTTCCCCAGGAGATCGGCTGAAAGTGGGCCCGATGGTTTTGCGCTGGGAGCCACACTCGGCGCGGACTGTGGTTTCGCGGTGCTTTCGACAGCGGTCGATAAAGCGGCGTCAAATTCGAGCATACGTGCTCCTGGTTCCACGAGGCGGGTGCGGCCAGCCGTCACAACTACAATTATATAAGTTTGTGCGCGCCGCTCTGTATCGAATGTGACACGATCGTGAGAATTATGTGAAACTCGCGGCCATCACAAGAACCGTAATCAGATGATCGTCACGTGTTTGCCCATCCGAGAGTGGATACGACGTGCCGCGCAATCACCAAGTCTTCGTTGGTCTGTATGACGCGCACTTTCACTCGGCTTTCAGGCGTCGAGATTAACGCCGCGTTGGCCTCGTTTCGCGCAGCGTCCAAGCGAATGCCCAGAAAATCCAAGCCATCGCAAATTCGCGCGCGAACCGCGGGCGCATGCTCTCCGATGCCTCCGGTGAACACGAGGACGTCGAGGCCGCCGATCGCCGCGGTATACGCGCCGATGTATTTCTTCGCGCGGTAGCAGAACAGATTCACGGCGTCGGCCGCGCGCTCGTCCTTGTGCATGGTGTCCAGCAGGGCCCTCATGTCACCGGACGTTTCTGAGACGCCGAGCAACCCAGATTGTTTGTTCAGGAGAGTGTCCAACTCAACTTCGGACATTTTTTTCTGTTGGCCCGCCAGAAGATATAGCACGGCGCCTGGATCGACATCTCCGGAACGCGTGGCCATCACAAGCCCTTCAAGCGGGGTGAAACCCATGGATGTGTCGATGCTTTTTCCATTTTTGATTGCCGCCATACTGGCTCCGCTGCCAAGATGCGCGACGATTACGCGGCCATTCGCGAGCGATCCTTCCAATTCGCTCAACTCGCGCATGACGTACTCGTAGGAAAGCCCATGAAACCCATAGCGCACGATGGCCTGGTCGTAAAAGCGCCGCGGCAGAGCATACATGCGCGCCACTCGCGGAAGGCCGCTGTGAAACGCGGTGTCAAAACACGCCACTTGCGGAAGGTCCGGAAATTGTCCTGCAACAAATTCGATTCCGCGGATCGCCGCTGGCATGTGATCGGGATCGAGCGGAATGAGCGCTCTGATGTCCGCCAGAAATTCTGGCGTCACACGTTGCGGGTCCTTATATCGCGGTCCGCCGTGCACCAAGCGGTGGCCCGCGGCGGCTAGTCCCGCGAGATGACCGTGCTCGCTGAGCCACGAAACCATTGCGTCGAACGGAGCGCTGGAGTCTCGAGAATTGAGCGTGGATTCGAGTAAAACGTTCCCGGTCGCATCGGCGATTGTTAAACGCGTGCCAGTGCCACCCGCGTGATCGGCCGAAATCGAAACGAGAAGGTTTTCGGCATCGCCAATTTCATACAGAGCGGACTTAAAGGTGGCCGAACCGGTATTCATCGTCAGAATCCGCTTTTGATTTGTCTCTGTCACTCGGTTTCCCCGCGGGGTAGTGGGCCAGTTTGATTCGATGAACAAGCCCACTCATCGAATCGCCTTTTGGGACTGTCGCAATTCTTCTTGCGGTGCTGTTCTCATCGCGGGACCAGACGACTGCCCCAAAAACTGCGGATTCTGCGGTGCTCCCTACAGTCAGCAACGGCTAGGGGTCTGCTGCCTGTCATGCCGGTCTGAATTTACTTATCCGAGCGAATGTAGCTTCTGCGTTTACTGCGGTTCGTTTCTCGGCGCAAGTATGTCGGCTCCGCACATGGCGCAATAGGGTGCTTCTGGTGTGGGCGTGTTCCATTGACTCCAGTCGTTTCCGCATTCGGGACACTCGGAAATCACTCTGCTTCCGCAGTATCGGCATGCGAAAGGAGAGACATCAAAATCAGCAAAAGAATCGTTGAACGTCCACACCTTTCCACACTTCGGATTCACGCATACAGCGGTCGGCATACGGAGGTTCTAATGCAAGGCGAGCGGTCAAGCAAGAGCAACCTAAGCGGCTTGTTCCTTCTTGTTTTCCAAGAGACTAACGACCTCTCGGATTTCCCAAACATGATCGCTAACGCCTGCTTCCATCGCGGGAGTGACGCGCAGCGTTTGGTGAACGCGGCAAAAATTGTAGTACATGAAGTAGAGCGCGAGCGCGTGCTGGTGGTTTTCCACTTTCTTCGAGAACGCATTCGTAAGGCGAGTGAATCTCCGCATCATCATGCGCATCGTCAGATTCTGGCGTTCCGCATAGCTGGTAGAGATGTGCTTTCTGTTCGGCTTTCCGGTAATGACCGTGGGAACAGCGCCGATACATTGCGCCGGGCTATAGCGAGCCTCTTTGCCGCGCGGGTCTTCTCCGTACAGCTTGACGAGCATCGCGTAATCAATCTCTGTCCCAAAGGCAAGGTCAACGGCGTCCAAGTAGACTTTGTATCCGTCCGTGGTCAATTGAACGCGATTGGCGAGCCGTCCCGCCAGATCGTACATGAAGTGCTGCGCGTACCACGCCGAACGCCCACCTACGCGCCAGCACGGAACGAGTTTGGTATCGGCACAAATCGCCGTCCATGTCCAAACGTCACCGTACCCAAACTTGCCGCGCAGTTCTGCGGGAAGGTTCTTTTCCTTCGCGTAGCAGAACGACCAGATTTCATCACACTGGATTCGTTTGCACGGAAGATTGCGAAGCGTTTTGCGCTGATATTCCGCGCACGCCACGCCAATGCGCGCGAGCAGTTTAATAACGGTATCTTTCGCAACGCCCGTCATTCTGACAGTGGCGCGAATCGAATTACCTTCGACAAGGGCCGCGATAACCGCTGCTTGGCGTTCAATTGGGAGTGTGTTCATGCGTGATAGTATGCATGACCGCTCAAGCATTGTCAAGCGGTATTTTACTTATCCGCTCAAGCATAGGGTGGTATACTTCCCCCGTATACGGAGGGACCGTATGACGGTATGCGTAGCCGTTCTATGCGACGAAGGGCGAGCGATTGTACTGGCGTCCGACAAGATGGTCGGCAAAGGGTACATCGAGGGCGAGCCAGACATAGCGAAGCTGCAAATGATTCACCCGCATTGGATGATGATGCTTTCGGGGAATGACATATCTCCTTTGATGGACCTCGCTGATTTGGCAAGAAGTGAACTCCCGCCAACAAAGGAAGTCTCTCTCGAAACTGTCAAAGAGGTTATGCAGAGAAACTATGAACTCATCCGCATGAAAAGAGCCGAGGCGAGCTACCTCAAACCGATTGGATGGACCATCGACCGATTTACAAAAGAAGGCCCTCAATCGCTGCCGAACTACGAGCAAATTCAGTCACGAGTTGCGGAGTATGAGCTTGATGTGATGATTCTCGTAGCTGGATTTGATCGCACGCTTTCCCCGCCAGGAAAGATATTCACAATGTCAGGTGAGAATCGGGGAATCCCGATTCGCTGCGACATCCCGGGCTTCGCTGCAATCGGCAGTGGCGGGATAGGCGCAGAGTACATGCTGTTTTTTCGCAAGGTTAGCCAGAACATTCCAGTGCGGAAAGCTGTGTACTGCGCCTTGGAAGCAAAGTATTTCGGCGAGCAAGCGTCCGGCGTTGGCCCGAGAACCGATTTGTTCGTCCTTCTGTTCGATGGAAGCAATATGCGTATCGTGCCGATAAACGACGAAAGGACTATCGAGAGAAAGTTGATCCCGGTTTGTGAGAAGCTGGAACCTCAGGAACTCGGCAACGACGAGGTAGACGTTCTAAACTCCCTACGTGAGTTGAAGGGCTTGCCGGACCTACCGAAGAAGCGAGCGAGCAAAACAAGAAAGAAGTGACTCGCCGCCAGCTTGCTTGGCGTGCCGAGGGACACGCGGCATACTCCACAAACGAAGTGAAGGGAGAATCCGATGCTCGAAATCCTTGCGATCGTAGGTGTCGTATTGCTGGCTTGGATTGCATTCCACGTCTGGGCTATCGGTTACGAGATAACCGCGCTGCGCGAAGGCGTCAGAGACTACATCAATAAGCACCCGTAATCGCCGCCGTTTATCGCATATCCCCGAATACGTGGTACTGCCCGAACACGCTGCTATGACTGCTTTTTCCAGCGTGATTGTGCTGCGGCTCTGGCAATTCGGCTGCGCTGTTCCGACGTGAGGTTTGCGGCACGCGCCGCGCCACCCTTGAGGCCACCTTTACGGCCCAATGCGACCGCATGAGGGTTCTTCCGATGCTTGCGCTGCTTCGGCACCAACGCCCCGCCTGTGGCCGTCTCTACTACCCGCAAAGCGTTCTTGATCGCGTCGCTATCCCTGCTTGAGCGTTTCGGCATGATGGCAACGAGCGTTGCACACCTGAAACCTCAAATCAAGTGGGTGAAAACGTCAAACTGGCCCACTACCCCCCGCGGAAGCCCCCGCTTCGATGAGCCGTCACTGATGTGAATCGTGATCCGAGTAAATCTAAGGGTGTCGTCCTGAGAATTGCAAGGGGAGCATCAATGGGACGGATATGTTTCGCGTGATGCTGCACAGGAAAAGTGTGCTTTTTGAGACGTTCTTGCCCGCGGGCGAATGGTACCGTTTCACACAGGGCCGTCACGCCAGTGTGTTCAGGGCGCGTTTGGCAGGTGCCTTTGACAAAGAAATGTACGTTGCCGTACACTCTAGCGGGTCCCCTAACTTATCGCGGCTATAGCCGGTATGAGCGCTAAAAAGGGTGAACCGCCCGCGCGGCGCCGTGGTCCGCGAGAGTCACGAAGGTTTATCGATATGAAAACCAACGGACTGAGAAACAACGGGGCGAAAACCAGCGACCCGAAAATCAACGGATTGAAAAACAACGTTAGGGTGCCTTTCGACGCCCAGACTTTTCTTGAAGCGCTGGGCGTTGGTCGCAAGACCGTTGAATTTCCCGGAAAGGCGACGATCTTTGCGCAAGGCGCCCCCGCCAGAACTGTGATGTACGTCTTGCGGGGGGGCGTAAAAATCTCCGTGGTCAACGGAGTTGGCAAGGAAGCCGTGGTGGCGATGCTTGGGCCCGGCGATTTTTTCGGAGAAGGAGCTCTGGCCGGGCAAGCGATTCGAATCGGGATGGCGAGGGCAGTTACACCGACCACGGTGCTCTCGGTTGATAAGGATGAGATGATGCGGCTCCTGCACAGCAACCACGAATTCTCCGATGGCTTCATTGGTTACATGCTCACCAGAAATATCCGCATTGAGGCGGACCTCGTCGACCAGCTTTTCAACTCCACCGAAAAGCGATTGGCGCGCGCCCTTTTGCTGCTCGCTCGATACGGGAAAGATGACCTGAATCAAAGGGTTCTTCCGAGGGTATCGCAGGAGACTCTCGCGGAGACAATCGGAACGACGCGCTCTCGCGTTAATTTGTTCATGAATAAGTTTAAGAAGATGGGATTTATCAAGTATAACGGCGGCATTCAAGTGAACAGTTCGCTTCTCAGCGTTGTATTACACGATTAACCTCTCGCCTGTCCGCTTCGCTTCCAGCTTTCATTTCATACTGATTAAATGCCGAATGTGGAATTTGCGATTCGTGTTTCTTGGGCGCGTGGGATGTCCCCGTCTGGGGCCGGCGCTAACCGGGATCAACGCCTTTCCGCGATTGGCAAGCTAACCTCGATGGTCGTGCCGCACAGGCCGGAACTGATGTGAAAGTGCCCGTTGACCACTCTGGCCCGTTCGCGCATTCCAGCAATACCAACGCCAACCAGCCGCGTCCCGGAATTGATTTCGCGCAGAAGAGCGGGAGCAATTCCCACACCTTCGTCGTCAATTCTCAGGATGATTTTTTCGGCATCTTGCATGATGTCGATTTTGGCCACGCGGCTTCTCGAATGACGATGAATATTCGCGAGGCCTTGCTGCACGATTCGAAACATCGCTATTTCCGTATCCGTGGGAAAGCGTCCCAAATTGTCCGATATGTTCAGTTGAACGTCTATGCCGCTGCGTTCGGCAAACCCCTCCGCATACAACGCAAGCGCCGAAGCGAGCCCCATCTCATCAAGGAGCGGCGGGTGGAGCAAGTACGATATGGTTCGTATTTCGGTGGTGCAGAGATTGGCCATCTCGATGGAATCGGCGATTCGCTTCGCTTGTGGCGCGGGGAATAAGCAAGCGTCTCGCTCAAGAGCGCTGAGGTTCATCTGAATCGCCGCGAGATACTGTCCGGCGCTATCGTGCAGTTCGCGCGCGATGCGCCGGCATTCGTCATCCTGCACTTGAAGCAGACGCATGGTCAGTTCGCGGAGAAGTTGTTCAGCTTTTCGACGCTCGACCACCTGTGCCTCAAGCTCCGCGGTTCGCTCCCGGACGCGCGCTTCAAGGTTGTCGAGCGCAGTCTGCATCGCCGCGGCTCGCGTGAAATCACGTTGCGGGGCGGCGGACTTAATCGGGCCGCCGAGCCCTTCCGCGCCGCGTCCTGCCACTCTTACTCCAGGAAATATCGCAATTTGATTCATAGGCTCTTCTTCCAACCGGCTGCGGGCCACAAAAAATGGCGCCGCCGATATGCTAAAACCATATCGAAACAAGGCTCAATTGGCTGTGCTAAACAGCACGTTTCCCGAAACGGGCTACAAGACAACAACGCCCGTTCTACCCGCGGCTCGCCGCCTCCCGAAGAAATGCGTGAACTGGACATCTTCATGGACTAAACTACGTGCCGCTGTTCCGTGGCTACTTCAGTCAAGGTGGATTTGTGAAGATTCTGGTCGCCGACGATCACGACATCGTCCGACGGGGGCTCAAGCAGCTTTTGACCGCGCATTCCGGTTGGGAAGTGTGCGCGGAAGCCAAGACAGGCCGCGAGGCCGTCGCCTTGGCGCAGCAACACAAGCCGCAAATTGTGGTCCTCGACGTCAGCATGCCCGAACTAAATGGGCTTGAGGCCGCGCGGAAGATTCGCAAGCTTTTGCCGGCGACTGAAATTTTGATTTTGACGCTGCATTTTTCAGACCAGCTCGTGCGCGATATCGTCGAAACAGGCGCGCGCGCTTACATTATGAAGTCCGATGCCGATCGGGATCTGGTGGCCGCCATTGAGGCGCTCGCGGACCATCGATCATTTTTTACAGCGCGTGCCGGCGAGATCGTGCTGGATGGATTCCGCAAGCCGCGCTCCGGCGCCGATGGCAAGCCGCCTGCTGGCCGGCTCACGGCGCGGGAGCGGGAAATCGTGCAATTGCTGGCGGAAGGGAAAAGCAGCAAGGAAGTCGCCGTTTCGCTGGCCATCAGCGTGAAGACGGCGGAAACGCATCGCGCGAACGTGATGAGAAAATTGGAGCTGCACTCCGTCAGCGAGCTCGTGCGTTACGCCGTCAAGAATCAGATTATTGAGGCTTGATTCGCGGCGCGAGAGCCGCTCTGCCGTTTCCACAACGTAGAACGCTCCTTCGATTGACGTTTCAAGGCCTGGCGGAGGCGACTTGAGTCCGGTAAATTCCAGCGACAAAATTCACGTTGTTCAACTCGCGCGCGAATCCGTCCGGCGCGTGGCGATCGTCGACGGCTCGCGGCTTAGGCTGCTCGACAATTTCGGAACCGTGTACGCGATGGCGCTGGCTGCGATCGAGCGCGGCACGCGACTGGCTCCAATCGCCGAATCCGCGGCCGGTAACGAGACTCTCGATTACGATGCCGTGTATGAGGGCCGCTCCGCGTGGCGCCTGCTGCCGGCGTTTGATTTTCCGGGCGAGCTGTCGCGATGTCTGGTGAGCGGTACGGGCCTCACACACAAGGCCAGCGCGGAGAATCGCGCCGCGATGCACAAGGCCGCGACCGACGAAGTCACCGACAGCCTGCGCATGTATCGCTTGGGACTTGAAGGTGGCACTCCGCCCGCGGGACAAATCGGTTGTCAGCCTGAATGGTTTTACAAAGGCGACGGTTCGATCCTGCGCGCGCACGGTGAAGAATTGATTGTTCCCTCGTTCGCGGAAGATGGCGGCGAGGAGCCGGAAGTTGCCGGCGCTTATGTGATCGCGCCTGACGGCGAGCCTCGGCGCGTGGGCCTGGCGATGGGAAACGAATTTTCAGATCATCGTATGGAGCGCAAGAATTATCTCTACCTCGCTCCGTCGAAGCTGCGGAATTGCTCGGTCGGCCCGGAGCTTGCGCTCGGCGCCGTGCCGTTTGACGATGTGCCCGGCAAAGTCTCTATACTTCGCGGAGAGCGATCGGTGTGGACCAAGGATATTTGGACCGGGCAGAAGAATATGTCGCACTCGCTCGCGAATCTTGAGCACCATCATTTCAAATACGCGGAGCATCGCAGGCCCGGTGATGCCCACATTCATTTCTTTGGCGCGGACGCATTCAGCTTCGGAGAAGGTGTGGCGCTTGAGCCAGGGGACGTGATGGAAGTGTCGTTCACCGGCTTTGGCCGGCCGCTGCGGAATCCGATCCGCATAGATCCGCACCCCGAAAAGTTAGTCTTTGCGAGCCCCCTCTAGGCCACGCCCGAGATTTTGGGTTGGCAATTCCTCATATGTAAGGCTCCCGCGCGCCAATTCACCAATCCGCACAAAAGAAAAAGGGAGGGCCATGGGGCCCTCCCTTGGTTGATTGGTTTCGAGCCCGCCGAGTGCGTTAGAACGTCACGCGCCCGACGAACTGGAATTGCCGAACGTCATACACGGCGTCTGACACGCCGCTCGGAACTCCGAACGAGGTCAGGTCGGTCTGGGTAAGCGTGTAGTTCGGCGCGGTCGCCGAGAAGGAACCGAGTGAGTAATTCGTGCTTGTGACGAAGTTGGTTACGATCATCCTGTTGAAGCAATTGAAGCACTCCGCGTCGCCTTCGAGTACGAACCGCTCGCCCAACCGGAACTGGCGTCCGATGTGCAGGTTGACGTTCTGGACGAAAGGCAACGTATAGAAGCCACGCGGCAGGAGCGGGAACCGATCCGATCCGCTCTGCCCCGTAATCGACGTCGCGCTGGAACCAACCTTAAGACCACCCGGTAGCGTGCCTACCGATCCAGTAATTCCGGCCGTATAGTTGTAGTTATCCGTGAATGTTACGTCTGGGGCAAAAGTCCAGCCGTCCAACAGCCGGTGCGCCATGCTGCCTTCCCCAAAGTGCTCCGGAGACCAAACGGCACTTACGACGAACCGATTCCGGACGTCGAAGGCCGAATTTCCGTAGTCTTCGCCTGGATCAAATTGATTGAGCAACGCATCCGCTGGAACTCCCGAATCGCCCTGCGCATTATCCAGAGCGTGTGACCATGTGTAGCTGGATTCGAGTTCAAGCCCCTTGGACAGGTGGCGGCTGACCTCGATGGACCCTGCATTGTAATTCGAACGCACCGTATCGGTGAACTCGTCCACGAAGCTGCCGAACGCCGTATCCGGGCGGGGCCCTGGGCTAACGAGCTCGTTGAAGGTCTGGCCGTTGAACGGTCCGCCGACAACCGCATACGATACGTTTACGCTTGGTGCGTTCAGATTCTGGTCGATCTCGTCCGGAAGATCGCGGCCCTGGGTAAGCATGTAGGTTAGCGTGACGACAAAGTTGTCGCCGATCTGGTGCTGCAGCGAGACATCGCCTTCGTAAATAAGTGGGTCGCGGTCTTTCGGATCAAAGAAGTCAATCGAAGCCGACGCCGGCACGGAAGTCAGAAGCGTCTTCGGGAATATCGGTTCACCCGGCGTCGATCCCGTGGGGGCAGATGCGGAGTTGGTAAAACTGTTCGAGATTTGAGAAGTCGCCACGTCCGTATCCGCGATCCCGAAAAAGATGGTTTCGCCGGAGATGATTCCGTAGTACATCCCGTAGCCGGCGCGGAGTGACGTCTTGCCGTCACCGAATACATCCCAAGCCACGCCTATCCGTGGACCGAAATTTGTCTTGTTGGTCGGGAAGGACGACGTTTGCGGCAAATTCGGATTGGGTTGCTGCGGCTTGGGCAGCGGTTCGTAATCCCAGCGCAGGCCGTAGTTCACGGTCACGCGTGGCGTCACCTTCCACGTGTCCTGGACAAAAAGCCCGGTGTCCACGGTCGAAAACGTAAATCCCAGCGGGCCAAATCCCTGTTGATAAGAGTGATAGCACGGAATGGATGTTGTGCCGTTCTGGCAACCGACATCGCCCGCCGTTGGGTTCGTCCAGTTGGTGTAATCGGTAATGAAGTCCGCCAACGGATAGTCGTTGCTCGAGTACGTGTATTCGCCTTCTACGGCCGTCAGGTTCTTATCCGTATCCGTCACATTGTTTATGTCCAGGCCGAACCGGATCAAATGCGTCCCCTTCACGATGGAGATCGTGTCCGCTCCCTGTTCGCGGTACTCAAGGGGATACTGCGGGCGATTCAAGAAGGTTGGCGTGCCGAGTTCAAGAGTGCCTGTGTTCGTCACGGCCCCTGTAATCGAAGACGGCTCGATCAGGATTTCCGGGGGGAGGCCGCCAGGTCCCGTGGTGGGCTCGCCACCAACCGTTGGCTGGCCAAACTCGAATTCGAAATCCTTGCCGAATTGGAACAGCGCCTCGTTCGTGATATTGCTCGAGAATGTGCTGTTCAACCGCGCGATGAACATATCGTCGTGCACGTAATCATTGCCAATGCTCGCGATGCCGTCGTCCACAACTGAGTTCGTCTGAATGCCGGCGGGTGAGGCCCAGCGCATCCGGTTATAGCTCAACGTCAGGATGTTGTTCGGGTTGATATGCCAGTCGAGTTTTGGAAACTCGATGTTCTGGTTTCCTTGCCGCGGAACCTGCCCCGTGAGGTTTGTCAGAAAATTCATGGCCGAATTGACTTCGGCCTGAGTGATACCGCGGCAAAACAGGGCATCCGCCTGAGTTACGGGGTTGGTGGTCGCATTGTAGACGACGAACGGCGACGTGGCGCCGGCCGGGCAGGTATAGGAAGTTGGCAGCGTAATTGTGTCGAAGAAGTGCGGGCTGCTCGGCGTCGAAATAATCGGGAAGTTTTGCGCCTGTGCGTCATACGTGAAAAAGAAGAACAGTTTGTCTTTAATTGCGGGTCCGCCCGCCGAGCCGCCATATTGCTGGCGCAGAAACGGAGGCTTGATGGACTCGCTGCTGACGACGCCGTTCGTATCAATGTTCTCCGTCGTGAACGGATCCTGAGCCCCGATGGCGTTGTTCTTGTAGTAGTAGAACAAATCCCCATGAAGGTCGTTCGTTCCGCTCTTGGTAACCGTGTTGATCACGCCGCCAGCCGAGCGCCCGTACTGTGCTGAATAGTCCTGGTCGTTCACTTGGAAATTGCTCACCGAATCCAGGCTCAAGGTGTACGCGATGCGGGTGCGCCCGCGTTCTTCCGCGAAGAAGAACTGGTTGTTGTCGCCACCGTCCACCGTGCTGTTGTTCGCATAGCCGCTGACGCCGTGGAAATCGAGGTCCTGGAAACCGTCCGGGTCAGGCGTAACCCCCGGCTCCAGCAGTGCGAAATACGACCACCGCCGGCCATTGGTCGGAAGACTGGCAAGGTCGGTATCACCGATGTTGCCCGCAACAGCTTGATCCGTCGTGTTGACCTGCGGCGGCTCTCCGGAGACTTGCACAGTCTCGCTGCCGCTTGCGACCTTCAAATGGATGTCGACTGTCGACGCGCGGCCCACCTCGACCGTCACTCCCGTCTGTTCGAATGAAGCGAATCCGGAAGCGCCAACCGTCACGGTGTAATTGCCCGGCTGCAAGACGTTAAAGCTGTATCCGCCCTCGCTGTTCGTGGTGCCGTCCAATTTCTGGCCCGTGCCCTCGTTCGTAACGGACACCGGCGCGTTTGGCACTACTGCGCCCTGCGGATCCTCAACGGTTCCGTTGATCGCGCCGTTGGTGGTGGATTGCGCGCGCATCGTCACCGCAACGCCCAGAGCCAGCACCACGGCCGCGCCTAAAGCCAGGAATTTCTTTCCAAATAGAAAACGTTGCAGGCGATCCATAATCGATCCCTCCTATGTACTTTCGATCAGGCGTTACAGCTGAATCTTCGAGTGCTTCCGGCTTTAGGGCAGAGTGTGCGCGCAGGTGTGTACTTGGGACAAATAGAAAATACTTCACCCTTGGAAACGTTTGACACTTTTTGAAATTTCAATGCACCACCCCAGTGGCACGGACACTCTATTCGGAAACAGGCCGAAAAGTCAAGCAATACTGTCATTCTGAACCGGGCCCCCCGCCAAGCCACGCTCCGTGGCTTGGTTGGTCACAATGCACAGCCATACCCTGCACCCAACCTCACAATAGGTACGCAAGGTTACGGGCGAATGAACGGCGGGCTTCTCTTGGTTGAAAAATTGGGCCGAGGACGGACAATTTCTCTGCGCGCACGGCTGGAACCGTGCAACGCGCCCATCTCGCCGCGCCCCGCTGCTTGTGCTCATGCAGGGCCTGCGTTAGAGTATCGACCTTCTTCGGAACATCGACGTTTGGGGAGACGCCCATGAGTCCGCACGGTAAGGAGCATCTTCGAGTCCTGCTGCGCCGTAGCGCGGTTCAACGGCGCGTCCGCGAAATGGGCAAGGAGATCTCCCGCGATTTCAAGGGCCAGCGCGTTCATTTGATCGGCGTTCTGAAAGGCGCATCCATTTTCCTTGCTGATCTGATTCGCCAGGTTCGCGTTGAAGTCTCGCTCGATTTCATGGCGGTTTCGAGTTACGGCGAAGGCCATCAGACTTCCGGCCAAGTGCGTTTGACCAAAGACCTCGACACCAGCATCGAAGGCCTCAATGTGATCGTGGTCGAGGACATTCTCGATACCGGCCTCACCCTTAGTTATTTGTTGCGCGTATTGCAGCAGCGCAAGCCGAAGAGCCTGACAATTGCGGCGTTACTCGACAAGCCTTCGCGCCGCATCAAGGATGTGAAGGCCGATTACGTCGGCTTCGAAATTCCCAACGAGTTCGTGGTGGGCTACGGCCTGGATTACGCCGAGAGGTATCGCAATCTCAAGGACGTTTGCGTGCTCTCGCTGCCGCCTTCCTGAGCGAGTTTCCCGATCCAATGAGATCTGTCCTCACAGCGGCCGACCTCAGCGCCGTCGCCGACGGCGGCGAACTTGAAATTGCCGCCGACGCTCTGATCACACCTCTCGCGCGCGATGAAGCCGCGCGCCGCGGCATCACGCTCCGCCGGCTCGATCCCTCCGAGAAGGCTTCTTCACTCGATGCGCGTCGCGTCGCATTGGGCGCCGATCACGGTGGCTTTGAGATGAAAGAGCAATTGAAAACATATTTGCGCGAGTGGGGATACGCCGTCCTCGACTTGGGCACCGATGGCACATCCGCCGTCGATTACCCCGATTTCGCCGAAGCTGTGGCCACGACCGTCGCGCGCGGAGATGCCTGGCGCGGCGTCGTGCTTGATAGCGCGGGGATCGGCAGCTCCATCGCCGCGAACAAGGTCCCGGGAGTGCGCGCGGCGCTATGTTATGATCGAGTCACGGCCCGAAATAGCCGTGAGCACAACGATGCAAACGTGCTTTCCCTTGGGGCCAAATTGATTTCCATCGAATCGGCGCGCGAGATTCTGGCCGCTTGGCTTGAGACGCCGTTCGCCGGCGGTCGCCACCAAAAACGCGTTGATAAGATTATCGGCATCGAAAAGCGATACTTGAAACCCGCGGGCGCGGGTTCTACTTAAACCCCGCCGAGATACAAATAGGACGCGTCTTGGAATCTAACGATCTCGAACGCCTGGTTCACGCTGTCGCCGACGAAATTCTTCACTATCTCGGCGCCGCGCCCGGGCCCGGTTTGGTCGGCCTCGATCTTGACGACGTTATCTGCCCCGATTGCGATCAGAACTGCGCCGAAAAATGCGCGCGCAAAACCCGCCGTGTAGTCGACGCCGGCGCGGCCCGTATTTCCGCCGGTCCCGACGTGCAGCAAGTGGAAGCCGATATCGCCGCACTGATTGATCACACATTGCTGAAACCCGATGCCTCGCGCGACGAAATCACCAAGCTCTGCCGCGAAGCCGCGCGTTTTGGTTTCGCGTCGGTTTGCATCAACCCGTGGTACGTCGGGCTCGCCGCCGAACTGCTGCACGGCACGCCGGTGAAAGTTTGCACGGTAGTCGGCTTTCCCCTTGGCGCGACGTTACCCCAGGTGAAAGTCTACGAAACCGAAGAGGCCATCAAGGTCGGCGCGCAGGAAATCGACATGGTGCAAAATGTTGGCGCGCTCAAGTCCGGCCAGGACGATGTCGTCGAGCGCGATATCGCCGGCGTAGTCGCCGCATCGCATCGCGGCGGAGCCATTTGCAAGGTGATTCTCGAAACCGCGCTGCTCACGACCGAAGAAAAAGTCCGCGCGTCGCTTGCCGCCAAGCGTGCCGGCGCCGATTTCGTTAAAACGTCCACCGGATTCGCGGCCGCTGGAGCCACGGCCGAAGACGTTGCTTTGATGCGCGCCGTGGTTGGCGAAGGCATGGGCGTGAAAGCCGCCGGCGGCGTTCGCACCCTCGATGACGTAAAAAAAATGGTTCATGCCGGCGCCACGCGCATCGGAGCCAGCGCCAGCGTTAAAATCCTCGAACAAGCCGCCGGTGGCGCTGCGCCCAGCACATCCTCCTCGGAAAAACCGGCGAAGCCCGCCGCTTCACGCGTTCCCGCGACCTCGTACTGAACTTTGCGTCGTGAACTCCGTTCGATATGTTATCGGCGCGTTGCCGTAGCCTCGCTCATTCGAACTGCGTACTACGTGAGAGCGCGGCTTTTTCCGGAGACGCTGAACGCCGCCTGATATAATGGTAGAGCAGATGGATCCCGTCGAAACAAAATCAGGGGCTGAAGTCCCGGCTGAAGTTCTTTCGATCCTTGCCGAAATCGGCGAAGAGATTAATTCTTCGCTCGATCTGGACCAGGTTTTGTCGAAGACCGCCGCATTGGTGCGCAAGATTCTCGATTACGAAATCTTTAGCGTACTTCTCGTCGACGAAACGCTTGGCCAGCTTTGTCACCGCTTCGCGATCGGCTACAGCCTCGATGACGCGCAAAAGTGGCTGATCCCGGTCGGGCAGGGAATCACGGGCGCCGCGGCGCTTGCGCGCAAGCCCATTCGTGTCGGCGATGTCTTAAGCGATCCGCGCTATATCAATCGGATTGATTCGGTGCGCTCGGAATTGGCCGTGCCTCTTGTGTATGAGGGCAACACGATCGGCGTGCTCGATATCCAAAGTTCCCAACCGAACTATTTCACCGATGAGCAGCTGCATATCCTGACGCTGCTTGCTAGCCGCCTCGCAGTGGCCATCGAGAATGCCCGTTTATTCGAGCGCGTGCGCAGCCAAGCCGATACGCTGCGAGTGCTCAACGAAATCGGCCGTGAAGCCACATCGATCCTCGACGTCGAAGAGTTGCTGCGCCGCGCCGCCGAACTCGCCAAGCGCGTGATCGATTATCAAATTCTGGGAATTTTGCTGTTCGACGAAAGTACCGGCGTTTTCCGCCAGCGTCTCGCGGTTAAATATGGTCAGAGTGCGCAGGGAAAACTGCGCGTCGCCGCCACGGAAGGCATCATCGGCGCCGCGGCCGCTACCGGTCAGCCCGTTCGCGTGCCGGACGTCTGCGCTGACGCGCGCTATGTAATGGTGAATCCTGAAACGCGCTCCGAGCTTGCGATTCCCATGATTCATCAGGGCCGCGTTGTCGGCGTCCTCGATCTCGAAAGTCCTCAGGCGAATTATTTCACTGAGGATCACGTTCAGACGCTTACGATTCTCGCCGCGAATCTCGCCGTCGCGCTCGAAAACGCGCGTCTCTATCAGGAACTCGCACGCAATGAAACGCGCATGGAGCGGGAACTCGTTGCCGCGCGCCGCATGCAAGGCGCTTTGTTGCGTCCCGTGCCCAAGGAAGATTTCGGTTTGGATATCGCGCCGCGGATTCTTTCCGCTAACGAAGTTTGCGGCGACCTCTACGATTTCGTGCGCTACGGTTCGCAGCAACTTGGCGTCGTGCTCGGCGACGTCAGCGGAAAAGGCAGTGCGGCCGCGCTCTATGGCGCCGTCGCCACCGGAATTCTGCGCAGCCTTTCGCCGCAAAAACTTCAGCCCGCCGAAATGCTGCGCCAAATGAATCAGCTCATTTGCGAGCGCCGCATCGAAGGCCGCTTCATGACCATGTGCTACGCGACGTGGCAGAAAACGCGCCGAAAAATTCGCATCGCAAATGCCGGTCAATCGCAGCCGCTCCTATGCCGCGGCGAGCGTTGCGAACTCGTGCGCCTGGCCGGTTTTCCGCTGGGTCTCTACGAAGACGTCACCTACGACGATTGGAGCACTACGCTCGATCCCGGCGACACTCTGCTTTTTTATTCCGACGGCCTCACCGAGGCCGCCAGCCCCGATGGCCATCTCTTTGGTTCAAATCGCCTGCGCGAATTGGTTCTCGCGCACCGCACCGCACCCGCCGGCGAGCTCGCCGACATCATCCTCGCCGCAATCCAGGATTTCACCAGCGGCGCCGCGCTCACCGACGATCGCAC
>JBAQYV010000208.1:0-2279 GCA_049790315.1 Candidatus Acidiferrales bacterium | reverse complement strand
ATGCGACGACGGCGCCGCGCGCGATCGCGGCTCCGCTGCGTTGACGCGGGCGCGCGGCGAAGACTATAGTGGCGAAAGAGCGCGATTTTGGCGCCGATGCACTTGAAAATTGCCGGCCGCGCAAATTGCCGATCACGAAACTTCTTGAATCCGAAACTCATTCACGAATTGCAGAGTCTTCTGGGGCGTGACGCGGTGCTTGCCGGCCGCGAAGACCTTTTGATGTACGAATATGACGGCTCGGTCGAGAGCGCGCGGCCGGAGTGCATTGTGTTTCCGCGCTCGACACACGACGTTGCGGAAATCATGCGCCTTGCGAAACGATTTCAGACGCCGCTGGTCGGGCGCGGCGCCGGAACCGGCCTTTCAGGCGGGGCGCTGCCGCGCGCGGGCGGAATCGTCGCGGTGTTTTCGCGGATGAATCGCATTCTTGAGATTGACGCCGAGAGCCTGCGCGCCGTGGTGCAGCCCGGCGTGGTGAATCTGGACATCACGCGCGCGGTGGAACATCTGGGACTTTATTTCGCACCGGATCCCTCGAGTCAAAAATCGTGCACGATCGGGGGAAACGTTTCCGAGAATGCCGGCGGACCGCATACGCTGGCCTACGGCGTCACAACGAATCACGTGACGGGGCTTGAAATTGTGCTGCCGGAAGACGGACGCGTTGTGCGCATCGGCGGAAAAACGGCCGAGCCGATGGGGTACGACCTGGCGGGATTAATGGTTGGATCGGAGGGAACGCTGGCCATCGTCACAGAAATTACCGTGCGACTTTCGCGCAAGCCAGAAGCGGTGAAAACACTGCTCGCGGTTTACGACGCGGTGGATGACGCCACCGAATCCGTTGTGGAGATCACGCGACGCGGCATCACGCCGGCCGCTTGCGAAATGCTCGACGGCTGGACGCTGCGCACGGTGGAAGATTTCGTCCATGCGGGTTTTCCGCGCGATTGCGCGGCCGTGCTGCTGCTTGAAGTGGAGGGCCTGGCGGAAGCGGTTGAGGAGCAGGCCGCGGAAATTTCCGAGGTGTGCCGCGAGCGCGGGGCGCGCGAGGTTCGGTTGGCGCGAGATGGGCACGAACGCGATCTGTTGTGGAAGGGGCGGAAGAACGCGTTCGGCGCGATTGGTAGACTCTCGCCGAGCTATTACGTTTTGGATGGCGTGATCCCGCGGACGCGGTTGCCCGAAACGCTGCGGCGGATCGAAGAGATCGGCCGCGACTCGGGATTCCGGATCGGCAATATTTTTCACGCCGGCGACGGCAATCTGCATCCGTTGATTTTGTTCGATCCGCGAAATCCAGGAGAATTCGAGCGCGTGGTGGCGGCGTCGCGCGCGATTATTCAGCATTGCATCGCGATGGGCGGCGCGCTCACCGGCGAACACGGCGTGGGCATGGAAAAAAACGAACTGATGCCGCTGATGTTTACGCCGGAGGACCTGGCGCTGATGGCGCGCGTGCGCGACGCTTTCAATCCCGACGGTCTGCTGAACCCGCAGAAAGTTTTGCCGCTCGGCAAGGGCTGCGGCGAGTTGCGCGTGCTGCCGCAGACTGTGGGCGCGGCGCTTCCGGCATGAAGCACGATCCTTCCGGCCTGAAAATCGCGCGCTTAGAGCAATTGCTGGGCGCCGCGCGAATCACAACCGATGCGGCATCGCTGGCGGCGTATGAAATCGACGGCATGCGGCCCGCGGCGGCGGTGCGCGCGGCGGACGCGGCTGAAGTTGCGGAGATTGTGCGCGTGGCCGCGGCCGAAAAACTCGCGGTGATTCCCTGCTCGGGGCGCAGCAAGTTAACGATTGGCGGCGTGCCTTCGCGTTACGACGTGGCGCTCGATCTTTCCGCAATGAACCACGTGGTCTCCTACGATCCGGGCGATCTCACTCTCAGCGTGGAACCGGGCGTGCGCATCGAAGATTTGCAACGCGAGCTCGGCCGGCACGGGCAATTTTTGCCGCTCGAAGCTGCGTTCTCCGAGCGCGCCACTGTTGGCGGCGCGATTGCGACGAATGCATATTCGCCATTGCGCGCGCATTTCGGCTCGGCGCGCGATTTCGTTTTGGGCATGGAGTTCGTGACTGGGCTCGGCGAAGTTGCGAAAAGCGGCGGGCGCGTGGTGAAAAATGTCACGGGGTACGATCTGCACAAATTGTTGATTGGATCGCTGGGGACGCTCGCGGTGATTACGCGCGTTCACTTCCGCACGTTTCCGGAGCCGGCGGAGCGGCGCGTGTTTACCGCGGCGTTCGCCACGGCGCGCGCGGCGCACCAATAT
>JBAQYV010000207.1:0-2425 GCA_049790315.1 Candidatus Acidiferrales bacterium | reverse complement strand
GAACTACTTTTGCCGGCATTACGCTCCAAGTTCCGTGTGCAGACCTCGCGGCCAAACCGTCGAGACGGCGGACAAATCTGGGTCGCACCCGGTTCTTGCTGGGAAGAGAGTCGGGGGCATTCTATGCCTGAACGATGGGTTTATCAAAGAAAAAACCTGATGCCTAAACTTACGCGTCCAAGGGTGACGTCTACGCCGACCAAGTGCTGCGCTGGCGTAATGAACGCGATCGCCGCCCTCCATTGACATGCGGGCGGCACGTCGGGTACGCTGAGAACGTTCTTGGTAGAGGTGCGGACGCCACGAGTAGCCGGGCGAGCGGTTCCGAGCAGCTTCGGACGCCAGGCGAAAAGGGTTAAGTAGCGAGCAAAGGTCCGCCGAAGTCGCTGGGGCAGCTGAAGCCCTGTGCGATTGGGGGATGGGTCTAAGGCCTGTCCACTGTCATCCGTCACAAACGGATGGAGCGCTATCGAGGAGCGACGACCCGAGCATCCTCGTGGTTTTCCTTCTCTTCGCGTCTCCTTCCTGAAACAAATTTTAGGAAAGCAAAGAAAGCAAAGAAGTAAAGAAAGTAAAGAAATCGACGATGGAACATTTTGAATTGACGCGCGCGCTTGTGGACATCGAATCGATCACGGGCCACGAAGGGCCGGTGGGCGATTATTTGTTCGCGCATTTGTCGTCAATGGCAGCGGCGCATGATGGGCGATGCGAGCGAATGGAAGTGGAGCCGGGGCGCTTCAATGTGTTCGGGCATTGGGGCGAACCGCGCGTGACGCTTTCGACGCACATGGATACAGTGCCGCCCACTTTTGTTTCGCGCGAAGACGATGAATTCGTTCACGGCCGCGGATCGTGCGACGCGAAGGGAATTATCGCGGCGATGATTTCGGCGGCGCAGAGTTTGCTCGCGGCGGGCACGCGCGGATTCGGCGTGCTGTTCGTGGTGGGCGAAGAGCGCAACAGCGCGGGCGCGCTGGCCGCGGCGCGAAATCCTCGCGGTTCCCGCTATTTGATCAACGGGGAGCCGACCGACAATCGATTGGTGCTGGGATCGAAGGGCGCGCTGCGATTTGAGATTGTGGCGCACGGACGCATGGCGCATTCGGCGTATCCGGAGTTGGGACATTCGGCGATCCATTCTTTGCTCGATGCGCTGGAACAAGTTCGGCGGATTCCGTTGCCCAAAGACCGATTGCTCGGAGCGACGACGCTAAATATCGGAACGATTTCGGGCGGGCGCGCGCCGAATGTGGTGGCTGATTACGCGCAGGCGGAAATTCTTTTTCGCATCGTGGGCGATCCCGAACCGCTGCGCATCGCGGTGGCCGAAACGGTGCGGGGACGCGCGGAAGTGCGCGAAGTGATTTGTATTCCGGCCGTGCGGTTAGAGGCGATCGAGGGATTTGAAACGTCGGTGGTTTCGTTCGCAACGGATATTCCGGCGTTCGGCGGAAGTTGGGGCACGCCGTGCTTGATCGGTCCGGGCAGCATACACGTGGCACACACGGATGAAGAGCGGGTGCCGAAAAAAGAATTGTCCGAAGCGGTCGGATTGTACGAGCGGCTTGTGAAGCGATTGCTGGCGAACGGAGCGGGCCGCGGCTGAGATTTTTTGCGGCGGATATTGATCGGGAATATTCGGGCGATGAGGGAATAGCGATGGCAGCGGGATTGGCAATTGTCGGTTACGGAAAGATGGGGCACATGATTGAGGCGCTTGCGCCGCAACACGGCTTCGAGGTGCGCGTGCGCCTGGATATTCAAGACAACGCGGACGGCGCGGGATTGACGACGGAAAAATTCCGCGGCGTGGATGTGGCGATTGAATTTTCGTCGCCTACAACGGCGGCGGAAAATGTGCGACGCCTTGCGGCTCTGAAAGTGAATACGGTGGTCGGCACCACCGGTTGGTACGACGAGCTGCCGTCGGTGCGCGCGGCGGTAGAGAAGAGCGGAGCGGGCGTGGTCTATGCGCCGAATTTTTCGGTGGGCGTGAATTTATTTCAGCAAATTGTGGCTGAGGCGGCGAAGCGGTTTGCCGCGCGCGGCGAGTACGAGGCGTGGGGTTGGGAGATGCACCATTCGCAGAAAAAGGATGCGCCTTCGGGAACGCTACTGAAGTTGGCGGAGACGATGCGCCACTCGGGCTACAAACACGCGATCGATCTTTCATCGAGCCGCGCAGGCGCCGTGCCGGGCACGCATGAAATTGGATTCGATTCTGTGGCCGACACCATCACGCTGAAACACACGGCGCGGAGCCGCGAAGGATTTGCGGATGGCGCGTTGCGGGCGGCGCGATGGGTGATTGGGAAAAAGGGATTGTTCGAGTTTCAGGAGATTCTGGGCGAGTTGGCGTAGCCGCCGGCGCGCGCGGGATTCTCGGATAGGAGCAAGCGATGTTTACAGGATGCGGTACGGC
>JBAQYV010000206.1:0-3946 GCA_049790315.1 Candidatus Acidiferrales bacterium | reverse complement strand
GCGCAGGCGCGGGTGGTGCCGCCGGAGGCGCAGCGGGCCGCATCCGCGCGGCTTTGGCAGCCGCATCTTTCGCGGCCTTATCAGCAATGGCCTTCGCTTCGGCCGCGGCTTCCGCCTCGGCCTCTTGCCGAAAATGCTCTCTGACTTTTACCGCGGCCGACAAATCGATCGAACTCGAATGCGTCTTTTTCTCAGTGACGCCCGCTTCCGGCAAATAATCCAGAATTGCCTTGGCCTTCACTTCGAGTTCGCGGGCCAGCTCGTTGATACGAATTTGCGGTTGATCGGACATCCGTTACGGTTATTGGTCCCCTTCGCCCTCGCCAGATTTGGGCGCGTCGGCAGAATTATTTTCGTCCGAGTTTTCCTCGGCTGCTGGTTCGGATGTCTCGGTGGCTTCCGGCGCGTCCGTGGCTTCGGGCGCAGCCGATTCGGACTCGCCCTCAGTCGCGTTCTCGGTTTCCGATTCCGTTGTCGCCTCTGTTTCCGTTTCCGTCGCTGAGAGCTCTTCTTGTTCAGCCGGCGCTTCCGTCGCTTCGGGCCCGGCTTCTTGCGTTTCGCCCCCCGCTTCGGCATCGCCTTCCGGCGCAGCTTCCGCGGCGGCCGCCTGCTGCGCTTCCAATTCCTGGAAATAAGCGGCCACGACAACTTGGATCTTCTCGACCATCTTTTCGCCGATGCCCGGAATTTCCATCAACTGCTCGGGCGTCATGTCGGCGAGCTTTTCGATCAAGCTGATGCCGTGCGCCTCAATGCGTTCGATGGTCTTCGGTCCCAGGCCCTGCAACTCGGAAAGCGGCGTGCCGGGGGCCGTCAGCGCGGCCATCTGCGCTTCGATCTCCTGGCGCTTTTCCTCTTCGCTCTTGATGTCAACGTTCCAGCCAATCAGCTTGCTGGCCAGGCGAACGTTCTGGCCCTTTCTGCCGATCGCGAGCGAAAGCTGCGTATCCTCGACGATGATCTCGAGGTGCTTGGTTTCTGGATCGATAATCTGCACGCGCGTGACTTTCGCGGGCGAAAGCGCCTTCTGCGCGAACGTCACCGTATCGTCCGACCACGGAATGATGTCTATTTTTTCGCCGTGCAATTCGCGAATGATCGACTGCACGCGCATGCCCTTCATGCCCACGCACGCGCCTACAGGATCGACGTCCTTATCGCGGCTGGCGACAGCGATTTTCGTGCGCTCGCCGGCTTCGCGCGCGGCGGCGCGAATCTGCACCGTGCCGTCGTAAATTTCCGGAACTTCCATCTCGAATAAGCGCTGCACCAACACGGGATCGGCGCGCGACACAACCACCTGCGGCCCTTTCGCCGCGCGGTCCACGCCGCGAATCACCACGCGCAAGCGCTCGCCAATATTGTAAGTTTCCAAGCGCGATTGCTCGCGCCGCGGCAAACGCGCTTCCGCGCGTCCTAAGTCCACGATCACATCCGGACCCTCGACGCGCTTCACGATGCAATTCACAAGCTCGCCCGTACGGCCGTTGTATTCGTTGAAAATCGTGTCGCGCTCAGCCTCGCGCACTTTCTGCATGATCACTTGCTTCGCGGTTTGCGCCGCGATGCGGCCGAGTACGTCGGTTGGCTTTGAAAACAAAATCTCGCCGCCCACTTCCGCGTCCGGATGCGTCTTGCGCGCTTCCGCAAGCGTGACTTCCTTCTTCGGATCGGCTACTTCGTCGACCACCATGCGCGCCGCGAACACGTCGATCTGTCCCGTGTCCGGATTGAACTTCGAGCGCAGCTCTTCCTCGGTCTTATAATATTTTCGCGCAGCCACAACCATGGCGTCTTCAATCGCAGCCACGATAATCTCGGGCTCGATGTGCTTGTCGCGGCTGATCTGCTCGATCGTCTGATACAACAAACTTGCCATTTCTACTCGCTCCTGATTTCTTAAAACTCGACTACCAGTTGCGCTTTGCGAATCGCTTCGAACGGCACCGCGATTCGCTTTTCGCCAACGTCAATCGCCACGCGCCCATCCGCAAATCCCGCCAGGCGCCCATCGAAAAACGTTTGGCCTTCCACCGGCGCAAACGTATAAATCTTCGCGCGCCGCCCGGCGAAGCGTTCGAATTCCGCTGGCTTCGCGAGCTTGCGATCCAGGCCCGGCGAGCTCACTTCAAGGACGTAGCTCGGCCCCGGCACCAGTTCTTCCACATCCAAAATGACGCTCAGTTGGTGACTTACCGCTTCGCAATCGCGGTGGCCAACGCCTTCGGTGATGACCGGCGCGCCCAATCCATCAGAGGTCAACGACTCATCCGCAGAGCTTGCGTGGCCCTTCGCGCCCACTGGCTTGTCAATATAGACGCGAAGGAAGCGCTGCTTTCCTACCTTCCATTCTACGTCCACAATTTCCAGCCCTAGCGAGCGAGCTACGCGCTCGGCCGCCTCGCGAATCCGCTCGACGTCCACACCCATAACGCTCTTGCCTCGCCATGGCGCCCGGGGAACAAAAAAGTGGGCTCTCGCCCACTCGACCGTGCGACCCAGTTCACCGCAGCAAAACTCAGTATAAGCGCCCTATGGCCGAAAATCAAGGAAGGCTGCCAAATGGGATTGGCGCGGATTGTTAGTGACGAACACTGAATCTGAGATGGGGCTTCCCACCTACTTCGCGGCCAAGACTGGTTTGCCGCCTTTGATTGTAATTCCTGGAAACAAGTAAGCAGCCGCTCCAGCTAATTTCCGAGAGGGATTTGAGACTCCGAAGGTATGTGTGCGCCCGCCTTTGCCTTGTTTAGCTCCGCTTCCCTCATACTTCCAGTCGTCGGCTGTTAAGAACACGACATCCACCCGCCAGATAACTACCGGATATCCGGGCTTGATCGACTCGGTGGTATCCACGAGATAGCGCCAGACAACGTACCAACCGGGATGATTGTAGTGAGACTGGATAGCCCAGGGACGCGTGCCGCCCTTGGACTCTAAAGCTTGTTGCGCGGGCGGGTTGAGCTTGCCACCTAACGATAGATCGGGGAATCGCTGTTGGGCAACGTCTGGGTGTTTATGCTTCTTGTACGGACTAACTGCGTGTAATCCCTTCACTCCGAAAATGCCGACGATTGCACTAAAGACGTTCGCTTGCTCCAAATAGAGATCTATGAGGTCGGCAGTCTGTTTCTCGACGTACGCGACCGCCCTCTTGATGTGAATTGGCTCTAGATCTTTTGGCAGCGGCAAGCGCACTCCCGGTCTTCCCAGTGATGCCGTTCGGCGTAAACCGAGCAAGGGCTGGGATAGCCTTCACCGCGACAGAATAGTACGCCGGAT
This sequence comes from Candidatus Acidiferrales bacterium, assembly GCA_049790315.1. Taxonomy (GTDB): domain Bacteria; phylum Acidobacteriota; class Terriglobia; order Acidiferrales; family UBA7541; genus DASPOJ01. Next base: position 664 of record JBAQYV010000206.1, on the reverse strand, counting down.
CCTTCTCAATCCCAATACTTGAGTAGCCCACGGCTTCGGCCGCGGCAATAGTCGAACCCGCGCCCATGAACGGGTCCACGATTACGCCGCGCCCCAACGGGAGTGCGGCACGGACGATCTGGCGCATGAAAGATTGTGGTTTGAGCGATGGATGCGGCGCAATCCTACGTTCCTCGTTGCGCGCAGGTGCAGATTGAATCACGTCCAGGAATGGATTCTCGCCAGAGATGCGCCGTAGGCCGCCAGTTCCCCACGTGCGCAGATTGTCTTGAACCCGGCCTTCGCACGGCTTTCTGAACAAACCCCACGGCTCCCAGCCGGAACGCGGCATGACTGATACGTCGTGAAATTCTTTGTGCGCATTTTTGGGACGATCTCCGCCACGCAAAGTTTGCACGAGACGGATGATCTCGCCGCGTTTCTCGAATCCCGCCCCCATGATGGGGACATATACACACTGTGAGAGTAAAGGATTTGTTGCGATGATGATGTGGCCGCCCGGCACAAGAACGCGCATCGCCTGCTTCGCAAACTTTGCGAAGAAAGAAGACAGCGCAGCAATGTCGGCCTCATCTAAAACCGTGAACCTTGGAAGCGGACTACGCTTGCAGCCGTCGAACGATGGAGGAATGCGCCAAACTCCACCCCGCCCCTTGCGGAGCTT
>JBAQYV010000205.1:0-1700 GCA_049790315.1 Candidatus Acidiferrales bacterium | reverse complement strand
GCGAGCGAAACGTCCATGTGCGCGTTGAATGTGGCGACGAGCGACGCAGCCGCCGGTCCGCTGCGCTTTCCTTCCATAAACTGCGCAATCCCTTCCTGCAGCCACACCGGGCAGCGGCCCCGCGTTTTCTGCGTTAGAAAACTGTGCGTCAATTCGTGCTTCAGCACGTGCGCCAGCGCGTCCGTCACCGTGCCCAAACCGTCCACCGGAATGCGGATTCGGCCGTCGTTCAGCGCGCCCACCCAATTCGGCGCGCGCGTGATGTCCGTGAATTCCTGATTGGTGTAGAGCACCACGCTGATCGGTTCCGGCGGCGTGTAGTCCAGCGTGACGCTGATCTGGCTGAAATCGTCTTCCAGCGCGCGCAAAATATCGTTGGCCAATTGCGGCGTGGCGTCGCCGTTGTAGCGGAGAATGAAGTGCGCGGTTTCGTTCTCGCGATAGTTCGCTTCCTCCTGCTCATCGCGCGTGGCCTTATCGAGCGCCTTCTGCACTTCAGGATCGGGCTTCAAATCGAGCGAGCGCTTCCACTCCGCCACCGCGGCTTCGATGCGGCTCAACCCGTAGTAGGCCCAGCCGCGGAGCTTGGCCACTTCCGGCGAATCGGGCGACACGCTGAACGCGTGATCCAAATCGTCAAGCGCCGCGGAATATTCGCTCTGCTTCAAATGCAGATAACCGGAATCGAGAAGCAGCGTGAGATCGTTCGGCGCGAGCACCAGCGCCTGGTGATAATCGTCCACCGCCTGCTCGATTTGGCCATGAGCTACTTCAAATTGCGCGGCGGCCGAAAGCGCCACCGTCACTCTCGAGATCGCGCCCGCATCGCCGCCTTGCGCTTCGGATTCCATGCGAGCCAATGCGTCATGGTCCACCGCGCCATCGTGAATCACGGCGCGAACCACTTCGCTTGACGACGTGCCCGCTGGGCTATCCGGCGGAGCGATCGCCAGATTCGCCGCCCGATCATTTACCTGCGCGGCGGCGTTTCCCGAACCGGCACTCGATCCCTGCCCTTGCGGATCTCGCACCACGCGCAACACGATCGATTGCGGCAAGCTCATGCGACCTGCCGGCGTGTCATAGCTCACCCAGCCGTCCGTGACTTGCACGTTGTCCGCTTCGATGTGCCGGCCATTTTTCAGCACAATCGTATCGCTGAGCAGGACGGGCGCCATTAGAGCCGCTCCGCCAAGGAGTGCCAGCATAGCCGCGATACGCCGAGGCCAATTTCGCATGATCCCATTTTATCAAGCGCTCCGTCGCCGGCCCCGGCGCGGTTGCGGCTCGATGCCCAAATTGCCACGTTCGGCGCGCGAGCCGGAAATTTGAGATAGCGCGCCGGATTTGTGCCTACCCCCCGCCCCCCTCCCGTGTTTTCTGGAAGTGTTGATTCTAAACGACTTTAAGTCCTTTGCGCCGGAAGTGTTGATTCTAGGGGGCTTTAAGTCCTTATTCCCAGAAGTGTTGATTCTAGTAGACTTTAAATCGCTGCTAATGAGCGAGATACAAGAACTGAGAAATTTCTTGGAAGTGTTGATTCTGGAAGAGTTGCGAGATGAGAAGTGCGAAAATGCCCGGTTTTTCGCGGCTGATGCTGAACTTCTGGACTCCGCGTGACGCGATGCAGTGGAGCGCGGGCGGACGGTTACCGCAGGCGAAACGGCTGAGAAATTCAGCGGCCCGCTTTCGCCAGGCTT
>JBAQYV010000204.1:0-1813 GCA_049790315.1 Candidatus Acidiferrales bacterium | reverse complement strand
AAAAGCAGATCCCTCACCAACGTTCGCCAAAAGCGGGCGACCGGATGACGGATGACAGCCACGCTCAAATGCGAGCGGGGCGCCGAGATGGCAGGAGGCAAACAATCGGGATTATAGCAGATGCGAGTATACTTGTCAATAAACGTGGCAGTGTTCGAAATAATATCCACAGGGCCGGACGCGGGCAGGAGACTTCGGAGAATGTACGATGCCGCGGGGAATGGGGCTAATCGAAGATTACGGTCTTCTTGCCATACACCAGGATGCGATTCTCCAGATGCCAGCGCAGCGCGCGAGAGAGCACGATCTTCTCGAGGTCGCGGCCCTTCTGCGCCAGATCTTCGACGGCATCGCGATGAGAAACGCGCACGACATCCTGCTCGATGATCGGGCCATCGTCGAGCGTCTCTGTGACGTAGTGCGCCGTGGCGCCGATCAATTTCACGCCGCGCTGGTAGGCCTGCCTGTGCGGCTTCGCTCCGACGAACGCCGGCAGAAACGAATGGTGGATGTTGATAATGCGTTGCGGATAGTGCCGCACGAAATCCGGCGAAAGAATCTGCATATAGCGGGCTAGAACGACGAGATCGATATTCATCTCGCGCAGCAAATCGAGTTGCTTGCGCTCCGCGACGGGTTTGACTTCGGGCCAAACTGGGATCATGTGAAACGGGATGCCGTGAAAGTCCGCGTCGCGCCGCGCATCCGGATGGTTGCTGACGATCACGGAAATCTCGCATGGCAGCTCTCCGCTGCGATGCCGGAAGAGCACATCCACAAGGCAATGATCGTACTGCGATACAAAGACGGCCACGCGCGGCTTGTAGGTTGAAAGCGCCATGCGCCATTGCATTCCGAATCGCTGTGCAAGCGGCGTGAATTCGCGTTCGAAATCGGCGGGCGCGATCGCGAAACCTTCGAGCTCCCACTCGACGCGCATCAGAAACAGTTGTTCTTCAGCATCCTGATGCTCGTCGGCGTGCACGATGTTGCCGTTGTTGCGAAAAATAAAATCCGCAATCGCGGCGTTGATTCCTTTTTGGTCGGGGCAACTGATCAGGACGATCGCGCTCGGCTTCATGGCGTCTCGAATCTCAGGCTGGTGATGGCGCGTGCGATCACGTTTTCCTGAATTTGAATCAAATCGGTATCGGCGTAGGTCATGCCAAGCACCGTGAAAAGATCTTTTCCGTGCGCGACGGTCACAACCGTAACGGACCAATCGCGATCGGCGGCGCTGCCGCGGAAATGCCGCTCAATCGCGGGTTCGCCGGCGATATTCGTGTGCGTTGACGCCAGCAGGCGAAAGTTATCGTAAATATCGTGAAGTTGCGCATCGGTGGCGGCAGCCTGCGCTTCCAGCGTGCCTTTTTGCGCCTCGCGGCCGATCAGCAGCAGCGTGGTGCTGTCGTCGGTTCCCATCGCCGCGACGGCGCTTGGCAGCGAGTGCATTTCATCGGGCAGCAACGTCCAATCCGGCGGTTTGTAAATGTCGAAGCCGTATGTGCGGTTGATGTAAAGATTGCCGACAATTTCTTCGCGGATGGGCTCGGGTTTGGATTCCGGCGCCGGAGCCGAAACGGTTTCGGTCGATGTGGGCGCTGCGGACGCCGCCGTTGATGAGGCTGGCGGCGCAGCGGGCGCACTCGAACCGGCCGGGCCGGGTGAGTGGCGAATAGCGGATACGGAAGCCGCGGGGCGAGCAGCGGGTTTCGCGGGCGCTGTGTGCGATGCCGGCGGTGCGGACGTAGATGGCGCGACAGCGGGTGCGGCCGAAGACGGTTCAGATGTCAAATGCGGCGCGGGCGCGGAC
>JBAQYV010000203.1:0-12581 GCA_049790315.1 Candidatus Acidiferrales bacterium | reverse complement strand
GTGCTTGGGCTCATCGCTCTATTGGCGCTAGCCGCGCCCGCGGCATTGCCGGCGCCGCCCGCCGCGCCAGTGGTTTCCGCGCCGCAGGTGGTAGTGCTGCAAATCAACGGCGAAATCGAACCCATCCTTGCCGATTATCTCGACGAGGGCATCGAGCACGCGAATGATATTCACGCGAGCTTGATTCTGATCACCATGGATACGCCGGGTGGCCTTGAAGATTCGATGAAAGACATTATTCAGCACATCTTGGCGTCGCCCGTTCCTGTCGCCGTTTACGTTTCGCCTTCGGGCGCGCGCGGCGCATCGGCGGGCTTTTATATTTTGCTTTCGGCTGACATCGCCGCGATGGCGCCGGCCACGCATACCGGCAGCGCGTCGCCGCTGATCGAGATTGGCGGAACTCCCGTGAATATTGACGACACGCTCAAGAAAAAAATCATGAGCGACGCCACGGCGTTTCTGCGCAGCTACTCGACTAGGCGCGGCCGCAACGCGCAGTTGGCGGAAACCGCCGTCACGGACGCGAAGGCCTTTACGGAAACGGAAGCGCTCGATGGCAAGCTGATTGACGTAATCGCCAAATCCAATGCCGATCTCCTTGCGCAACTCGATGGCCGCACGATCACGCGCTTCGATGGAGAAACGCAGAAACTGTCGCTGGCCGGCGCCGTGCTCACCGGTTACGACATGTCCACGCGCCAGCGCTTTCTCGCGTGGGTCGTTGAGCCCGACGTTTTCTTTATTCTGTTGCTCGTCGGAATTTTGGGCCTTTACGTCGAGTTCACGCACCCGGGCATGGTCGCGCCGGGAATGGTCGGCGGCATCGCACTGGTACTGGCCCTGTTCGCGATGCACATTCTTCCGGTAAACTTCGCGGGCCTGCTTCTGGTGGTGCTGGCATTGGTCCTGTTTATTCTTGAGGCGAAATTCGCCAGTCACGGAGCACTCGCCATTGGCGGAATCGTGGCCATGCTGCTGGGCGCGCTGATGCTGATTCATTCGCCGATGACGGGTGCGGGCGTCAGCCTCGGAACGGCCCTTGGCGTCACGGTGCCGTTCGCCGTGATCGTGATTTTCCTGATGCGCCTGGTTCTACGTTCGCGCGCGTGGCAGCCCGCGGTTGGCGCCGAACAGCTTATCGGTCACGAAGCGGAAGTTACGAGCGATCTCGTGCCGGTAGGAACCAGCGGCCAGTTCACCGGCATGGTGCGAATGCACGGCGAGTTGTGGCGGGCCACGGCGCATGAAGCCATTCCCACCGGCGCGCGTGTGCGTGTATCGCGCGTCGAAGGCCTGATGTTGCACGTGAAGCTAGCCGACGGCCATTCATCGGGACATTGAAGCGGATTTAGATTTCGGAACTCGAGACGGCACGAACGAAACAGCGGTGATTGCGTAGGAGGGGAAGATGATGGATTTCGGATTGACCGGTTCGCTGATTGCCGTGGTTATTTTTCTGATTTGGTTTTGGAATTCGCTCTACGTGCTCAAGGAGTGGGAGCGCGGCGTCGTGCTGCGCCTCGGACGCATGAGCCCGCAAGCCAAGGGCGCTGGATTGCGCCTGGTTTTTTGGCCGATTGAGACGCTCTACCGCATTTCGCTGCGCATCGAAACGCTTGACGTTCCGGCGCAGGACATCATCACGCGCGATAACGTCTCGGTGAAAGTGAACGCGGTTTGTTATTTCCGCGTGGTCGATGCGAATCTCGCGCTTTCGCAAGTGCAAAATTATCTTTACGCCACTTCGCAGAAGGCGCAGACCACGCTGCGCAGCATCGTCGGCCAATTCGAGCTCGATGAGATCCTCGCCGAACGCGAAAAGGTCAACAGCAAGCTTCAGGTGATCCTTGACCAGGATACCGAGCCCTGGGGTATTAAGGTTACGAAGGTTGAAGTGAAGCAGGTGGATATTCCGGAGCAGATGCAACGCGCCATCGCGCGTCAGGCCGAAGCCGAGCGCGAACGCCGGGCGAAGGTGATTCACGCGGAAGGCGAATTCGAAGCTTCATCCAAACTGGCGCAAGCCGCCAAGATGCTTGAGACCGAACCCGCTGCGATTCAGCTTCGCTACCTGCAAACTTTGACGGAAATCGGCAGCGACAAGAACACCACGATTGTTTTCCCGCTGCCCATCGACATCGTCAATGCGTGGGTGAAGACCTTCTCTGACAAGAAGGAATAGACGGAAGCAGACAATCGCGGTTAACGGAAGCTTTTCGAGTTGAGCAGTACAGGGGAGTCCGTCGCGGCGGGCGGTAAAGATGGCAGGAGCGAAAAAGGGCGGACGCGGCGATATGGTGCTCGAAGGCCGGCACCTGTTTGGCTTGTTCGTTTTGCTGGCCGTGCTGTTTGGCGTGGTTTTTACGCTCGGATATTTGCTCGGCAAGGGTCAGGGCGATTCGCAGGCGCACATCGCGGCTATTCGCGCCGACGATTCCGTTGACACATCGGCAACGGGCGATCCGTCGGAGACTGCGGAGGCGCCCACCGCGGCAAACGACAAGACTCCTGCGGCGCCAGCCGCCTCGAGTGGAACGGATTGGAGCTTTTACCACTCGGCGGATTCCAAACCGGCGAACGATACGCTCCAGCCCGCGCCATCGTCAAAGCCCACAAAGACGTCCAAGACGGCCGCGCCGTCGCCGGCTTCCGCGTCGGCTCCGGCGTCCAATTCCAAGCCGAGCGTTCCCGCCGCGAAGTCTGCGAATAAGTCGCCTAACTCGGGGAGAGCGGCGGTCGGATCGCCGCTGATCCCGAAGGGCGCGATCGTTCTGCAAGTGGCGGCGCTTGAAAAACAAAGCGATGCGTTGGCGATTGCGCAGGCGCTTCAGCAACGAAAATTCCCCGCATTCGTTCTGCCCGCCGGCCCTGATAAGTATTACCACGTGCAAGTCGGTCCATACGCCACCGCGCAAGCCGCTGCCGCGGCGCAGAAGCAGCTTGAAAGCGCGGGATTCAAGTCCATCGTGAAGCGATAGATTGCCTTCGCGCCCGCACGTTTCCGCCTACAATATGGAAGCGGGCGCCGCGGCCCGCGAACTCTGCTTGAACCTCGCGGCAACTAAGGGCCGCCAGAACTCAACGTCATGAATCTTTCTCGAATCGCGCGCCTGATTTTGGCCGTGGCATCCGGCGCGGCGCTCGCGCTGGCTTTCCCAAATTTCAATCTCCCGCTGTTGGCATGGGTTTCGGTCGCCGGCTTGATGCTTTCCGCTTACGGCGCAAGCGTGGGATTTGCCGCGCTGTGCGGTTTTCTTTACGGCATGACGTTCTATTGTATTTCCACGCCGTGGATCTACACCGTGCTGCGCCAGTGGGGACCGTTGCCCGTGTGGCAAGCGCTCGGCGTGATGATCATCATGGCCGCGGCATCGTCCGTCTTCAAATTACTTTTCGCCGCTGGCGTGAGTTTGTGGGGTCGCTCCGGCGCGGCGAAGTTGGCGTGTGTGGCGCCGTTCCTCTGGGTGAGCACGGAATACATTTTCGATCGCTTTCCCAACATTGGTTTTCCATGGAACTTGTTGGGCTATGCCGCCGCGCGTAGTTTCGCTCTGGTTCAGATCACCACGGTCACCGGAATCTACGGCCTCTCGCTTCTGGTCGCCGCATTTAATGCGCTGGTTTTTTGGGCCATTCTCCAGCCCGCCGGACGGCGTCGCCGTCGCGCGGCGTTGTGGGTTGGCGCGGTCGCCGCGGTTTTGGCTCTCGTTGCGTTAATCGGCGCGCGTTTCGTTCCCGCCGCGCAGCCCGAGCGCGTGGCTCATCTCGTGCAGCCCAATTTCCAGCAGTCGATGGAATACCCGCAGAATTGGATGAGCATCCATCGCTCGGACCTCGACAATCTTGAGGAACTGAGCGTCTCCGCCGCGCGCCTTGAGCCTGGTCCGTTGATCTGGCCCGAAACGCCCGCTCCATTTTCCATGCAGGATCCTCGATTCGCTCAGCGCGCCGTGCGTATCGCGCAAGAATCTTCCACCGATTTCATTTTAGGCGCGGTGAATTGGAAATCCACGCCGTCCGGCGACGAGTATCCCTACAACAGCGCGATCCAGCTCGATCCCGCGGGCCGCGAAATTTTTGTCTATGATAAGATTCATCTGGTTCCGTTCGGCGAATTCGTTCCGTGGCGAAGTGTTTTGCGCCACGTCGGTCACGTAACCGCCGATCTCGGGGAATTTCATTCCGGTAATGTGCGCAGCGTCGGCACGCTGCCAGGCGGGCGCTACTCTGTTTTCATCTGCTACGAGGCGATTTTCGCCGGCGAAGTTCGCCAGTTCACGCATAATGGCGCGCAGTTGCTGATCAATATCTCGGACGATGGTTGGTTCGGCCGCACGGCCGCGCCCGTTTCGCATCTGGAAGCCGCGCGCGTGCGCGCCGTGGAAGATCGCCGCTGGCTTCTGCGCGATACGAACAATGGTTACACCGCCGCGATCGATCCGTATGGCCGCATCGTGGCGCGATTGGCGCCGGATATTCGCGGTGAGCTTGACGCGCCCTACGCGTTTCGCGGCGATATGACGTTTTATGTTCGCCACGGCGATTGGCTGCCATGGCTTTCGCTGATCGTAACGCTGCTTTCGCTCGCGATCGTGGATTGGCGCGGCCCGCATGCGCCGCAAACGCGCCGAGCGACCGTCGATTCCGCCGGCCCGCAACCCGCCGCAGGGAAGCGCGCGGCCAAGGGAAGCAACGCGAAGAAATTGAGACGCGCATGATCATCGAAGATCTTCAGCATCGCTATGACCAACTCCGCGAGCGCACGGAGCGGGTGCGGAGTTATCTTTGACCTGAGCGGCCAGCAAAAAATCCTGGACGATTTGGAAGCTCGCGTCGCCGCGCCCGACTTCTGGCAAAACCAGGAACTGGCGCAAAAAACCTTGTCCGAGCGCAAGAAGGTGGAAGAGCGCGTTCGCGCCGCCGAGAAACTCTCCGCGATCGAAAGCGACATCGAAGCCTACCTGGATTTGGCCGGCGAAGAATCCGACGCCGCCAAGCGCGAAGGCCTGATCGCCGAAATTGCCGGTGAGCTCGACAAATCCGAAAATTACGCCAACGTTCTGGAAACATCTCTTCTGCTTGCCGGCGAAAGCGATCGCTCCAACGCGATTCTCACCATCAAGCCCGGCGCCGGCGGCACCGAATCGCAGGATTGGGCCGAGATGCTGTTGCGCATGTACCTGCGATGGGCAGAGCGCAAAGGTTTCCGCGCCACGGTAATCGACCAAACACCCGGCGAAACCGCCGGCATCAAAACCGCCACCGTGCGCGTGGAGGGTGAAAACGCGTACGGCCTTCTCTCCACCGAAAGCGGCGTACATCGCCTGATTCGTATTTCCCCGTTCGATCAAGCCGCGCGCCGGCACACCTCGTTCGCCTCGGTCTTCGCGATTCCGGAAATTGACGACAACATCGAGATCGTCGTCAAACCCGAAGATCTCCGCATTGACACATTTCGCGCCGGTGGACACGGAGGCCAGAACGTCAACAAGGTTGAAACCGCCGTCCGTTTCACCCACCTTCCCACCGGCATCGTCGTCCAATGCCAGGCTGAGCGCAGTCAGCACAAGAACCGCGAGCTGGCCATGAAGATGCTTCGCTCAAAACTTTACGCGCTCGAAATCGAAAAGCGCCGCGAAGATACGCGCAAGATGGACGAATCGAAGATGGATATCAGCTTCGGCAGCCAGATCCGCACCTATACCCTTCAGCCCTATCGCCTGGTGAAGGATCACCGCACGAAACTTGAAATGGGCGACGTAGATCGCGTCCTCGATGGCGATATTGATCCGTTCATCCACGCCTTCCTGGTCTCGCGCCGGTAGACGCCCGGCGGAGCCTCGCCTGGTTGCTCCGTGCCACCCCATGAGCGCCCAATTTTGGGCACTTTCGCCCCTAAATCCCGCCCTTTCAACCCTATATTCCGTCCGTTCAGCGCGTCCATTTGCTCTTTGAATGCATCGCGTTGACACTGCCAATACCGCATGCTACGGTACGATTTCTGCATTGCTGTCCCCCCTGCCGGCCCAATGGACCGGCGGTCCCTGCAGAAACCTTTGGGAGGCACGGGCTTGAGCGAATCAAAGCGCAGCTTTCTGTTTACTTCCGAGTCGGTTACCGAAGGCCATCCCGACAAGATTGCGGATCAGATTTCCGACGCCGTTCTCGACGGCGTCCTGGCCCAGGACAAAATGGGCCGCGTAGCCTGCGAGACCCTCATCACCACTGGTTTGGTGGTCGTCGCGGGTGAAATCACCACCACGGCCGTGCTCGATTATTCCGATATCGTGCGCGGTGTCGTTCGCGACGTCGGTTACACGCACTCGGATTTTGGTTTTGACGCCGAGACGTGCGGCGTAGTTTCCGCGCTCAAGCGCCAGTCGCCTGACATTGCCATGGGTGTCGATACCGGCGGCGCAGGCGATCAGGGCCTGATGTTCGGCTTCGCCTGCGATGAGACTGAAGAATTGATGCCCCTGCCGATTACCCTGGCGCATAAGTTGGTTCGCCGCCTCTCCGAAGTCCGCAAGAGCGGCCAAGTAGATTTCCTCCGGCCCGACGGAAAATCCCAAGTCACAATCCAATATGTAAATGGCCGCCCCGAGCGCGTTGATGCCGTCGTGATCTCGACGCAGCATTCCGAAAAAGTTTCCAACAAGGAATTGCATGAAGTCGTAACGCGCGACGTCATCCGCCACGTCATTCCCGAAAACCTGATGGATCGCGACACCAAGATTCACATCAATCCCACGGGCAAATTTGTCGTCGGCGGACCGATGGGCGATGCGGGTGTCACCGGCCGCAAAATCATCGTTGACAGTTACGGCGGCTACGGCCGTCACGGCGGCGGCGCGTTTTCCGGCAAGGATCCGACCAAGGTCGATCGTTCCGCTTGCTACATGGCGCGCTACGTTGCGAAGAATCTCGTCGCCGCGGGCCTCGCGCGCAAAGTTGAAGTGCAACTGGCCTACGCCATCGGTGTCGCCGAGCCAGTCTCGGTTATGGCGGACACATTCGGCACGGGCACGATTCCCGACGAGCAATTGACCGATTTGATCCGCGCCACTTTCCAATTGACTCCGCGCCGCATTATCGAGTCTCTCGATCTTCGCCGTCCCATTTACCGCGCCACATCGAATTACGGCCATTTCGGCCGTTCCGAACCGAGTTTCACCTGGGAGCGCACCGACAAGGCGGAAACTTTGCGTCGGGAGGCCGGTCAGTCCCGCGGCGCCGAAGTTCCCGCGCGTCGCTAATTTCTGCGGCGGCGTTTCGCGCAGCCTCCAATGCGCGCATGGCGCGCCGCCCCAACGCACTTTCCGGCAACGCAAATAGATTCTTGGAAGCGCACGACATCCACAAAAAGCACAAGGGAGAATCGAAGTGAGCAAAGTAAACGAAGCGACGAAGACAACCGCCGCCGCGGGCGACGTAAAAGATCTCGGCCTTGCCGAAAAGGGCAAACGCAAAATGGAATGGGCCAATCAGCAGATGCCCGTCCTGCAATTGATCCGCAAGCGCTTCATCAAGGAGCAGCCGCTCAAAGGCCTGCGTGTTTCGGCCTGCCTGCATGTTACGAGCGAAACAGGAAATCTCGCCGTAACATTGCGCGATGGCGGCGCCGATGTCGTGCTTTGCGCCTCGAATCCTCTCTCCACGCAAGACGAAGTTGCCGCGTGTCTCGTAAAGGATTATTCGATTCCTACATTTGCCATCAAGGGCGAAGACAACGCTACATATTACGCGCACATGAGCGCCGCTGTTGATCACGCGCCGCAAATCACCATGGACGATGGCGCCGATTTGGTCACCACGCTTCTCACCAAGCGCACAGATCTGGTTCCCGGCGTGATTGGTGGCACGGAAGAAACCACGACGGGCGTGATTCGTCTGCGCGCCATGGCCAAGGATGGCACACTGAAGTATCCCGTGATCGCCGTGAACGACGCGCTCACCAAGCATCTGTTTGACAATCGCTACGGCACGGGCCAATCCACGCTTGATGGCATTATGCGCGCTACCAACATTCTTCTCGCCGGCCAGCGCGTTGTCGTCGCCGGCTACGGTTGGTGCGGACGCGGTCTCGCTATGCGCGCCAAGGGCTTGGGCGCGGACGTGATCGTCACCGAAATCGATCCCACGCGCGCGATCGAAGCCGTGATGGATGGCTTCCGCGTGATGCCCATGTCTGAAGCCGCCAAGATCGGCGATATTTTCGTCACCGTCACCGGAAACAAAAATGTTCTCGCCGCCGAACACTTCGACAAAATGAAAGACGGCGCGGTGCTCTCCAATTCCGGCCACTTCAACGTGGAAATCGATATTCCCGCGCTCGAAAAAATGTCCAGCACGAAAAAAATCGCGCGCCCTTACGTCGACGAATACGCGATGAAGGACGGACGCCGTCTCTATCTTCTCGGCGAAGGCCGCCTGATCAACCTTGCCGCCGCGGAGGGGCATCCGGCCGCCGTGATGGATATGAGCTTCGCCAATCAGGCGCTCGCCGCCGAATATTTGGTCAAGCACGCGTCCGAACTCGGCAAGCAAGTCTACGGCGTGCCCGAAGACATCGATCGCCATATCGCCAAACTCAAGCTCGAGTCCATGGGCGTTTTCATCGATCGTCTTTCTCCCGAGCAGGAACAATATTTGGCGTCCTGGTCCGAAGGCACCTAAGAGCCGCTTAAAAAAAGATTCGCGCGCAACGCTGGAATTTGCCGCGATCGTCCCCGAAAAGGGTGCCCCACACGCCGTTTTTGCGTGTGGGGTTTTTCGTTTCAGCTATACTCTTTTCTGCCATGCCTGAACTTTCCGGTCGTGTAGCTCTCGTCACCGGCGCTTCTCGCGGACTCGGCGCCGCCGTCGCTCTTTCTCTCGGCAAGCGCGGCGCGAAAGTCGCCGTCAATTATTTCGCGCATCCCGATAAAGCCGAACGCGTCGCAAGAACCATTCGCGATGCCGGCGGCGAAGCTGAATTCTTTCACGCCGATGTGCGCGACGAATTCCAAGTGAATCGTTTGGTCGATGAAGTCCGCGCGCGTTTCGGCTCCGTCGATATTCTCGTGCCCAACGCCACAGGTCCGCAGCCCTTCATCACGATCGAAAAAATGACGTGGCGCGATTGCCTGGATCAATTGGAATTCTTCGTAAAGAGCCCGCTGCTTCTCGTGAAAGCTGTCGTCGGCTCCATGAAAGAACGCCGCTACGGCCGCATCATCCAGATCGGCTCCGAAGTTTTTGAGCGCGGGGTTCCCGAATTCTCGAATTACGTTTCCGCCAAAGGCGCGCAGCTCGGCCAAACGCGTTCCTGGGCGCTCGAACTCGCTCCGTGGGGCATCACCGTGAATCTCGTGGCTCCCGGTTGGATTCCCACCGAGCGCCACGTCAACGATTCGCAAGAATCGAAAGACGCATACGCCGCCGAAGTCCCCATGCGCCGCATGGGCGTCCCCGCGGACATCGGCGAAGCTGTCGCTTTCCTGGCTTCCGACGCCGCCAATTTCATTACCGGTCAGAAACTTTCCGTCAACGGCGCCAACTCGCTCTCCTGATTTCGGATTTCGCGGCTTGACGCACCGCCGCGCATCCTCGAAAATGTTTCTTTGCTTGACCTCGCCACTATCGCCCTCGATACAGCCAAGCTGCGCGGCGCTTCGTACGCCGATGCGCGCGTGATGGATATTCGCTCGCGCGAACTCTCTACAAAAAATGGCCAAGTCGGCTCGCTCTCCGAATCTGAATCCTTCGGCATCGGCGTGCGCGTGCTGGTCCGCGGGGCGTGGGGATTCGCCGCAACCGACCGCCTTACGCGCGAAGGCATACAAGCCTGCGCCGCCGAAGCGGTGGCCATCGCGAAAGCGTCCGGATTGGCGAAGCGCGCCGATGTGAAGATGGTTCCGGAAGCCGCGCACGTGGACACCTGGCAAAATCCCTTCGTCAAAGATCCGTTTCGCATCTCCATTGAAAGCCAACTCGCGTTGCTTCTCGCCGCCGACCGTGAAATGTCGCGCGTCAAAGGCGTCACGATTGCCGAAACTTCCATGGTGTTTCGCCGCATCGAGCAACTTTTCGCATCCACCATCGGTTCCGCAATTCACCAAGTGAAAATGCAATCCGGCGCTGGAATTGTGGCCACCGCTTTCGCCGGCACGGAAATCCAGAAGCGCTCCTATCCAAATAGTTTTGGCGGCCAGCACCAGCTCGCCGGATACGAATTGGTGGAATCGCTCGATCTTGTCGGCAATGCGCAGCGCGTGGGCGAAGAAGCCGTCGCGTTGCACAAAGCCGCGCAATCGCCCGAAGGCACGAAGACGATTATTCTCGAAAGCTCGCAGCTCGGTTTGCAGATTCACGAATCCGTTGGCCATCCCATCGAGCTCGACCGCGTGCTCGGCATGGAAGCGAATTTCGCCGGCATGAGTTTCCTTACGCTCGAAAAACTCGGCAAGCTGCGCTACGGATCGGACATTGTTAACGTCGTGGCCGATGCGCGCCTCGAGCACGGACCGGGTCTCGGCACCTTTGGCTACGATGACGAAGGCGTTCCCGCGCAATGCACGAACATCATCACGGGCGGCCTTTTCACCGGCTACCTCTCGAATCGCGAGACCGCGCCGGCGATCGGCCTTAATCGCTCGGGCGGCACCATGCGCACCGAAAGCTGGAATCGCCTGCCGATCATTCGCATGACCAACATCAGCCTTCTGCCCGGCACGTGGAAATTCGACGATCTGATCGCGGACACCGACGACGCGATCCTGATGGAAACCAATCGCTCCTGGTCGATCGACGATCGCCGCTATCATTTCCAGTTCTCCACTGAAATCGGCTGGGAAATTAAAGGCGGCAAAAAAACGCGCATGCTGAAAAATCCCAGTTACAGCGGCATCACCACGGAGTTCTGGAATTCGTGCGACGCGATTTGTTCGCGCGAGCACTGGACTCTGTGGGGCACGCCGAATTGCGGCAAGGGCCAGCCCATGCAAACGATGGGCACGGGGCACGGCGCATCGCCGGCGCGTTTCCGCAATATCAAAATCGGAGCGGCATTCGCGAAACCATGAAAACCGCGCGCCGCACAACTCGATCGCACGCACGGCGCGACGCGATTCCCGCCGTGGCCGCGGCGCATCTGCCGAGCGAAGCCGAACTGCATCACATCGCCGAGCGCGTGCTGCGTTTTTCGGACGCGGATGAAACCGAAGTGGACGTTGCGGTGAACGCGGATGCGCTGACGCGCTTCGCCAACAACGCGATTCACCAGAACGTTGCCGAGCTTTCGCTGACCGTTTCCGTGCGCACCGTTTTCGGAGGCCGCACCGCTCGCGCTACGACGAACAAGACCGACGAAGAATCGTTGCGCCGCGTTGTCGCGTCTTCCGGCACGCTGGCGCGCAGCCAGCCGAAGGATCCCAACCTGCTGCCGATGCCGGGCCGCCAGAAATATGCCAAGGTTTCGCGCTTCGATGGCGCGACCGCCGGGGCTACGCCCGCGGACCGCGCGCGCGCTGTCGAGCGCGTCGCGAAACTCGCCGCGCTGCGCGGGCAAACCGCCGCCGGGATTTTCACCACCGGCGCATCGGCGTCGCTGCTCGCGAATTCGCGCGGCCTGGTGGCGGCGTATCGCCAGACGCGCGCCGAATTCTCGGTGACGATTCTGGAGGAGGATTCTTCCGGCTGGGCCAAAGAGAATTCTCCCGCGCTCGCGGACATCGATCCGCAGGAGCTGGCCGAGCGCGCCAGCAACAAGGCGATTCTTTCGCGGCACCCACGCGAGCTTGAGCCCGGTCCATGGACCGTAATTCTGGAACCGCCGGCGGTGCTCGATCTTGTGGGATTTTTGTTCTACGACTTCGCGGGCACAGCGGTGCGCGACAAGCGTTCGTGTTTCACGGGCCGCATGGGCAAGAAATTGGTGGGCGAAAATATCACGCTGTGGGACGACGCGTTTCATCCGCTGCAGACCGGGCCGCCGTACGACGGGGAGGGAATGCCGAGGCAGCGCGTGCTGCTCGTGGAACGCGGCGTGCCGCAAAATCTTGTCTATTCGCGGGCGACGGCGAAGAAAATGAAAGCGAAGCCGACAGGCCACGGTTTTTCGCTTCCGAACGAATGGGGCGAAGCGCCGTTCAATCTGGTGTTCGGCGGCGGAACGGAATCGGTGGAAGAGATGGTGGGCTCGACGGAGCGCGGGATTCTCGTCACGCGTCTGTGGTATATCCGGGAAGTCGATCCGTACGAAAAAGTGCTCACGGGAATGACGCGGGACGGCACGTTCCTGGTGGAGGGCGGCTCGATCGCGGCCGGGGCGCGCAATTTCCGGTTCAATCAAAGCGTGCTTGAGATGCTGCGCAATGTGGCGGCATTGAGCCCGGCGGTGCGCTCGACGGGCGAGGAATCTTTTGAGATGGTGGTACCCGCGATGAAGGTCCACGGTTTCCGCTTCAGCGAAGTAACGAAGTTTTAGCAGGTCCCGCCTTTTCGCGTTGGCGAGCATGTTGCACGACGGCTTGGCCGCGCGAATCCGTGCTCTCAGACCGCTTTCTTTGGTGCAAGTGTATGAGCCGAAGGAGTTTCCG
>JBAQYV010000202.1:0-3652 GCA_049790315.1 Candidatus Acidiferrales bacterium | reverse complement strand
CCGTCGGCGGCGCGGTCGTGCTAACTCAGCAGGAAGACGCCGAACGCATCTATTTCCTCCAACGCTCAGCGGGCGCCGGCCTCGCCCCCATGGATTGCTTCCTGGTTTCCCGCGGAATAAAAACCTTAGCCGTTCGCATGGTCCAGCACGACTCCAACGGCATCTCCATCGCCCGCTTCCTCGAGAATCATCCCAAGGTCCAGCGCGTTCTCTACCCCGGCCTCCCCGCGCACCCCCAACACGAAATCGCCCGCCGCCAGCAATCCGGCTTCGGCGCCATGATCTCCTTTGACGTAACCACCCTGGACGGCGCCCGCGCCGTCCTGAATCACGTAAAACTCTGCTCACTGGCCGAAAGTTTAGGCGGCGTGGAAACCCTTATCTCCCATCCCGCCAGCATGACGCACGCCTCCATCCCCCCCGAAGTCCGCGCAAAAGTCGGCATCACCGACGGCCTGATACGCCTCTCAGTAGGCATCGAAGACGCCGAAGACCTCGTCGCCGATCTCGACCAGGCTCTCTCTCACGTCTAATGGTGAAACTTCGCCCGGATCAATCGGCTTACCGCGCGCTACCCCACCCGATCTGTGCCCCAGCCCCCGCTCCATACCTGATAGCCGTTGCTGTCCGCCCATTCGCGGGCGGCCGATTCCAACTTCGGATTCCCACAATTTAGGAGACCATCGGCCATCTGCGTTCTGAGCCGAATCATCTCAGCTTGCTCGTCATCCGTCTCGCCCCGTTCGAGTAGCACAGCCATTCCTGGCTGTGCGCCTTAGCTCTTTTTGCCTTTCCGCCCATGATCAAATTCCCAACCCACACAGGCAAGCGCGCCCGTGCGATCAAATCCGCCGTGCCCTCCGTAGCACAGCCACTCCTGGCTGTGTGCTCTTCCCCGATGCAGTCGCGATCCCCACTACCTCGCTCGTTCGACGCCAACTACAACTCGGTCAGTCTGAGCGAAGAGGCGACTCTTTTTCTCCTCGTCCGTCCGCCGCGGCGGACGCGGACGAGTCGCCTCGAAGTCGAAGAATCCCTCCGCGCCTTACCTTATTCTCGTAATCGCAATTCGGAGTGAAACATGCACTCCCCCACACCAGCCCGGCGTCCTCTCCGTATCCGCGCAAGAATCTCTTAGCTAGACTGATCCCGCCCCGAGACCGCCCGCGTGCGAAATCCGGCCCCGGATTTTCGAAATTTCGTCAACCGTTCGAAATAATTTCAACAGCGCCGCCCGCTCGAAATTTATTCTCCGCGTGATATGTTGGACTAATGACAACACGCGCCGCACTTCGCGCCTTCCAGCAACTCCGCGCGGTTCATTTGATTTCGCGCCCGCAAGTCCTTTGTTTCCAGGAAATTGACAAAGGAGTGCGCAACACACTGAATCGAAAGACTTTTAAGTCCCAGCATTCTCAAACTCATCCGCACTCTTTCGCTACAAGCCCAGCATTTACAGCAACTTCGACAAATGGTACCGGGGGTGTATGTACCTCGCCGTTAGCGCCGCGCCGCCGGCTCCTTCGCCAAAACCGCCAAGCCCCCCAAAATCACCAAGTTCCACCACTAGTCCTACGGCCCGCTCACATTCTCGCCGATCCATCCGAGATACTCGGCGAGCCCGTCCGCAATCGGCAACGCCACAATCTCCGGCACCTCATAACTGTGCATCGCGCGAATCCCATCGCGCAATTTGGCCCAACGCCGGCGCGTAGTCTTCAAAATCAGCAGCGTCTCCCGCGCGCGCTCAACCCTGCCCTTCCACCGATAGATCGATTCGATCTTCCCCGGCAAAACATTCGCGCACGCCGCCAGCCGCGCCGTAACCATCGCGCGCCCGATGCGCCGCGCTTCCGCGGGAGATTTGCATGTCACCAACACGATCACACAATTAGCCATGAAGTTCCCTCTTCGGTCAGCGCACGGCTTCAACCGCGCCGCAAATCGCGCGAGATTGGCGCGGCTTTATCTGCTGAAGCGATCCGTTTCGAGTCTTCGCGCGCGCCCATCGGTCTGGTTACTCTTTCCGCCGCGCCGCGCCATTCGTCTCCCCGCTCTTCGCGCCCCGCGCTAGAATACCGCGGGGGAGTTAAGCGCAAAACACTCAGAGTGGATTCGCCCATTCATTTCGGAACGTCCGGCTGGCGCGGAATCATCGGCAATGACTTCACGTTCGGCAACGTACGCCTGGCCGCTGCGGCCATCGCCGGTCACGTTCTCAGCAAGAATCGTAACCCCACTCTGCTCGTCGGCCACGATACGCGTTTTTTCGCCGATGAATTCACGCTCGCGGCCGCCGCAATTCTCCGCGCACGCGGCGTCAACGTCCTGCTCTGCGATGGGCCCGCGCCTACGCCCGCCATCGCTTACGAAATCCGGCGCGCAAAACTCGACGGCGCCCTCAATTTCACCGCCAGCCACAATCCATACGAGTACAGCGGCCTGAAATTTTCCGGCGCTGACGGCGCTCCTGCCATGCCCGAAGTCACAAAGGACATAGAGGCTCGCGTGAAGAAACTGAAGGAGCCGCCAGCCGCCGCGCTTCCCGCCGAGTCCTTCGAGCGCATCGCTATCCGCAACCCTTATTTGAAGCGCCTTGCCGAACTGGTGCATTTCGATGCCATACAGAAAGCCGGCATCACCATCGTCTATGACGCGCTTCACGGCTGCGGCGCCGGCTATCTCGACCGCGTGCTTTCCGATCACGGCATCGCCGTGCACACCATCCGCGCAAATCGTGACGTCCTTTTCGATGGCACTGGCCCCGACGTTGTGGAATCGAATCTAAAGCCGCTCGCCGCCGCCATGCGCGAACGCCACGCTCAAATCGGCCTGGCCACCGACGGCGACGCCGATCGCTTCGCCATGATCGATGCCGACGGCACTTGGTTCCAGCCGAATCACATCCTCGCCCTCGTCTACGATTACCTGATCACAACGCGCAAATGGAACTTCCCCGCCGCGCGCAGCGTGGCAACTTCGCACTTGCTTGACGCTGTCGCGAAACTTCACGGCACGGCAGTGTCCAGTACGAAAGCGGTTTTCGAGACGCCGGTCGGTTTCAAATACATCGGCGAGCTGATTGAGCGCGATAAAATCGCGATGGGTGGCGAAGAAAGCGCCGGCCTCTCCATCCGCGGCCACATCCCCGAAAAAGACGGTATCCTCGCCTGCTTGCTCGTCGCCGAAATGATCGCCACGCGCCGCGCTTCGCTCGGCGCGCAATTGAACGATCTTTTCCGCCGAGTCGGCCGGGAATTCTGGCCCGTGCGAATCAATTTGCATTTACCCGCCGGCGTCCAGGCGGGCACCGTCGAGAAGTTGAAAAAGGACTACAAGGAATTCCTGGGCCGCAAAGTCGCGCGCACCGGCCGGACCGACGGGTTGCAACTCGGGTTCTCCGACAGCTCGTGGGTGCTGTTGCGATTGTCGGGCACCGAGCCGTTGCTTCGCGTTTACACCGAAGCCGCCACGATCGAAGCCTCACAAAAGCTGGCCGAGCAAACTCGCGCCTGGGTTATGGCTGGCGCCTCGGGAAAAATTGCAGGAGGAGCCGCGGCATGAACGAAATCCCGAACCGAGCCTCAACAAATTCGACCTCGAATTCCTGGCTCGCGCGTAACGCCCGTTCGCTGCTGCTTCTGGCGCTCGC
>JBAQYV010000201.1:0-14477 GCA_049790315.1 Candidatus Acidiferrales bacterium | reverse complement strand
AAACGGTGGCGGCGCTGGAAGATCTGGCGAAGGAAGCGGGCGTCAGCGTCGCCAGCATCAGCCAAATGAGTCTCCACGAGACGGAACAGAATACGGGAATGTCGCGGCGCGAAGCCGAACAATTCCGCCTGCGCGATTTCGAGGAGCCGTTTTTTTTCGCCGGCGCCACGGAAAAGCGCATCGCTCGCTTTGTTGAGTTGGCGCGAAAACGTGGCTACCACGCCAAGCCCGGGCCGACCTTCTGGAATTTTTCGTCAGTGCCCGATTCCGGAGAAGCCGCGCGCCGCTTGGCGAAATTGTTTCGAGCGTCCGCGCCAAAACAACGCCAATCGCAACTCGTCGCGATCGGCGCCAGCGCAGAAGACATCGCGATGTTGACCGCAGCCGATCGCGGAATTATGCTGCCGGCGGAAAACGCGGCGGAAGATCCTGCCAATCCCGCCGAGCCGCGCGGAGCGCATGCCTCAAATCAATCGCGCCGATTTGAGCACGCGAAATACTCAGGACCAGAAGGCTGGGCTGACGCAGTACTAGGAGTCCTAGTAGCCCATTGATGCGCTGAAAAAAATCAGCCGGAATTATTCCCGTCGCTGCGCAAAAGTTTTCCACACTTCCAACGGTTCATGCACTACTCTTCCCCACCGCGAACCAAATTTCCCGTAAATGAACCACTTACCGCCGCAATCGTCTTGGCATCGCGATTGCCCTACATTACTGCGTGATGTGCCGCACGATGCTGTCGGCACTCGGGGCCGTGGGGGCCATCTGGTACTTGGGGTACGGTGCGCGCGACGCTCTTACCTGCGCGCACCGGTGAACGAATGGGGAGGCACACTTGGTGCGCATGCTTCGGCGGTTGACTGTTCCTGCTTCGGAATCGCAAATGGCCATCGCGCTCGGATTCTCGTTGCTGACAATGAGCCTGATGCTCTGTGCGATTTTGTGGCAATCGAATGTGATTACATTTCAGCGCGACTTAATTCGCGTCATCTGGGCCGGCCACTAGAGCCGCGGAGTTTTTCAAGGCACGCGCGCCGCATGGCCCGCTTCTGTAGCGCGTCATGCGGACACGCCGCTCGCTCGCCGGCGCAAACTCTCTCCGTTGCAACCGCCAAGCCCGCTCGTATGTGAATCGCCATCCCGTCATCTTTTGGAACTCCTTGGTTCGCGGAACTGAATCGCATTAGGTTCGGTGTATAATTCTGCTTGCAGTTAGGAGCTGTAATCATGAAATCGCGATTCTTGGCAGTTCTTTTTCTCGCTGTGGCGGCCGTGATGGCCATCCCGGCGTCGGCCGGTGCCACCACTTTGGACCTCCAGCAGACCGCCGCTCATCACCGCCATCGTCACCGGCACCATCATCCGCACTTCGCCGAATAATCGTTTTCTCGCGAAGCTGGGGCGGATGGAAACCGCGCTTCCATCGCGCGCGCGAGCGCGACGATGCCGGGAGGACAGGTGTCTCCAACGGAACAGACAGCGTACCGGGTTCAGCCCATACTGTTGTTTGTAGTCCGTAAACAGGAGACCCATCATGAAGGCACTTCTTGTAACGCTATTCTTGGCCGCGGTGCTCGTTTCGGCGATTCCGGTATCTGCCGGCGCCACTACGATAGATACCCAGCAGACCGCTTCTCATTGGCATCGCTGGCATCATCGCCACCATCGCCACTAGACCTGGCCGGAACGCTCGGGCCCGGTGAGGTTGCAGGCTCCCGCGAATCGCACCGGGGCCGCGTGCCCGAATTCCTTTTGAGTCCGCAGCGTGCTGGGGGTTGATGTGTGGGTGTGTCCGCGGGCGAAAAAGCTACTTGATGAATAGACCTTCGCGAACCTGATCGCGGCCCACGAATGTCTTGGAAGAGCGGAAGCGGCTGAACATGTCCTGAATCTCGCGGTTTTGGTACGCGCGCTGCGGAGCGAGCGGACACGATGCGCCGACGAGCTCGATATTCTGCGCGTCAAGCACGCGGTAACGATTGAAACTTTCGGGCTTTTTGCTGTGGAACAGCGCCAGCACTACGCCGCCATTTCGCACCAGCGATGAAATGCGCGCAACGATTCGCGCTCCCGCCGCGCTGTCGAAATAATCCAGCAGATCCCACAGCAAAATTCCGTCCAGCGATTCCGGCTGATACTGCAAGCACGCCGCCATAAATCGTTCAGCGCGTCCCGCGGGCGTCATATCTTCATCGCCTTCGCCGGCAACCAGGGCGCGCACCTTGGCTTCTTCAGCGCTCAGGAACTGCTGGTACTCGCTCAACAAATCCTCGCTGTAAACGCGGAATCCGCGCTCGATGAAAAATCCCACCGTGTGCTGCCACACGGGACCAACATCGAGCAATTGTCCGCGGCCCACGCCGTCAAGATGCCACAAGAATTCTTTCAGTCCATTCGAGGGACGCGAGGTTCGCGGCGCGTAGCCTGGGCCCGCCGGAACTCCAGCCGGAATCGACACCGGCGACGCGGACATGGTAGATCGTCCAGATGCCCCATGCGCGCCGCCGGCGCTGGCGGGCCGAAGGGGCTGGGCGCCCACTTGTGTTGCGGCGGAAAACCGGAATCGTTGTAGAAAACTCATATCTATCTTTTCGACTCAGCCGTCTCGAACGCGACCGAGCGCGCGGCCTCCGTGCTCACCACGCGCACAACGGGCGGCGGGTTAACCGTCGCTGGCCGCTCCACCTCGATCGAGCCTTGCACCGTCGCTCCTTCTTCAATCACCAATCGGCGCGCGATCACGTCGCCGCTCACGTCGCCGGTCGCGGCAATTTCCACGCGTTCCCGTCCGTGCAAACTTCCCTGTACTTTCCCGCGCACCAGAATTTCGCGCGCCTCGATGTCGGCGGAAACGCGGCCTTGCGGACCGACCGTCACCTTGCCGTCAAGAATTTGAATCTTCCCGTGCATTTCGCCGTCGACGTACAAATCTTCGTGTCCCGAAATCTCGCCCTTGATGATCAGCGAATTCGTCAGCACGGAGCCAGCGGCCGGCGCGGCGCTCACGACGCGATTTGCGGAATTCGTTGCGGGAGTCACCGGCGCGGCGGGTGCGGCGGATGGAACTTCAACGCGCGGCGCAACAGGTTCGAAAGTCGGCGGGGTGCCAGCGGGAGAAGATGCCTTCGGCTCATCGGGTTTGCGCCACATCGCAAAACTCCTTACGTTCGCTCGCTTCGAACGCTTTTCTTAACCTGTGCTCCCTAAGCTACGGCGGGGTACCGGCCTAGCAGAAAGCTGGGAGAGAGCAACTTGGACGGGCAATATAGTACACAGTTTGTGTGCATGTAAACGGAAAAGTTTTGCGGTCTCTGTATCACAAGTTCCCATGTGGCCATTAACTTCTCGGCGGCAGGAAAACTCCCCCTTAGGGCGCTAATTGGAAGGCAAACTATAGTCTCAGTTGGAGTTCTCGCTCGAAGTCAATCGCGCGCCAGTTGATCGACCAAATCGGGGAAAGAAGAGCCAAAACTCCATAAGTACTTCTATTGCATTGAGTTACCGCGCAATTCCCATCGCGCGACCAGATACCCTACGCACTCAGAAGAGAAAAGCTTTATCCCTTGCCTCGAATACCACCATCCGCCCGGATCGTAATTGGTGTCCGGAGCCGACGCGATGTAGTCCTGCACGCCCGATGGCAGCACTCTGCCAAAAATGAATCGCGCGCGCCTCGTATGGTAATTCGACGTCACGATCGCCACGCTGTGCCAGCCGCGTTGGGCGATCAGACCGCGCAGCGCCACGGCTTCCGCTCGCGTATCTTCCGCGCGTTGCGAGAATTGCACGACGGCATCGTGCGGAACTCCGTCGGCTTCCAGATCGTGCGCCTCAAGCTCCGCGATGCCCGCGTACGGACGCAGCATTCGCCCGCTCGCCACAACCACGGGAGCCCATCCTTGCCGGTAAAGCTCCGCCGCGCGCGCCGCGCGATCCCCGGAATAATCGTCGTCGCCGAGCACCACGATGGCGTCGGAATGCGCAAGCGGATCGTCGACCACCCAGAAATTCCCCGCCAGATGCAGGATGGGGCGCCGCAGAAGGTAAAGCGCGAACGCGAAGCAAACCAAAAACAGCAACGCCACTAATTTTGCGAGTATTCCGCCACGTTGCGCTCGTCTCATGGAGCCACTCAGGATGCGCCAGGATCGATCTGCCGAAGCCGTTCGGCGGCTTCTTCCGGCAACAACGAATTGAAATAAACTTCTTTGATGCTGTACGACTTTTTGACTTTCTCCAGAATCGGCAGGATTTCGATGTGCCAGTGAAAATCTTCCGCCAGCGTCTTCCAATATTCCTTGATCGCGCCGCGCTTATCGGCCGTGTTCGGAGCGGTGTGCAGCACCATGTGATAGCTTCCCGTAACGCGCCCGATGCGCCGCAGCGTCCTACCCAATAGCATCGCCAGATCGTGCCGGTTGGCTTTCGGCGATGGCTGCTCGAACAAATGATTGTGCCGCCGGCTCATCAGCCACACTTCAAACGGCACGCGCGAAGCGTAAGGACACAGCGCCACGTAATCGCCCTGCGTATCCACCAGCCGGTTCCCGCGCCGCTCTTCCTGCCGCACGATGTCGCAGAACACGCAGCGTTCTTTTTCCTGATACCACGCGCGCGCCGCCCGCAATTCGTAAATCAACCGCCGCGGCACGAACGCCGTCGCCGTAATCTCCGAATGCGGATGCGTGAATTCCTCGCCCGCCGGTAAACCGCGATTGCGAAACACGGTGATGTATTTGAATCGTTTGTCGCGCTTCAGCTCGACCATGCGCAGACGGTACGCTTCCAGCACCGCTTCGATCTGATCGTCCGGCAGCTCGGCCAGCGTCCCTTCATGCGATGGAGTTTCCGCGATCAGCTCATGTGTGCCGATCGGTTTCATTTTGTCGTAGATGCCCTCCGCCACCTGTCCCGCGTCGCCGTCCATCGTGTACAGCGCGTCGGGATGCGGCCGCACGCTGACGCGCCACGGCCCGTCCGCCGGAATCTGCAGCAACGGCGCCGGCGCGGAAGCACTCGGGCACAGCGGGCATTCCCGGGAAGATATCCGGGCGCTTTCCCTGTGTCCTACAACCACCCAACTTCTTGTAATGGGGTCTTTGCGGAGTTCCATGCGCGGCGTGCTACCGGGTGTAGCGCGCCGGAGTCGGCCCTTCTTCGAGCCGGTGTCGATCCCAGATCGCGCCCTCGCGACTATAACTGGCCATCTCGAAATCCTGCGTCAATTCCAGGCAATCCGTGGGACACGCATCTTCGCATAGTCCGCAAAACATGCAGCGCGAAGTGTCGTACGTGAAGTGCGTCAGCACCTTGCGGCGCGTGGCATCGTCGCGATGCCATCCCACCACGATCAAATTTTCAGGGCACGCCAACGCGCACAAATTGCACGCGATGCACAGCGTTTCGCCCGTTTCCGGATTGATATTCAGCCGCGGCGCCCCGCGATACCGCTCGGCCACCATCGGCCGCTCAAGAGGATACTGCTCGGTGTAAACCTTCTTCGGGTCCTGCGAGCTAAATGTCAGCCAAAGTCCCTTCCAGAAATCCCGCAGAAGCATCCGTTCAAGAAGTTCGCCCATTTGCGGCTAGTGTGTCGGCCAGCGAACAAATTGTCAAGACGCCTGCCGCGTCTCCGAGCCTTTGTAAAGGCGGAGATTGTCTCCGCCCGCTGTCGCCTGGCTCAAAACTCCGTCGAATCCTGTGTCGTCGCGCCTCGCAATGCAATTCGTAAATGCTACAATCCCAACATGGCCACACCCGAAGGCGGACCGCGTCTCGCCATTCGCGCCGCGCGCACTGAAGATGCTGCCGCCCTGCGCGAAATTTTCAACGACGCCGTCGCCGACGGCATGGCCACCTTCGATTTCGAGCCGCGCACCATCGAAGAGCAGCGCTATCGCATCACCAACGCCGAGCAAGATCCCAAGCATCCCCTGCTCGTCGCCGAAGTGCGCAATTGGGTCGCCGGCTGGGCCGCCATCGAAGAATACGATTCGCGCCTCACGCTTGACGACATCGGCGAAGTTTTCATCTTCGTGCGCCGCCAGTTCCGCAGCTACGGTGTAGGACGCCAACTGATGCGCGCCGTACAGGCCGACGCCCCGCGCCTTGGTTACCGCAAATTGATCGGCCGCGTCCTGGCCGAAAATCGCGACAGTCTCCGCCTCTGCCAGGCCACCGGTTGGCGCGAAGTCGGCCGCCACCGCGCCCACGCCCGCCATCGCGAATCCCTGCGCGACGTGGTCGTGGTGGAATATCTGGTTCCCGACCCCGCCGCCGCTCCGTCGGAAAATCCGCCGCCGTCTTCGTAGCGGCGATCTTCAGGGCGCCATCTTGTTTGCCCTCTTCGTAGCCCCGCCATTCTCCTGGCTGGTCATCCCGAGGACCGTAGCGGCGAGGGACCTCTCTTTCGCTTTTCTCCTCTTCCTCCCTCAACTTCCTTCTCTCTCGTGTAGTGGAGCATCGCGTGTCGAAGAAGCCCGTTGGCTTTGGTCTGGTAACCGCGACCATCCGATTTCAGCCACTCGATGACGTCGGAATCGAGACGCATGGTGACCGGCTTCTTCGCCGGGCGATAGAATTTGCCGGCTTCGGCGCCGTTCCAATCGACGACGCGCGGGGCATCGGAAAAATCAATGTCTTCGTCTTTCTTGGCGGCGATGGCGGCGATGTCTTGCTTCTGACGCTTTGTGAGCTTCTTCATAAGCCTTCCTTTCAACGAATTCGGCGGCACGGGCCGAAATGATTCGTATGATTTCTTCGTCGTCTCTATCGCGAAACAGATGGACAACGAATAGAAGCGAACCCGGGCCTACGGCTCCGACCGTGACCCAGCGCTCCTCGTCGTCAAAGTCGAGATCCCGCTTCGTAAGCGCGTACGGATCGTCGAAAACGAGAGTCGCGGTTTCAAAACCAACACCGTGCTTACGACGATTCTGGTGGCTTTTGTTTTCGTCCCACTCAAACCGCATGAGTAGACCTAACGTCCGCAGGGTAGCGCGTCAAATCATCGCTGTCAATACATCTGTACGTACATGTGAGCACGGCACGTCCCGGTCTGGCACTGCTGCAGGAGGGAGCACCTGGAGTATTCGAATACGTAACCTACAGATACCTATTGACTTACAGTAATCATCCATGTTAAGCTGCTGCATGAGCCTGAAACAACCCTCCCCGATCTTCGGTGCGCGCGAAAATTTTCTGCATTTCCAGCCACCGGCGCGCGCGCTTTCACCCGCTCAAATACAGCCATTCGTGCACTTCGCATCACTCAACCCTTCCAGAATCAACACTTCCAGGATTTTCTCAGCTTCCTGCATCTCTCTGATTCGCAGGCACTTGAAGTCTACTAGAATCAACACTTCTGAAAATAAGGACTTAAACCCTCCTGGAATCAACACTTCCGGCTCAAAGGACTTAAAGTCCCTTAGAATCAACACTTGCAAAAAACAGGGTAGGGGGGTGGGTCCGCGCTCATATCGCACCCAAAATTAAGGAGAAATCATGACCACTAGGACCGCCACAAAAACGACGAGACTCCCGGCCAAACAGAAATCCGGCGCCACCTGCAAGTTCGCTTTCTCCGACGCCCGTTCCTGCGCCATGCCCCGCTGGAATCGGCACCGCAGTTATTGCCTTTTCCATGCCCGGCAGGAACAGCAGCTTATCGACACCGATCGCATCGGCGACGAGCTCGCCGCTTTCAGTGGCGAGTTCCGCACCAGCACCGACCTCAATCACGCGCTCAGTAACCTCTTCAAAGCCGTCGCGCAGAATCGCATTCCCCCGCGCAACGCCGCCGTGCTCGCGTACATCGGCCAGTTGCTTCAACAAAATATTTCCGACGTCCAACACGAAATCACGTGCGTAGAAGGCTACCAGGGTCTGAACGAAGTTCTTCGCCGCGCACTGAACGCGCACGACGGAAAACCAGACACCGGCGAAGAGGATGACGAAGAGGAAGAAGACGACAACGAAGAGACCGACGTCGACGACAACGATGCGAACGAAGAAGCCGAGACGGCGCGAGATGGCGCGCAGGATGCCAACTTCCAGCGTCCCGGATACCGCTTCCATCCGAATCACGGCGGCGGAATCTGGGTCCCCATAGAACCACCCTCCGGAACCGGGCGCGATCCATCGGCGAAGTAGCCCGTGTAGCGCCGCCTTCCAGTCGGCAGGGATAGACGAATGAAGATGCCGGCAATTTTCCAGCACGATGCCGGCTGGAAGCCATCTCTACGCAGTTACGGAACGAGCAACGATGGAGGCCTGAAGGCCTCCGCTACATAACACGCGACACACAGGTCGCTGAGAAACCGCTTAGCTGCCGGAATTTTCGGCCAAGGCTTTGCGGATGTCGGCGGCTTGCTGTGGGGCGGGATGCAATTCCAGCGCGCGTTCCAGTTCCTGCTTGGCGTGGACGGCATCGCCGGTCTTCTGGTAGGCGAGGCCAAGGTGATAGTGATAGGTGGGGCTGTCGGGCGCAGCCTGCACTGCGGTTTGCAGCGCGGTAACGGCGGAAGGAAACCAACCCTGGTAGTAGTAGGCCCAGCCGAGCGTATCAGCCGTGGCGGGCGCATTCGGCTCGGCGCGGCGGGCGGTCTGCGCCAGGGACATGGCGACATCCTTATCTCCGCCGTGTTGGATCATCAGGTAGGCCAGATTGTTCGCGAGGATGGGATCGTCGGGCTTGATCAGCAAGGCTTGCTGATAAAGTTTCTGCGCCTGCTGCCAATTGCCGCGGCCGTCCTCCAGGACAGCGAGGCCGAGATACAGGCGAATATCGCTGGGATTTTTCTGCATCGCTTGCTGATATACGCCCGCGGCCTGATCCGCGGCGCCGCGTTGCAATTCGAGTTGCGCGAGCAGCAGGGCGGCGTCGTCATTATTCGGATTTAGATCGACGGCTTTCTGCGCGGCCGTTTCGGCGCCGGCCAGATCTTTCGCGCTGAGGAGCAATTTGCCGAGCAGTAAATAAAAATTGCTGTCGCTCGGGGATTTCGCGATTTGCGCGTGGACGGCGTCAAGCGCTTTCGCCGGCTGCTTGGCCTGCATGTCGAGGAGCACGATGCCGGTGAGCGCGTCGAGCGAATTCGGATCTTGCGCCAGAACTTGCTCGAATAATTTCGCGGCGTCGTCGGGGCGCTTTTGCAGCATGCGCAGCTTCGCAAGCTGGATGTACGCGGCGTCATCGGCGGGCGCCACCGCGATCGCCTTGTTGAAATTCATTTCGGCGGCGGCCTGGTCCGCGTTGGCGACGCGTTCCATGCCGAGGTAGTCGTAACCGAGCGGCGAGCGTGGCTGCAACTGAATCAGTTGATTGGCGATTTGCGCGAGCTCGCCCCAATCGCCGTGTTGCAGAGCCATGCTGGCCAGCGCGCGTTGCGCCTCCACCATGGACGGCGCCAGATGCACGGCGGCCTTCCATTCGCTTTCGGCGCGATCCGGTGCTCCGTTTTGGACGTAGGCCAGGCCCAGGTAATAATGCGCGACCGGATTGTTCGGAGCGCTTTGCACGGTGACTTGCAACGCGGAGACGGCGTCGCCCAGATGGCCCGTGCGCGCGAGAATCTCTCCGCGCATAATTTCCGCTTCGATGTCCTGCGGATTTTGTTTCAGTATCGCATCGTTCAGGGCGCCGGCTTGGTCTGCTTGGCCGTTCTGCAAAAGAAGATCGATGTAGGTCCGCTTCACGCCAAGATCCTGCGGATGCTCCTGCGCGAGCGAGGCGAACTCCGCGAGGGCTTTGGCGGAATCGCCCACGCCCATGTAGTAATCGCCGAGCATGCGATAGCCGCGCGGATCGTTGGTCATGGCGGACTTGGCGTCGGCGAGCGTGCGCTCCGCGTCGTCCTTGCGGCCCTGTGTGAGGTAGAAGTGCGCGAGCGCCGCACGGGGCCCCGGATTCGCCGGCTCCGCGGCAATCGCCGCGAGATATTGCTGCTCGGCTTCCGGCGCGCGCTTTTGCTCTTCGTAAAATTTTGCGAGAAGCAGGCGCGCGGGCACGAAATGTGGATTCACGGAAACCGCTTTTTGAAAATTCGCTTCGGCGTCGGCGAATTTCTGCTGCTTGGCTTGCACAACCGCGAGAGCGACATATCCTTCCGGACGCGCGGGGGCCAATTGAATCGCGTCGTGCATTTCGGCGACCGCGATATCGGACTTGCCGAGAGCCTCGTCGGCGGCTGCGAGAAGCAATTCGGTGTCAAAGTTGCCCGGCTTCAGCGCCAGCGCCAGCGACGCGCGGTCATGCGCGTCCTGAAATTTTCCGGCGGCGAGCTGCAATTGCGCGAGATCGGCTAGCGCGTCGGGATTTTGCGGTTGGAGATCGACGGTGCGAAGAAGCTCTTGATACGCGCCGGTGAGATTGGATTCGCGCAGATAGCACTGCGCGAGTTGGTAGTGCGCGTCGGCGAAATTCTGGTCCACCTGAATGGCGTCTTGAAATTCGATAGCGGCTTCGCTAACTTTTCCGGCTTTCAAGTATTGCGTGCCGCGCTGAAGATATTTTTGTTTTCGGACATTCGGATCGCGGGAGCAACCCACGAGCAGCGCGCCCGCGAGAGCGAACGCGGCGCAGATGCAAATCACGCGGATGGACGCGTTTCGCGACAATCGATCTCGGTTAGAACGCATATTCCGATTATGCGACATCGTGGCGCTCGACGAACGGCAAGATCGGATTGTGTTGTCCACACGGCAACGTGGGAGCCAAAGCAGGAATGGAACACGGCCGCGAGCGCGGAACCCTTGGTTGAAAATGGCGGAGAGGGCGGGATTTGAACCCGCGAGCCCCGTTAGAGGCTACTCGCTTTCGAGGCGAGCTCTTTCAACCGCTCAGACACCTCTCCGCTTTTTATTGTATCCGACGGGGACGAGACGCGGCAAACCAAGCGCGGCGTACGTGCACCACATGCTGCGCGACAAATTTCCGGGCAATTCCGGCGAATTGCGGCGATCTAAATATCGACGCCTAGCGGCGCGCGGCGAAAAAAGTTCGCATCGCGGAGGCGCATTCCGCGGCGAGAACTCCAGGGACGACCTGAATGCGATGATTCAGCGCGGGATGATCGAGAATTTGAAAGCAGGAGCGGATGGCGCCGGCCTTGGGATCGTCGGCGCCATACACCAGGCGTGCGATGCGGGCTTGCACCATCGCTCCTGCGCACATCGCGCACGGCTCGATCGTGACGTAAAGCGTCGCGCCAAGCAGGCGGTAGTTGCCGATTGCGTGGGCCGCGGCGCGTAACGCTACGATTTCGGCATGCGCGGTCGGATCCTGATCCGTGATCGTGCGATTGGCGGCTTGCGCGACGACTTTGCCTTCGACCGCGATCACGGCGCCGACGGGAACTTCGCCGGCCGCGGCCGCGTCGCGCGCCTGGTCCAGAGCGAGGCGCATAAAGCCGGCGTCAGTTTGCAGCGTTGTCAAGCGGATCGGGCCTTATACGCGATTCGTGCGAGATTTGTATTCACGCCGGCCTACTGCGCTTTTTTCGCAGTGTGCGCGCCGACGCCGGCTTTCTGCAATTCGGCGAGTTTTTCCTGCGCCATCGCGCGATAGGGACTGTCAACGGACGCGGCATCGGAAAACGCCCGATAGGCGTCCGCGTTGCGCTTCAAATTGAGGAACGCGAATCCCAAACGATACTGATTACGCGCGTAACTCGCGGGATTGTCTTTTAGGAGCGGCGCCGCGGTTTGAAACGCGGTGAGCGCCTGCGCTTCGTTTTTTTGCGTGATGTACACCTGACCTAACGCGGACCAAGCGAGTCCTGTCTGCAGCGAGACTTGCTTCTGCCAATCGGCATCGCTTACGGCGTCGGGCTTTTTCGCGGCGCCTACCGCGGCGATGGCCTGCTTGGCGTCGGCGGCGGCAAGATCGAGATGCTGGCCGCCCTCGCCGTAATAATCGGCGAGCAGCAGCAGCACATCGACATTGTTGGGGTCGCGCGCCAGCACGGCGTTCGCGGATTCGATCATCTTGGGATAGTTTTTCGCTTGCTGGTATGAAGCGGGCGCGAGCAACTCGGCTTTCGCGGTGTATTGCGAATTGGGAAACGCCGCCGCGAATCTCAGCATCAGAGCGGCTCTCTGATTCATGTCGGCGACTTTGTACGCGTTGCTGTAGAAAGCGTACTCGACGTAATTGATGCTGTCCTGATCGCCGGCAATCGCCTGCTTGCGAATCGAATCCCACGAACTCGGCTCCACGCCGGCGGGCGCGGGCTTCTTATCGTAGCGCTGAAGGATGGCGCCGGCCTGCTCGGCATAGCCGTAGAGGCGATCGGTGTCTCCGGCGTCGTTCGCGGTGCGCACAAGCGTGACCGCGACATCAAAATCATCGGGATCGGCCGCAAGAGCTTTGTCGCCGTACTCATAAACCTTCGCGCTGTTTTTCTGCGAGACGTAATAGTCGATATAGAGCTCGTCGGCCAGGCGCTCCATATCGCCCTTGCCGAAATCAGAATTGAATTTGTCGATCAGTGCGAGTTTCTGCGTGGGATCGGCGGTCGCGGTGATTTCGGTAATTGCTTTGTCCTCGGGACTACCCGCGGCTACAGCGGCATGTTGCGTGATCTGCGCTCGCGCGGGACACGGCACGACGAGGGGGACGACCAGAAGCATTGGGAAAATAAAAGAGAGACCCAGAAGACGCCGCATGATTTTTTCTCCTGTGGGACCGACGCCCGGAAGCATATCAAGATCGGCGAACACGTCAAGCGGTGGCGACGATCACTCTTCCTCGGGACGCGGCCGCAGGCGGAACGGGAGAAAAGCGGGAACGCGGCGGCGGTATGCCGCGTAGGGGGCGCCGAAGCGGGCGAGGAGTTCGCGCTCTTCGAGCGCGATTACCAGACGCTCAACGATCCACCACACAGCGGCGACGATCCAGAGAATGCGCGTGGCGGCGATCAGGCATGCACCGAGCACGGCGCAGAACATGGCGGCATAGCGCGGATGGCGCAGGTGCGCGTAAACACCGGAGACTTCGAGTTCACCACCGCCGGTGAGTTCGGCATGGCCTACCAAACGCATGCCGCCGAGATCGCGTTCGACGCGCCGCAGCATGAGCGGCTCGATCGCGATCAACAAAAGTCCGGCGACGATCATCCATATCGGCGGGCGATG
Organism: Candidatus Acidiferrales bacterium; assembly: GCA_049790315.1. Classification (GTDB taxonomy): domain Bacteria; phylum Acidobacteriota; class Terriglobia; order Acidiferrales; family UBA7541; genus DASPOJ01. Next base: position 1,343 of record JBAQYV010000201.1, on the reverse strand, counting down.
GACGGCGAGGAGTTGCGCGCGAAAATAAAACAAGAGCACGCCGCCGAGCGTCCAGGCCGTAAGGGTCGCGGTCCAGAAAGCCGCGCGCAGGCGTTTTCGCCAGAACCGGTGGCCGGGATGCAGAATTAGCCAGTAAATCGGAACGGGGAGTTCAGCGAAAAGAACGAGGCCGGCAAGCGCGCGGAGAAAAAACATTGGGACAACTCTACCGCGAAAGCTCGCTTCGCCGGAGAATTTTGCGGAATTATTCGAGAGACGCGAACAGCAGACCTCTCACCACGTTCGCAAACGCGGCGACCAGTTTCGAGATGACTGCGAATATGCGCGATGTTTTCAGTTCACGAGTTTCATTCGCCGAGACTTCCGCTCAGCGACGGGGAAAAAAAACGCAAAGAACGGCAGTTGACGTACGGCAATTTTCATCGGACGATCACAACGCCGGAAATCGCACGCACTTTGCGACATGGAGACGGCACAAAAGAGGAACCGACCTTGGAAACGAAAACTTCCTGGGAAATAATCGCGAGCGAACCGATGGTGACCGGGCTGCGCCGGCAGATGCTGAATGGCGAAAAAGTGTCGCTGGCGCGAATGCGATTTGAATCGGGAACAAAAGTGCCGCGGCATCAACATGCCAACGAACAGATCACGATGATCACGGCGGGCACGATGCTGTTGACCCTGGACGATGGAGAGATCAGGCTGGGCAAAGGCGAAATGATTTTGATTCCTGGCAACGTGCCTCACGGCGCCGAAGCTCTGGAGGAAACTGAATCGATCGAGATTTTCGCGCCGCGGCGCGAGGATTGGATCTCGAAGAACGACGCTTATTTGCGCAACTCAAAGTAAAACAACGCGAGGAGATCGATGGACCTGGGACTGAAGGGACGTGTGGCGATTGTCGCGGCGGCGAGCAAGGGGCTGGGGCTCGCCGTGGCGACCGAATTGGCGCGCGAGGGCGCTGAAGTCGCGATCTGCGCGCGCAGTGCTGAACGATTGGAACAAGCTAAGCAGGCAATTCATAAGGATTCCGGAAGCACGGTTTATTCCGAGGCGTTGGACGTGACCGACGCGGCGCGTGTGTCGCAATTTGTCGCGGCGGTCGAAAAGAAATTTGGGCGCGTGGATATCTGCGTGACGAATGCGGGAGGTCCTCCGGCGAAACCGTTTCTGGATATCACGATCGAGCAGTGGCGCGCGGCGGTGGACATGACGCTGCTGAGCGCCGTGTATTTCGCGCGCGAGGTTTTGCCGCGAATGCAGAAGAACCACTGGGGACGGCTGGTGACGATCACGTCGAATTCGGTGAAGCAGCCGATGGAAAATATGATGCTATCGAATTC
>JBAQYV010000200.1:0-105107 GCA_049790315.1 Candidatus Acidiferrales bacterium | reverse complement strand
TGAACATGTTCACGCTGATTGCAGTGGGCACGGGCACGGCTTATCTGTACAGCGTAGTGGCGCTGATATGGCCTGGAATTTTTCCGGCGGGATTTCGCGGCGCGGACGGCGACGTCGCATTGTATTTCGAGGCTGCGGCGGTGATTACGACGCTGGTGCTGCTGGGACAAGTTTTGGAGTTGCGGGCAAGGCGCCGGACTTCTGATGCGTTGCGGAGTTTGTTGGGGCTTTCGCCGAAGACGGCGAGGCGCGTGGGGCATGACACCGGCTCGGACGATGCGGGGGACGAGCGGACACCGGGCGGAGACAAGCTCCGCCCCTACGAAGACAAGGGCACGGCTGACACGCGCGATGAAAACGAAACAGCGGCGGTGAACGCGTGCGGCGGCTCGGGCGACGAGGACGAAGATGTGCCACTGGCGCTGATTGAACGCGGCGATCTGTTGCGCGTGCGGCCGGGCGAGCGCGTGCCGGTGGACGGCGTGGTGATGGAAGGCGCGAGCAGCGTGGACGAATCGATGGTGACGGGCGAGCCGCTGCCGGTGGAGAAGATTTCGGGCGCGCGTGTTACGGGCGGTACGCTGAACGGTTCGGGCGGATTCGTGATGCGCGCCGAGCGCGTGGGAAGCGAAACGCTGCTGGCGCAAATTGTGAAGATGGTCAGCGAGGCGCAGCGCAGCCGCGCTCCGATCGAGCGGCTGGCGGACGCGGTGTCGGCATGGTTTGTGCCGGGAGTGATGGCCGCGGCGGCGATTACGTTTGCCGTGTGGGCTGTGGTGGGACCGACGCCGCGACTCGGGTATGGATTGGTGAACGCGGTAGCGGTGCTGATCATTGCGTGTCCGTGCGCGTTGGGACTGGCGACGCCGATTTCGATTCGGGTGGGAGTGGGACGCGGGGCGCTCGCTGGTGTGCTGATTCGCGACGCGGAGGCACTGGAGGCGCTGGAGAAAGTGGACACGCTGGTGATCGACAAGACGGGGACGCTGACGGAGGGCAAGCCGCGCGTGGCGGGTGTTGTGGCGCTCGATGAAACGGATGAAACGACCGTGCTGGGATTCGCGGCGAGTTTGGAGCGCGCCAGCGAACATCCGCTGGCTGCGGCGATATTGGGGGCGGCACGGGCGAAACAAATCTCGCTGAGCGCGATTTCTGAATTTCACGCGATCAGCGGGAAAGGAATTGTGGGGCGCATCGATGGCCGGGCCGTGGCGCTTGGGAATGCCCTGCTGATGCGAGAAATGGGCGTTGCGCTCGATCGGCTGAAAAGAACGACGGAAGAATTCGCGCATGCGGGTGCGACTGTGGTTTTTCTGGCGATCGATGAGCGACTTTGCGGCTTGATCGCAGTCGCGGATCCGATCAAGGCGCCGGCTAAAGACACTGTGCGCAAATTGCGGGAGCAGGGGCTGCGGATCGTGATGGTGACCGGCGATAACCGGCTCACGGCCGATGCCGTGGCGCGGCAAGTGGGGATTGACGAGATTGTTGCGGAGGTTTTGCCGGCTCAAAAGGCGGAGACGGTTCGGCGGCTTGAGAGCGAAGGGCGGCGCGTGGCGGTGGCGGGCGATGGGATCAACGATGCGCCAGCGCTTGCGGCGGCGCGCGTGGGAATTGCGATGGGCACGGGCGCGGATGTGGCGATCGAGGCGGCGGGGATCACGCTGGTGCGCGGGGACCTTGAAGGGATATTGCGCGCGCGGCGGCTGGCGGCGGGCACGATGCGAAATATTCGGCAGAATTTATTTTTTGCGTTCGGCTACAACTTGTTGGGAGTGCCGCTGGCGGCGGGGGTGCTGTATCCCGTTTTTGGATTGCTGCTGAGTCCGATGATTGCGAGCGCGGCGATGAGCATGAGCTCAATCTCTGTAATTATGAATGCTTTGCGGCTGCGGCGCTTGGCGCTGTGAGGTGCGAGGCAGACGGCTGGGCTTCGGGATGCATGGGGCAGAGTTGGGCTAAAAATTTGCGATGCTTCGCGAAACATTTTCGAGATTTTTGCGACTAAGCAATAGCGGTTTTTATTGAGCTACAACGACGGCGCGCTTTGGATGGCCCGTCATGGCCGGCATTTCGTTGGCATGCAAACCAAGCGCGAACATGGGGCGGGGATCGACGCGGCCCCAGCGGTTTAGGTCCCACGCGGCGCGAATGAAATTTACTTCCTGCCATGTGGTTAGATCGAGGACGGCGCGGGTTTGTCCGCGATAAAAGCGCTGCGGCAATTTTAGGATTGGCTGCGGGGTCCAGGCTTCGCCGTCGGCTGAGCCTTCGATTGAGACGTCAACGGATTCCTGCTCGACCTGATCGGTAATTTCCATCACCAAGAAGAAAATTCGCGTTTGGCTGGCGCGAACGTCCACGGCGGCGGCTTTTCCATTGGCCTCCAGGCGCGTGGCGGGGGGAATTAAATCGAAATCCATGGGCATTCGGTGTTCTCCGTGTTCGTATCGATCGTCGTGGACAATTTCAGGGAATCGCCGATGCGAATCTTAACACAGGTGGCGCGGGTGCGGTGGCGGAGTGGAGCAATGCAAATTATTCGCGCAGCGTGGCTACGCGGTGAGTTTCGCAAGGCGCGTGGCCGCGGCTTCCAGCGTGGCTTCCTTCTTGCAGAACGTGAAACGCACCTGGCGCGCACCGTCCACGGGATCGTTGTAAAAGCTGGAACCAGGGACAACGGCGACGCCGATTTTTTCCACGAGGTGCTTCGCGAATTCGACATCGTTGCGGAAACCGAAACGCGAGATGTCGGTCATGATGTAGTACGCGCCAGCGGGCTTGAAGCACAGAAAGCCGGCTTTGGTGAGAATTTCGAGCATGCGATTGCGGCGGCTGAGATATTCGCCGGCCATGTGATCGTAGTACGAGTCGGGCATGCCGATGGCCATGGCGCCGGCTTCCTGCAGCGGAGCCGCAGCACCGACGGTCAGAAAATCGTGGACCTTGCGGATGGCGACGGAAGTCTCGGGCGAGGCGATGGCCCAGCCGACGCGCCAGCCGGTGACGCTGTAAGTTTTCGACAAGCTATTGATGGTGATCGAGCGATCGCGCATGCCATCGAGCGACGCAATTGAAATGTGTTGAGTGCCGTCGTAGAGGATGTGCTCGTAAATCTCGTCGGTGATGGCGAAGGCATTCCAGCGCACGCAGAGATCGCGAATGCATTCAAGTTCGGCGCGCGAAAAAACTTTGCCGGTGGGATTGTTCGGCGTGTTCAGAATGATCGCTTTCGTGCGCGGCCCGAAGGCGGCTGCGAGTTCGGCGGGATCGAATGTCCAATCGGGCGGCTGAAGGCGAACAAAACGCGGCGCGGCGCCGGAGAGAATCGTGTCGGGGCCGTAATTTTCGTAGAACGGCTCGAAGATTACGATCTCGTCGCCGGGATTAATCACGGCCATCATGGCGGCCATCATGGCTTCGGTGGCGCCGCAGCAGACGGTGACTTCGCGTTCGGGATCGACACTGACGCCTTGGGTGCGCGCAAACTTTTTGGCGATGGCGTTGCGCAGAGATTTTGAGCCCCAAGTGATGGCGTACTGGTTGAAGTCCTGAGAGATTGCCTGGCGGGCAGCCTCTTTGATCTCAATCGGCGCGGCGAAATCGGGATAGCCCTGGGAAAGGTTCACGGCGCCGTGTTTCAAGGCGAGGCGCGTCATTTCTCGAATCACGGATTCAGTGAATCGCGCAGCCCTAACGGAAAGCGCGCTGCGTGCGGCGGAGGCAACTTCAGTGGCAAGCTTTGAATCGAGCGCCGCGACGTGGCGCGGCGCTGAATCCTGGGGTGTCAAGGCGTGGTCTCCTGTGTGAGCCCGGTGTTGTGCGCAGCCGCGGCGTCTTGCGCGGCGTAAATCTGGCGATACAAATTCGCGTTACGCAAAACGATTTGGACGTATTCGCGCGTCTCGGTGAACGGAATGGATTCCACGAATTCAGCCGTTTCCTGATAACTCTGACCCGTGGTCCACATTGTGACGCGATCCTCGCCTGCGTTATACGCCGCGAGGGCCGCCTCGGGCGTACCGTACGCGGAGAGCAAATTCGCCAAATACGCCGTGCCGAGCTCAAGATTGTACTCCGGATCATGCAAGCGCGCATGCGAGTAGCCGACGTGCAATCCGCGCGCGAGTTTGCGGCCGGTGGGCGGCATGATTTGCATCAAGCCAATAGCGCCGGTGCGCGAGGTGGCTTCGGCGTCAAACGCGGATTCCTGGCGCGCGAGTCCAGCGACGAGCATGGGGTCAACATGGTTCGCGGCGGACTGCGCTTCGAGCGGCTCGCGGTAAGGCAGGGGATAGGCGGCGCGCCAGGCCTCGAGATCGGTGTCGACGAGGCGGCGCGCGTCAACCTGCGTGAGCAGCAGCCGCGCGACGACCATGCCTTCGGCATAGTGCCCGGCCGCATCCGCGGCTTCGGCTTCATCGAGCAACAGCCGACCGGTATGGGTGGCCATGTACGCAGCGCGATATTCGAGCGCGGCTGAGGCGTCGAAAGCAATCGATTGGAGCGCTTCGGCACGCTCTACGCGCGCGGCGGCGGCGGGCGGTACGGGAGCGTCGAGGGGCGCAAGTGGATCTGGCGCCGGAATCAGAGCGAGAACATCGCTCGGATTTACGGGGGCGTCGCCAATTCCGACGGGCGCGGGACGCGTGCGCTCGGAAGCCAGCACTCCGAAATAATTCTGCGGGAAGCGGCCAGCGGCGGCCAAATAGTAGCTACGCGCGCGCGCCTGATCGCCGGTGCGCTCGTAGGTGCGGCCGAGCCAGTAGAGCGCGTCGGGAATGTAGGTGCATGTGGGATTGTGGCGCGCGAAATCTTCGAGCAGAGAGGCGGTGTCGGGGCGGCGTTCGAGGTAGGCGGTCCATGCGACGCGCCAAGAAGCTGCGACAGCGTCAATCGCGCCGGGAAAACCCGTGGCTACGCGCCGGTAGTAGGTTGCGGCGCGATCGCGATCCAAATTCACCCAATAATAATTGCCCGTGGCGAAGAGGGCCTGCTCGGTCCAAGTGCTTGAAGGATGAGCTGTGGCGAGTTGTTCGACGAACGCCAACATTTCGCTCTCGACTTTCTCGGATCGGCGATTCTGCGAAAGCGCGTAGAGGCGTTCGGCGTCAAGCTCGGGCGAAGTGAGGGTGAGCGAGCGAAGCGCGTCGGGACTGGCGCCCAATGCGACGTCGCATTCGGCAACGCGCAGGTGCGCGCGCTCGCGATCGGCACCATCGAGCTTGAGCGAAAGATCAAGGTACGCCGAACGCGCATCGCGCCAATGGTGCGCGAGGTAAAGCGATTCCGCGCGGGCAAACTGCGCGGAAAGCGGCGGCGCGGGAAACGCGGCGCCGAGCGCGAACTGGAGCGACGGGATTCGTTCGCCTGCCGCGCCGGCTTCCGGGCTGATGGGAAAACGATTGAAGACATCGAGATAGTCGCGCGCCGCGAGAAGCGGCTGCTGCGCGTTTGCTTGTGCTACTTTTTCTTCGGCTTGCGCGCGCAGCAATAGCATGGCCGGCTTGTCCATGGTATGCGGATAGGCATCGAGAGCCGCGACGGCCACGGACGGCTCGCCTGCACCGATGGCATCATCGGCGAGCGACTGCACAATTTGATCGGAGATGGCGCTGTCTGGCGCGCTGCGCTGGAGCTCCTGAAGAAGATCGAGAGCTTCGCGAGATTTACCGACAGCTTGATCGGCTTGGGCCTGCCAGTAAACAACGTACTCATGGAGGACATCGTCATTCGCGGCTTTGGCAAGCCAGACGTTGGCTTGCTCGGCGTGATTATTGCTCAGGTCGTAGTAGCCGAGCGCGAGAGCAGCACGCGCCCCGAATGCGTCCTTCGAGTGCTTCCCGGCGAAGCGGGAAAGCGCGTCGTAGTCGGCAGGCGACGGATGATCGTGCAGCGTGCGAGCGAGCGCGGCCAGTTGTTGAGTTGCATCAGTAGCGGCTCCGGTAGAAGCCGACAATAACGTAGAAGAAGCGGGAGTGCGGTGCGGCGCGGCGTGTGTTGCGGACGTGCGTGCCGGCGCATGTGGCGTGCTTTGGCGCGCATGTGCGGCCAGCGGCAGAACCGAAATCGCAAGGGCCAGGCACAGCCCGGCCACGCTTCCGAAACGTGCGTTAGCGGCGCAGAGCCGGAGTCTGGTACGGATACTCTCCAAGCGCAGATGGATCGCCAGCGGCAAGAATTTCCACCATCCAGTCATAAAAGTAATCCACCGGATGGCTCATGATGGGCTTGAACCGGCGGCCATATTCTTTATGCGCCCTTTCGATCTCTTCGTGCAAGCGAATGCAGATGTCTTTGTTCTCGCGGCCAATCGCGACCTGCTGGGGTTGCAGAAGCTTGATGTCTTGCATCGAAACCTTCGCCACGCGGCTGGCGCGGCGATGCAATTCGCGTTCATCGTCGGGAAGCAGCGAAATGTCGAACGTCGTGACTTCGCTTGCGGGCTCCGATTGCGCGACTTCCTGCGGCACCGCGTGCGGGGCGGACATCTTCGCGATGCCGCCCGCAATCGCCTCTTCTATGATCTTCGATTCTTCCGATAAGGTTGCCTGCGCGGCCTCGGTGGCGAATTCGGGCTCGTCAACAATGCCATCTGCGGAAGCGTCGTAGCTTGGAACTTGGTCTGCGACGACCGATTCGAAGCTTGGAGTTTCGTCGATGAAAGGTCCGTCGCTTACAGCTTCGACGGCCGGAATTTCCTCATGCGCGACGACTTCGTTTTGAGGGACGACGTCTTCGCGAGTGTCAACTTCTTCTTGAGACACGACTTCTTCTTGAGGGACAGTTTCCTCATTACCGATTAAATCGCGCGTCGTAGCTTCGCCTGCGAGGGCGGTTGGTTGCGGCTCATCACGCTGCTCGGGCGCGGAGAACGCCGCAAGCGGCTCAAGCGCGTCCGGGTGCGCGGAAATTTCCGGCGACAGCGGCGCTTCGGACGTCAGTTCAAGGGCGGGATCGGGCGGCGGTTCGAACGCCAGTGATTCGCTCTCTACCGTGGATAGCTGCGCTTCAGCGTACTGCGTTTCGGATGGCGGAATCTCGGATTGCTCCGGCTCAGACTCAAAGGGTTCGGCGCGCACGGGGGAGTCATGCGATTCGTGCGCCTCGGACCACTCGGTCGGCTCGGCTGCCGTGGGCCAATCGGAAATTTCGGGCGTTCCGGCGACGGACTCCGCTGTCATCGCGGGCTCCGCCGACAGCGCGATCCCCGGCGCTTCATTTTCCTCGCGCGGCCCGGCGTGCTCCGGCGCGTGAATGTGCTCGCGCGTTTCGACTTCAACCGTGGCGAGCTCGAGCGGGTCGATTGCGGCGCGATTCGGCGACTGCAACGCGGAAGTCACGAAACGTGAAAGTACTTCGAGTGTGGCCGCAAGCGAAGCCGACGCCGTTTGCGCGCGCATCATCGAGGGCAAGGCATTCGCGGGGCGGTTGCTGGCGCAGGCCGCGACAAAATCAGCTACGGCCTGATCCAATTCCTTCGCGGTGCGCTGCATGCGTTCGAGACTATCTCGTAGTGTGCGCGAGACAGCGCGTTCGACGTTTGTAGGATCGGCCGGAATCATAAGCGACACGTTCTCCCAAGCTGGAAAGAGGTGCAGCATCAATTATCGGAATGGAGCAAAAGTATTGTCAATAACAAGCCAGAGGCGCGTTTCCTCGATTGGCACGGTATCTCTTACGCGTCATTCCGGGCGCGCCCAACGCAGAAACCGCAAGGGCAATAGCGCCTAAGAACGAGCACGATACGCTGCCTTGCGCTGCCGCCGAAACCAGGTCTGAGATCGAAAAGTAGGCGAGCACACGGTCGCGAATCCTTCGTCACGCTTCCGCTGCGCGGGGCATCTACTAGGTGTCCCTGATGGTGTAGCGATAGCGGCCGCAATTCCGCAATCAAGGAAGGGCGATTGCGAGGATTCGGAAGAAAAGGAAGACGCCATGTCATTCGGACTCTACGCAATCGGATATGCGATCGTGATCATCGGCCTGATTTATGCCGCACACTTGATGCATGTGCCGGCGCACTGGATCGCAGTGCTCGCGATCGTGCTGGTGGGGCTGGGAATATTGTCTGGAGTTAAGGCCACGCGGCAAAGGGATCCGCAGGGATAGCGGGCGAGCGGTCACGTTCGACACGCCGCGCTCTGAGCGGATATGGTGTTAGAATTGTAATTATGGGGGCGACACGGTTTCGACGGAAGCTGTCGCGACCCGAAGGCATGCCGGGCGTCACCTGTCCGTTATCGGGTGAAAAACTAGAACTGCCAACACTGAGTTGGCTTTGGCTGCCTAGACAAACCTAGCGTAGCCCGTCTCCTCAAGCAGTGTCTGCGGGCTTGAACGAGGCGTCATTTAGCAGGCTGGCCGTTGCGCCTCGGTCCGTGACGTAACGGCGAGACCAATCGGACTAGCCGGTGGCGTTTCTTGCGCGCTCCAACCGCCGCCGGCGAAACCAATCGAACGCGCTAAGCATGTAGTCTTCGGGCCGTAGCGCTTTTCGGACGGGGGTTCGACTCCCCCCGCCTCCACCATTCTCCGAACAGCTCGAGCGTAAGGCTGGTCCGTAGCGAACGAGCGGACCGGTGGACACAACGGCGCCGAGGCCGGCGGTCTTGCCCCATCTCGCATTCAGGCTGATGGAACGACCGACGCCGCTCGATCTTGATTGTGTACGTCCGCTCGCGGCCTTTACGGCCTTGATCGCAATACGCATTCGTTGCCATGGGCTCATGCCGGAGTCAAAACCCCGCCTGGAGATATGAGGCGATGCTCACATCTGCTACAATGTGAGGATGCCCTCATATTCGTCCACGGCGCCACGGCGGATACCGCAACAGGAACGGGGACAGCGGCGCGTGGCAGGTTTTTTGCGCGCGGCGGCATCCGTGGTCGCTGAGATGGGATATGAGCGGACGACGATGAGCGCGATCGCCAAACGCGCGCGCTCGTCGATTGGCTCGCTCTATCAATTTTTCCCCAATAAGCCGTCGGTTGCCGAGGCGTTACGCGCTCAGTATGTCAAGGACATCGAACAATCCTGGACGGTTCTAGCCCGCAAGGCGGCGGCTTTGAGCGCCGGGCATCTTGCGGGCCGGCTGGCGAGCATGCAGATAGAACTCGTCAAGAGCCATCCCGCCTTGCTCGCGCTTTTGGACGTTCCTCCGACGGCCCACACTCCGGCACGGCGAGAGCTGATTCGCGTGCGAATTGCCACGGTGCTGATGGCGCACAAGCCTCGGATGTCCAGAGCTATGGCGCTACGCGTCGCATCCGTTGTGCAACAGGTCAGCCGGGCGCTGTTGACGTTGTACGCGCAGACCGACCCCGGCGAGAAGTTCGCGATGATCGAAGAATTCAAATCCGTTTTGACCGGCTACCTGACGCTCAAATTGAAGTGTTGAGAATTCGGATCAGCGCCAGGCCAAACATAACATTCGCATCATGGGTAACATCAGTGCAGAGAGGAGAACGGATTGAACCGCACGAACACTGGCTTTTTGACATGGAGCGCTCTTCTATTCAGTACCTCTGGTTTCCTTTTCTGCGCCGGATGCAGCCGAAAAACAGCGCAACCACCTCGGCCCGCGGAGGTTGAAGTCACAAGCGTGGTCCAAAAAGACGTCAGCATCTCCAGCGAATGGGTGGCCACCCTAGATGGGTACGTGAATGCGCAAATACAACCGCAGGTTACCGGTTACCTGATCAAGCAGGATTATCGTGAAGGGTCTTTTGTGCACAAGGACGATGTGCTCTTTGAGATCGATCCTCGTCCGTTCCAGGCGGTTCTCGATCAAGCAAAAGCACAGCTCGCCCAGGCGGAGGCGCAGCTCGGCAACGCCACGCTCAACGTAAAGCGCGACATTCCCGAAGCGCAGGCGAGCGCGATTCCACAAAGCCAGCTCGACACGGACACGCAAACACAACTGGCAGGAAAAGCTGGCGTCGAAGCAGCCCAAGCCGCCGTCGAACAGGCCGCGCTAAATCTGGGATTTACAAAAGTCCGCTCCCTGATCAGCGGAATTGCGGGCATCGCGCAAGTCCAAGTGGGTAACCTCGTCACTCCAACAACCGTGCTCACGGGAATCTCTCAGGTGAATCCCATCAAGGCGTATTTCCCAATCAGCGGAGACGAGTACCTTCAGATCGCCGGCAAGATCAGCCCCGATACGGTGAACCTGCTGTCGAAGACTTCGCCGATCCCGCTACAGTTAATCCTCTCTAATGGCACCACCTACGCTCACAGCGGCACAATACTTTTTGCCGACCGCCAATTGGATCAACAGACCGGAACCATCAGAATCGCGGGAGCATTTCCGAATCCAGGCAATATCCTGCGCCCGGGGCAATACGGCAGGGTGCGCGCCGTAACGCGAATCCAGAAGGGCGCACTGCTGATTCCGCAGCGCGCCGTAACCGAATTGCAGGGATCGTACCAAGTCGCGGTGGTGGGACCCGACAACAAGATCGCCATTCGTAACGTCGACGTAGGCGAGCGCGTGGACACGATGTGGATCATCAACAAGGGCTTAAATGCAGGAGACCGCGTCGTAGCGGAAGGCACGCAAAAGGTCAAAGACGGAAGCGCCGTCACGCCTGTTCCCTACAACCCTGCTGGCGGGGGCAACTGAGCCATGTCCAAGTTTTTCATCAATCGCCCGATTGTCGCGATGGTGATTGCGATCTTGACGGTCATTATCGGGGCCATCTCGATTGCCCAGCTCCCGGTCGCGCAGTTCCCCAACATCGTTCCTCCCGAAGCGAAGATACAAGCCACGTTCGTCGGCGCGGACGCGAACACTCTCGCGCAGTCGGTTGCCACGCCCATCGAGGAGACGATGAGCGGCGTGGACAACATGAATTACATGTATTCCGTGAATGCGACGGCGAATGGCCAGATGACCATGATTGTGGATTTTGGCGTTCAGACCGATCCGAACACGGATCTGATTTTGACCCAGATGCGCGAGACCCAAGCGGCGGCACAGCTTCCCTCAACGGTTGCGCAATACGGCGTAACCGTGCAGAAATCCACGTCCGCTCCGCTGATGCTGGTGGCGCTCTATTCGCCCAACGGCACCTACGATGCGCAATTCCTAGCAAATTACGGCTACATCAATCTGGGCGATCCGATCACTCGCGTTCCGGGGATCGCCAACGTGCAGATTTTCGGCGCGGGACAGTATGCGATGCGCATCTGGCTCAAGCCCGATCTGCTGGCCAAGCTTGGCATGACGGTATCCGACGTCGTCAACGCCGTTCAATCGCAAAACACCGTGAACCCAGCTGGACAAATCGGCAGCGAACCGGCTCCGGCGGGCCAGGAATTCACGTATTCGGTGCGCGCGCAGGGGCGTCTGGCTACGCCCGAAGAATTCGGCAACGTCATCGTCCGCGAGAATCCCGATGGGGGCGTCGTGCGGGTGAAGGACGTGGCGCGCATCGAACTCGGCGTCCAGAGCTACACGCTGAAGGGCCGCCTGAACGGGAAACCGAGCGCCATCCTTGCGATCTATCAACTTCCCGGCTCCAACGCGGTCAATGATGCGAAGGCGGTCAGGACGCTGATGGCTTCCCTGAAGGATCGATTCCCGGCGGACATGGACTACGTGGTATCGCTGGACCAAACGAAAGCAGTTACCGAAGGCATTCGTGAAATTCTGCTGACGTTGATCATCGCGCTCGTGCTCGTAATTCTGGTGGTCTATCTTTTCCTTCAGGGCTGGCGCGCCACGTTGATTCCACTCCTGGCCGTTCCGGTCTCGCTGGTGGGCACCTTCGCATTCTTTCCATTATTCGGCTTCTCCATCAATACGCTTTCGATGTTCGGTCTGGTGCTCGCTATAGGACTGGTCGTGGACGACGCCATCGTCGTTGTCGAGTCTGTCGAGCGTCATATCGAAGAAGGTAAAACGCCGAAGGATGCCGCCCTGAAAGCCATGGAAGAGATTTCAGGACCGGTGATCGGCATTGCCCTCGTGCTTTCGGCGGTGTTTGTGCCCACGGCATTTATACCCGGAATTACGGGACGCCTGTACCAGCAGTTCGCCGTAACGATCGCGATTTCCGTGATCATTTCCGCATTCAACGCGCTCAGCCTCAGCCCGGCCCTCGCAGCGCTTTTGCTCAAGCCCAAGAAGCCCAGCAAGGGACCGCTGCGGAAGTTTTTCGATTGGTTCAATCGCGCTTTCGGACGCGTCACCGACGACTATGTTCGCGGTAGCGCGGCGTTGATTCGCAAAAGCGGAATCGCCGTGATCGCTCTGTTGCTTTTCGGAGTCGTGGCGATTTTTTTTGGCGAAAAGTTGCCGTCGGGTTTTCTGCCCGACGAGGATCAGGGCTATGCGTACGTCAATCTTCAGCTTCCTGTTGCGGCCTCGCTCCAGCGGACGGATCAAGCCGCAAGAGATGTTGAGAACGTTCTGATGAAAACGCCTGGCGTTCAATACACCACGAGCGTCATTGGCTTCAGCCTTCTCAGCTACGTTCAGACCAGTTACAACGCTTTCTTTTTCGTTACCTTGAAGCCCTGGACCGACCGCAAACAGCAAGCTGAACAATTCCAGGCTATTAAACAGAGTCTAAATCAGGAGCTCGGCAAACTCCCACAGGGCAGCGCTTTCAGCTTTTCGCCGCCGGCGATTCCGGGTGTGGGCACATCCGGTGGTTTCACATTTGTACTCGAAGATCGCGGCGGAAATGACATTCCGTACCTGGCAGCGAACGTCGATAAGTTTCTGGCCGCTGCCAGTAAGCGTCCGGAGATTGCGGGAATTACCTCATCGCTGCTGCCGAGCGTTCCACAGGAGTTTGTCGATGTGGATCGCGACAAGGTGCTCAAACAAGGCGTGCCGATTTCCGACGTTTATACAACGCTGCAAACGTATATGGGCGGCCTGTTCGTGAATTACTTCAACAGCTTCGGGCGCCAGTGGCAGGTCTACTTGGAAGCCGAAGGCAACTACAGGACCAATGCGCAAGATGCCGGGCAGTTTTACGTTCGGAACAACACCGGCGCGATGGTTCCGCTATCGGCTTTGACGAAATTCGAACCGCGCCTCGGTCCTGAATTCATCATGCACTACAATGAGTATCCTTCGGCCCAGATCAATGGCAGTGCCGCGCCGGGATACAGCTCAAACCAGGCCATGGCCGCTCTCGAACAAGTATTTGCGCAAACCATGCCTCACGACATGGGCTACGACTACATGGGAATGTCGTTCCAGCAGAAGCAAGCGCAAAAAGGCATATCGGCTACGACGATCTTTGGAGTTTCGATTTTATTCGTCTTCCTGATCCTGGCGGCGCTTTATGAAAGCTGGTCGTTGCCTTTCAGTGTGCTGTTGAGCACACCGGTAGCCATCTTTGGCGCTTTCGGAGTGCTGCTCCTGCGCCGATTGTTCACGCAGGCCTTCTATCCGGCTTACATGGTCGATATGGAAAACGACGTGTATTCGCAAATCGGCTTGGTGATGCTGATCGGTCTGGCGGCGAAGAACGCAATTCTGATCGTCGAATTCGCCAAAGACGAATACGAGCAAGGCAAGCCGCTTGTCGACGCGGCGCTGGGAGGAGCGAGGCTCCGGCTCCGGCCCATTCTGATGACCTCGTTGGCTTTCATCCTCGGCTGCGTTCCGCTGTGGTTCGCATCCGGAGCCGGGTCCGTAGCGCGGCAGGTTATGGGCACGACGGTAATTGGCGGCATGCTGGCTGCAAGCGCCATCGGTATCTTCTTCATCCCTGCGATTTTCTATTTTGTGGAGAAGCTATCCGGCGGAACGCCGCACGCGGCCGCGGAGTCTCCCGCAGGCGCCCTGCCACAGGAGGGCGATTGAAATGAAAAAACTCGCGCTCCTGGCATTTGCGTTTCTGCTTACGGGCTGCACGGTTGGGCCAAATTACAAAAGACCTCCCATCGATACGCCCGGGGCCTATCGCGGCGAGAACCCCGGCCCATCGTCAATCGCTTCCGCCGAATCACTGGGCAACGAAAAATGGTGGGACGTTTTTCAAGACCCCGTATTACAGCAATTGATTCGCACCGCTTTGCAGCAGAATTTCGACGTACAAATCGCCGCGACACGCGTCCTTCAGGCGCAGGCTCAGCTCGGGATCACGCGCGCGAACCAGTTTCCGATGGTGGATGCCGGGGCCCAGGTATTCACCGAGCGCAACCCAAAAATCTCGAGCGCAATTCCGGCCTACAAAGCGAACGCAGGAGAGATCGATCTGTCCGTAATCTGGAATCTTGATTTCTGGGGAAAATATCGTCGAGCCACCGAAGCGGCGCGCGCCAGCCTGCTTGCTTCCGAATGGGGTCGCCGAGCCGTTCTGACCTCGGTGGTTTCGAGCGTGGCGACGGCGTATTTCCAGCTTCGTGAGCTCGATATGGCGCTTCAGGTCTCGAAAGACACGCTGGCCTCGCGGCAAGACTCGCTGCGGCTCACCAACGTGCTCGCGAAAAACGGATCCGCGTCCATGCTGGACGTGCGCCAAGCCGAACAACTTGTTTACACCGCAGCGGAAACGATTCCCGATCTTGAGCGACAGATTGCAGAGCAGGAGAATGCCCTCAGCATACTGCTGGGTGAAAATCCCACCGACATTCCCCGAGGCCGCGCACTCACAGAGCAGCCAAATCCACCCGCCGTTCCGGCTGGCCTCCCTTCGGAACTTCTTGATCGCCGCCCAGACATACGGGAAGCCGAAGAAAACTTGATCGCGGCAAATGCGGAAATTGGCGTTGCCAGGGCCGCCTATTTTCCCAGCATTTCTTTGACGGGCACGGGAGGGTTGGAAAGCTACGCGCTGAACCAGCTCTTCACCGGGTCAGCCGGACTTTGGAACGCCGCCGCATCGCTTACGCAGCCGGTGTTTGCGGCCGGAGCGCTGCACTCAGGCATGCGGCTTGCCGAAGCGCAGGAACAGCAGATGCTGCTCACCTACAAGCAAACGATCATCGAGGCATTCCAACAAGTTTCTGACTCCCTGGTAGCGTACGGGAAGGACCGCGAGTTTCGAGAGCAACAGGAGTTGCTGACATCTGCCGCGCAGGATACCGACCGATTGTCGAATACGCTGTACCAGCATGGCGGCGCGAGTTACCTGCAAGTGCTGACGAGCGAAACGAACTACTTCGCGGCGGAACTCAACCTCGCGCAAGCGGAGCTGAATGAGCGGCTCGCTCTGGTTCAGATTTATGATGCTCTTGGCGGCGGTTGGCAACAGTAAATCGAAAGTCCAAGGTCATGTCTCTGCGACGCTTCGAAGCGTCGACTTCTACTGTCTCGATTTGAGATCGGCAAACAATTCGGCGCGCGGCGGAGTCGGAATCCTGGCCTTTGCCATGACAACAGCATCCATGCTGCTAGATCGTGCCGTGTACCGCCATCGGGGTCAGGTTAACCACCGAAAGATCCCACCTAGAACCCAAAATCAACTTCCAAAATGCCAGGAACGTGGCGGCTCTAGGTGGCACACCCGTTGACTCAGAGGCGGCGGAAACGTAGGATTTGCGGGTTTGGAGCGTGAATTGGAAATTTTGTCTCAGGGCTGTCCAAACGTAGCTGGCTGAGGTCCGCCGAATTGGAAACGGCCGCGGACTCTCGTCGACGCGTGAATCCGTCAGATTACGTGAGGACTGGCGCATACGCATAACGGAGGCTGTTTTGACGACCGGCAGTCTCGTCGATGATTTGGCTGCGCACCGGACGCTTACCGGGGCGCCGCGCGAACAGCTTGCATGGCTCGCGGCGCACGGTCACCTTGTCCACTTAAACACAGGAGACGTGCTCACGGCGAAAACCGGACCGGTGCACGGCCTGTACATCGTACTTTCCGGCCACCTCTCGATTCACATCGACCGCGGTGCGGGGCCACACAAAGTAATGGAGTGGGGCGGGGGCGATGTGACGGGAGTCCTGCCATACTCCCGCATCGTCAGCCCGCCGGGCGACGTGAAGGCCGAGGTGCCTACCGAAATGCTGATGATCCAGCGCGAGGATATTCCCGCGCTGATTCACGACTGCTACGAACTTACCTCGATTTTCGTTCACGTCATGATCGACCGCGCCCGTCATTTCACGTCGAGCGATCTCCTCGACGAAAAAATGTTCTCCCTCGGCAAACTGGCCGCAGGGCTCGCTCACGAATTGAATAATCCCGCTTCAGCCGTCGCGCGCAGCGCCGAAGGACTCGCGCTGCGATTGCCTGAAGTGGAAAATACTTCGCACGCGCTTGGCGCGGCGCGATTGTCCGAAGCTCAGCAGGCCGCCGTCGACGCCGCACGAGACATTTGCCTCGATGCGGCTAACCCTGCTTTCTTGCGTTCCCCCATCGAGCGAGCGGATCGCGAAGATGCCATCGCCGACTGGCTGACGCGTCACCGCGGCGACCTGACCGCGACGGAAGCGCTGGCGGACGCCGGGATTACGATCGACGCACTGGACCGATTGGCGGAACGGCTCGATGGCGAGACGCTGCACCTGACGCTCCAGTGGCTGATCGCTGGATGTGCGGCGCATCAACTGGCATCGGAGATCGTGGCGGCGGCGTCAAAAATTCACGGCCTCGTGTCAGCTGTGAAGGGCTTCACTTACATGGACCAGTCAACGAGCCCCAAACTGGTGGATATCGGTCAAGGACTCACCGACACGCTTGCCGTGCTCAACGCAAAAGCCCGCGGGAAATCGGTAAAGATAAGCTTGGACGTGGAAGCCGATCTTCCGCGCATTCAGGGATTCGGCGGCGAGCTAAACCAAGTGTGGGCAAACCTGATCGACAATGCGCTGGACGCGGCGGCTGGTCACGTTGCTGTTGCTGCGCAACGGCACGGTGATTCGATCGTCGTGCAAGTCGTCGACGATGGGACCGGACTGCCTGCGGAAATTCGCGATCGCATCTTCGATCCTTTCTTCACAACGAAACCGGTTGGCCAGGGCACCGGTCTCGGTCTCGACATCGCGCGGCGGCTAGTGCTCCGGCATCACGGGGAAATCAAAGTCGAATCTCGCCCTCAGCACACGCAGTTCAGCGTGACGCTGCCAATCGACACAGGAACGATCTGACGTGGCCAAACCCGTAATTCTGAGTGTGGACGATGACCCCGAAGTGCTGCGGGCCATCGAACGCGATCTGCGTCAACACTACCGCAACGACTATCGCGTCCTTACGGCTAGCTCCGGTCGCGAAGCTCTGGAGGCCGTGCGGGAACTCAAGAAGCGCGGGACCCCCATCGCGCTTTTCCTGGTGGACGAACGGATGCCCGAGATGACGGGCACAGAGACGTTGCGCGAAGCGCGCAAGCTCCACCCGGAATCGCGGCGCGTGCTGCTCACAGCGTACGCGGATACGGCGGCGGCGATTTCCGGCATCAACGACGTCGGGTTGGATCATTACCTGATGAAACCCTGGGATCCACCCGATCAACGGCTGTATCCGGTTCTGGACGATTTGCTGTCGGATTGGATGGCCCATGTTCGGCTTCCCTACGATGGCATCAGGGTCGCTGGCGCGCGATCGTCTCCGCAAAGTTACGCGGTGAAGGAGTTTTTGTCGCGTAACCAGATACCGTACCAGTGGATCGATGTCGAACAAGACCCATCGACGCAGGAATTGATCGCGTCCCTCGATGGCGGTTTGGCGCGCTTGCCCACGGTTTTTTTCCCTGACGGAAGTCACCTGACCGCGCCGACAAATCGCGAACTGGCCGAAAAGGTCGGAATGCAAACACGGGCGGTGCGCCCCTTCTATGACGTCGTGATCATCGGAGGCGGGCCCGCGGGATTGGGAGCGGCGGTCTACGGCGCTTCGGAGGGATTGCGAACGGTGCTGATCGAGCAAGAGGCGCCCGGTGGACAAGCGGGAACCAGTTCGCAGATTGAAAACTATCTCGGCTTTCCCGCGGGAATCAGCGGGGCTGATCTCGCGCGGCGCGCCACCGCTCAGGCGCTGCGTTTTGGCGCTGAAGTGCTCGGCACGCAGGAGGTGGCGGCCCTGCGCCGCGAAGATCCGTACCGCATCGTTCAGCTCGCCGACGGGACCGAAATCTCGTGTTACGCGGTTGTGCTTGCGACGGGCGTAGCCGTACGGACGCTCGATATCGCCGTGGATTCTCTTCTCGGAATCGGTGTGTATTACGGAGCGGCACTCACCGAGGCCGCGACCTACCGCGGCCAGGATGTTTGCGTTGTAGGCGCCGCGAACTCTGCCGGCCAAGGCGCGCTCTTTTTCTCGCGTTATGCCCGGCGCGTCACAATTCTGGTTCGCGCCAATTCACTTCGGAAGGCGATGTCGCAATACTTGGTCGATCGAATCGAGGCCACGGCGAATATCGAAGTGCTCACGGGAGTTGTAGTCACTTCGGTTCACGGTACGGGGCGCCTGGAACGGGTTGTGGTTCGCCGCGCCGAAAGCGGGGAGGATATCAAGTTGGACGCGGCGGCGATGTTCGTCTTTATCGGCGCGGAGCCGCGGACGCAGATTGTCGCTGGGCTCGTAGAGCGCGACGAAAAGGGCTTTATCCTCACCGGACCCGACCTGTACCGTGACGGCCGCCGGCCGCGCGGCTGGACGCTCGACCGCGACCCTTTTCTCTTTGAAACCAATGTGCCTGGGATATTCGCCGCAGGCGATGTTCGCGCCGGTTCAAGCAAGCGCGTCGCCACAGCAGTTGGCGAGGGTTCCACCACAGTCAGCATGGTCCACCGCTACCTCGAGACCGTCTGAAAAATCCAGTGGGCAGATCGCGAGTTTCTTGCGCGTTATCATGGTCATCAGCGAAACGGAAGCGAAGCTGTAACGCGGCGAGCGCTATTTCGTCAACGCTGCGGCCCAATTCACCACCACCGTGAAAGTCTGGGGGCCCTTTTTCGTCTCCGGGACAGCCAGCAGAAACTTCTTAAAATCAGGCGTGGTGTCCGCTCCCGTTATCCCCGGCGGTACTTTGAACAGTTCTTGAGGAACTCCCGAATGAAACGAATGGCCCGGACCGGCGCCCACGCTCACCGACATACGGTCGGAGAGGCCGTCGCCGAAGTAGACAATTTCCTTGCCGTCCGCACGCCACATCGGATAGATGCCTCCACCATTCGAAATCATCCATTTTTCGCCGGTTTCGGTCGGCGCCGGCGGCACCGTAAATTCCCGCACATATATTTCATGCCGGCCCGATTCGCTTGACACGTAGGCGACCCAGCGCCCATCGGGCGAGAACTGCGCGTCTCTTTGATCGAACGGAGTACGCGAGAATGGGAAAGGCGTGCGGTCCCCTTGCATGGGGAGCACCCAGAGATCCTGCCTGCCGCCGGCAAGGTTCTGCGCCACGCCGTAGAGTAGGTACCGGCCATCGCGAGACCAGCTCAGGGCTGCCTTGTTCTCTTTCGTGCGGAGCAGTATCTGTTCGTCCGTAGCCCCATTGGCGGGCTTTTCGTACAGATTGAAAATGCCTTCACGATTCGACATGAATACGATCTCACTTCCATCGGGCGACCAGACCGGGTTGTCGTTCCAACTGCCGCCGAACGTGAAGCGGGTGCTCGTGCCGCGCGCAATGTTGAGCAGCCAAATATCCTTGTCCGAATGGTCCGGGGAATCTTTGCGATATGCGATCTCGGAGCCGTCAGGGGAAATACTCGGCGCGTCGATATACCCCGGATCCCCTGCTGTTCCGGTGATCTTTCCTTGACGGTCGTACCAAGTAAGTTGCGAATTGGTATTCGAGCTCAACGTCCTGTACACCACGGTGTTGGCCGAGACGGAATAAAACCCCGTTTCATAACCTGAGCCGATCTGATCGACGATGGGAACTGGATCGCCGGTGAGCGCCAGACTTGCCGGGTCAAAGCTCTGAGCCATCAAAGTGCCGCCGCGCAGAAAAAGCAGACGTCCCGCACCGCCGCCCGGTGAGGGTGCATATTTCGCGCCAAATCCAGTCTGCAGAAGCAACTTTTCGCTTTGCTTGTCCGGCGGATCATCGAGCGAACCGACATAGATACCCGTGTCCTCCGGAATTTTGGAAACACGAAGGTAGATGAAGTGATGCCCATCAGGAAGGAAGTCGGGCAGTTCGTGCTCGCGTTCCTGCCGGGAGGAATCCAGGGCGGTCAGGGGGACAGCCGTCCCTCCCGTCGCAGCGACGCGCCAAAGGCCCGTATAGGGATTTCCAAAGATGATGACGCCGTCACTATTCCACGAACTGCCGATCGGCGGACCTGGTTTGTCACAGATATCCTGAGTTGTCCCTGTCTGCAGGTCCGCCTTTCGAAGCTTCGATCCGGCGCTAGAAAAAACAATGTAACGGCTATCTGGCGACCAAGAAAAGGGCGGTGTCGTCGGGCTCGTTCCCGCGTCCGGAAGCTCGCGAGCTTCGCTTCCATCCAAATCTTGCATCCAGATCGCGGGCGAGCCGTCCGAACCGATAGCCGAAAATGCGATGTGCCGCCCGTCGGGAGACAGCGCAAAACTCGCGGTTTGGGTAAACCAAACATTTTCGGGCAGCCGTATCTGGTAACGGACGACCTCGGGTGCGATCGGAGGTTTCTCGCGGAAGCGCATCGTAGCGAGCGCCGCTGCAGCCAGGCACGCGGCTATGGCGACGGCCCAGAGCCATTTCGGCGCGGAAGTCGCATTCGACTGATCGGCCTGCTGCTCCGGCGCCGCCTCCAACGAAGCCATTCCATCCTCAATGTCACGCAAACGTTTCTTCGCATCCTTTTGCAGGCTCCAACGCAGCAGACTTCGCACGCGCGCCGGAACTTTCTCCCAATCGGGTTCTTTCGAGATCACTTGCGCCAGCGTGTCGGTAACGGTTTCCCCTTTGAAAAGCTGCTCGCCCGTCAGCAGTTCGTACAGCACGCAGCCAAACGCCCAGATGTCCGTGCGGCGGTCGACAGCCTTGCCGCGCGCCTGCTCGGGCGACATGTAAGCAGCTGTGCCGAGAATCATTCCCTGCATCGTCGCGGCAGCGGTCAGCGTGGGAGAATTGTTGGGATCAGACGAACCTGTCTCTTCCGCGTACGCCTTCGCCAGGCCGAAATCGAGCACCTTCACTTTTCCGTCGGGCGTCAATTTCACGTTGGCGGGTTTCAGATCGCGGTGAATGATTCCCTTCTCGTGCGCGGCTTCCAGCGCCTCCGCGATCTGCTTCGCAATGTTTAAAGCTTCCACGATCGGGACCGCACCGTCTCGCCTGATGCGATCCGCGAGCGTCTCACCGGGTACCAGCTCCATCACGAGATAATTTGTGCCATTTGAATCTTCCAGGCCGTAGATCGTTGCGATGTTTGGATGATTCAGCGAAGCCAGCATCTTCGCCTCGCGCTGAAATCGCGAGAGCCGGCTGGCATCACGCGCGAACGCTTCCGGCAGAATTTTGATCGCGACATCGCGCCCGAGCTTCGTATCGTGCGCCTGATACACCTCGCCCATCCCGCCCGCGCCAATAGGGGCGACGATTTCGTATGTGCCGAGGCGGGTGCCAGTTTTCAGTTCCATGGAGGGCCGAATTATACAGCGTGGCGGAGTCCGTGAAGAAGTATTGAGTGTTATTTCGTTGGCAACGCGCGAATTCTGGCGACGGCTCGGACGAACAGCGCGTTGAGCGCGACATCGAGGGAGTGAAACTTTTTCTCCTGCTCCGGTGAAGTGGAATTTTCAGCCGCGATTTTCGCCAGATGCGAGCCGTAGTCCAGTGCGTCGGTTTGCGAGAGCAGCAGATTTATCTCAAACTTTTGACCGGATGAAAAAAGTATTTCGTGTTCCTTCGTTTTTTGAATCGCGGCACGCGTGGCGACTTCGCCTGGCGGAAGTTGAAGCGCGTGCAAATTCAGCGACTTATCGTCTTTCGCCATCGCATCCATTTCATCCGCGCCGTCGCTGGCCGTTTTAGAAATGGCCTTAACCAGAACCGCCAGTCGAGGGTAATGGCGCTTGATGATCAGAATCTTGCTGAGATTTTTTTCGTCCCCAAGTAAATCGTTAAGCAGGCTGGCGGCGTTATTGCGCACTTCGATCTTGCTCGCATCGGTATCGGTGTGCGTTTGCGGCGGAGGCTCCTGAGCCCTGGCGCCTGCGCAAAATATTACGGCGGCGAAAGACGCTACAAGGACGCATGCCGGAAGGAAATGCGATCCCCGCGATCCATTGTTTGTCATGTCGTCTGCAACCCTAGCGTCATCGACATAGATCGGCAATCAATGAAATCGTGTAGAAAGCTGGAAGCCGGGATGGTAGAGACGGAGCGCCGGCACGCACGCATCGTCCCTCTTAAAAAGTTGGAGCGAACTTTTGCGTTACGCGCAGCCGCGAGCGAGCCGCTGCGGTCGAAGCGTCACACGGCTAAAATTCTCAGAGTAACCGAAGGGGCGCCGCGAACGC
The DNA here is from genome assembly GCA_049790315.1 of Candidatus Acidiferrales bacterium. Taxonomy (GTDB): domain Bacteria; phylum Acidobacteriota; class Terriglobia; order Acidiferrales; family UBA7541; genus DASPOJ01. Next base: position 82,736 of record JBAQYV010000200.1, on the reverse strand, counting down.
GCTCATGCCCTGCGGCCTACGATGAAGTGAATGACGATAAAAATGACCGCGAAAAGAAGCAGAAGATGAATCAGCGCCGCCGACACGTGAAAAACGACGAATGCCCCAATCCAGGCAAAAAGCATCAGAAGCGCGAGAATAATAAATATGAATCTCATCGGCGTTCTCCCGGCTGGCCGCGAATCATACCGCGTCTCAGTTTGCACCGTTAGATGCAAGAACGCTCTGATTCGGGGGAATCATCTCGGAATCGTTGGTAGTTCGATTTTCGACCACGCGGCGAGTTTTCTTAGTGGTTCTTGATGGATAGCTGAGTATTGCCTTCGACTCGATTGCGCCCGTTGTTTTTGGCGCAATACAACGCGGCATCCGCCACGCGTACCAGATCGATCGCCAGCGTGGCCTCAATTGGTGCGACGGCAAATCCGAGGCTCATGGTTGCGGGGATGGTGACACCCGCCGCCTGAATCGGTTCCTCGGAAATGCACTTACGGATCCGCTCCGCCTGCTCAGCCGCGCTGGTTAGGCCGCATCCAGGACTTACCACCAGGAATTCCTCCCCGCCATATCTTCCGATGGAATCGTATGGCCGGATCGAGGCTTGCAACCTTCTGGCCATTTCTCGAAGGACAGCGTCACCGATCGCGTGTCCATAGGTATCGTTGATGCTCTTGAAGTTATCGATGTCCGCCATGATTACTGAAAATTCGGTGCCTTCCCGGATTGTGCGCGCGATTTCCCGATCGATGATTTCGTTGACCGCGGTGCGGTTCAATAAACCTGTGAGCGAATCGTGTGTGGCCTGCACTCGCAACTGTTCGCGTGCGGCGACAAGCTCTTCCTGAAGCTCGAGGATGCGTTTCCCCGCGCGAAGCCGAGCCTTGAGTTCCTGAAGGTCAAAAGGCTTGGTGATGTAATCGTCGGCGCCCGCTTCCAGACCCTCAATGATTTCTTCCTGCTGCCCTTTCGCAGTAAGCAGAATGATGTAGATGTACGGCTCGCGCGCCTGGCTTCTCACTTCACGGCACACGTCGATTCCGTCCATCCCGGGCATCATCCAATCAAGCACCACAAGCCTCGGACAGTTCGGCCTTTCAAGCGCTCGGAGGGCTTCCTCGCCGTCGATCGTGGTCGCGACCCGGTAGCCCGCGTGGCCGAGAGACACTTGCAGCAACCGGCAGGATACGGGATCGTCATCGGCAATCAGGATGTCCATCATGTTCAACGCCGCGAAATATCATCCATCATCGAACTGCGCCATTGCCTCTCAGTGAAGCGCTTCCTGCCGTTGTGCTTGGCTCGCGGATCGATTCTCCAGTGCGATACGAAGCCGCCTGACTTCTTCTGCGAGAGACGCAAAAGCGTCTTCGGCACCCGTCAAATTTCCTGAGCGCGCGATTTCCTCTAGCTTGAGTGCGGCGTCGAAAGCGGGCTGTGCCGCGAACGTGGCGACCGAGCCTTTCAAGAAGTGTGCGGCCCGGTGCAGTTCACCGGCATTTTTTTTCGCGATGGCGTCCTGAATCGCGGAAAGCATTCGGGCGCTCTCGTCACAAAAAAGCTTTGCCAGATCCGCGAAGAGAGATTCGTCTCCGTCGATTCGCGCCAGCGCGGTCTTCTTATCCATCACGGATTCCGGGGGTTCGTCGGCCATGACGATCGGTTCCGCGGCTCCCGTGAAATTCTCGGTCATTTGAATCAATTCTTGTGATCGTATCGGCTTGGAGAGGTATCCATCCATTCCCGCAGCCAGGCACCGTTCGCGATCGCCCTTCATCGCGTGAGCCGTCATGGCGATAATCGGAAGATGGCCGCCGTTGGTTTTTTCCATCTTGCGAATGGCGGCTGTTGCTTCCAGGCCGTCCATCTCCGGCATCTGGACGTCCATCAACGCCACGTCAAACTTCTGGGCTTCCACGGCTTCCACCGCCTGCCTTCCGTTTTCCACCACGGCAACGCTGTGGCCGCGTTTCGAGAGTATTCGCACTGTCAATTCGCGATTAATGGCATTGTCGTCCGCAAGCAGGATACGGACATGTTTGCGCGCATCCTGCAGGGAGTGTCGCGTAATCAATTTCGCGCGGTCGTCGGTCTGCTGTTTCAACCCCAGAACCCGCACAATGGCTTCGCGAAGTTCCGCTTGGCGTACTGGCTTCGTGAGATATGCGGAAATCCCCACTTCGCGGCAGCGGTCGGCGTCGCCGCGCTGCCCGCCGGAACTCAACATCATGATTGTCGCTGCCTGTACATCGGGATCCCTTTTGACTTTCGCGGCTGTGGCAAATCCGTCGAGCAGCGGCATCTGCGCGTCAAGCAGCACGAGCGGTGTCGCCTGACCGATCTCCTTCGCGCGCTTCAATTCAGCCAGCGCCTCAGCGCCGCTGGGCACCGACCGAGGTTTCATTCCCCAATGGGCGAGCGTCTCTTCCAGAATGCGCCGGTTGGTCGGATTGTCGTCCACGATTAGAACTGGAATTCCAACAAGGCTGTCGTACCGCGCGTTGCCTCGCACCGGCTGGCTCGCTTGTGTTGGCCTGAACTTCGCTGTGAAGTGGAACGTGCTGCCCAACCCGGGTTCGCTCTCAAGCCAGATGCGACCGCCCATCATCTCGACAAGCCGGCTTGAAATCGTCAGACCCAGCCCTGTTCCGCCATACTTCCGGCTGGAAGAACCATCCGCTTGAGCGAAGGCTCCGAAAATCAATTCTTGCTTGTCTTTCGGTATGCCGAGGCCCGTGTCGCGAACGATAAAATGCAATTCGACGCCGGGCGCTTGGCCTCCTTGTGTCTCAACGTGCAGAACTACTTCGCCACGCTCGGTGAACTTGATCGCGTTTCCCAACAGGTTCACCACGACCTGCCGCAGCCGTTTCGAATCGCCCGTAACCATTTCCGGAACGGTCGGTCGGATATCGCACACCAGCTCCAGGCCTTTCTCGCCCGCGCGCACCCCAAATGTGCGGACTGTCTCTTCCAAACATTCGCGCAAATTGAAATCGGCGAAGTCGAGATCCATTTTCCCCGCCTCGATCTTCGAGAAATCCAAAATATCGTTGATCACCGTAAGCAGAGAATCGGCGGACACTTTCACCATGCCCAGATAATCGCGCTGCTCGTTGGTTAGCTCGGTCTCCAAAGCAAGTTCCGTCATGCCGATAATTCCGTTCATCGGCGTGCGAATCTCATGGCTCATATTGGCAAGGAACTCGCTCTTGGCGCGGCTGGCGGACTCCGCCGCCTCCTTGGCTACTTTCAACGCGGCTTCCGCGATTCTTCGCGTGGTGATGTCACGCCCGATTCCCATGATCCCGATCACCTGGCCGAGCGCGTCGCGCAAGGGAACTTTGGAAGTCGAGGTCCAGCGCTCGCTTCCCTCGGAATCCGCCGCTCTCTCTTCTTGATTCAAAAGCGGCAGCCCGGATTGCACGATACTTTGTTCGTCGGAGAAGAAAGCCGTGGCGAGTTCTTTCGGAAAATAATCGAAGTCCGTTTTGCCGATCAGCTCCTCAGGGTTCTTCGCTCCCGTCAGATTGGCAACCGCGCGGTTGGCCACCAGGAACCGGCTTCCCGCATCCTTCACGTAAATATAATCGGGCATGTTATCGATTAGCGTTCGCAGCAAGCGGCGCTCTTCCAGCAGAGATTCCTCTCCCCGCCTGCGCTCTGTGACGTCGTTGGAAAAAACCACGCGCGCCCGGCGTCCTCCCCAGCCGATATCCGCCGCTGTGACTTCGACTTCAATTTGCGCGCCGTCTTTCTTGATCTGCCTCCACGCGCCCGACTCTCCTATTTTTCCTCCTTTTTCTGAGGGCGCTTCCAGAAGACGCGGGATGTCTTCAGCGCGATGCAAATCCTTGACGCTCATCTTCAGGAATTCTTTGCGCGTGTATCCATACTTCCGGATAGCGGCTTCGTTGACCGCCAGAAATTGCAGGCTCTCGAGGTCAAACACCCACATGAGCTGCGGACTGTGCTCGAACAATAATTCATGGTGTGAACTTTCGGGCATAAGTCCTCTCAACTTGCATGTCTGACGTGTCCGCGATGCCGCGGAAAGTTGTCCATCTCGGCGGAGGGCGACTCCATCCTGAAACCAAGCGTAAGCCCGCCAGCCGCTCCGAAATGAAACATATTTCCCTCGCGTCCCTAAAGAGCAACCATGCCGTCCAGAGCAGTCGAATATCCCGGCCACTGACGTCGTCCCAGCCGAGGCGGCGAGTTCCGCAAGGCATCCGCTGCGAGTCGCCGAGCGTTTCAGCGCGGCTTGAGGCGTGCGAATCACCGGCACCGCGGAAAATCCAATTCTCCGATCCTCGGCTTCCACCGGCCCAAGCTCCTGGATTCGTTTCCACTCACGCTCATACAGCCTTCGCGGTATCGACCCGGCCTCGACGTCATGTCTATCGTAGTCCCCAGTTGGCATCTGACGACAAGGAGGCTTGAGCCATGCACGAAACAATCCGTCGATCCGTGCACCACACATCCTCACAATTTGCTCATGTGCTTCTGTTTGCGTGCCCGCAATGCGGGCGTCCGCTGGCTTCGGCGTGTTTCAATACCAAGATGAGTTTGGAAGACGCCGACGCCCACTGGTTCAATCCGCATTGCCATTGTGGATGGACCGGCGACGTGAACGGAGTTTCCGCCGTGAAGCACTGGGTAACGCCGTGGCAGAGCAGCGTGCCGGTCGGAGATGATGTGCCAGGCTCGTGCGAAGGTCCATCGGTGGTGGAGCGAAGCGCCAACTCATAATTCAGCGCTCGATAGCGCCTCTTGACGCCCATATCGGCGGTTGGCCTATCATCGCACCGGCCGAGCGTGTGATACTTGGCCGCGGGTGCGCTATTGCGAGTAGTGCTGGCGGACGACCATGACACCGTGCGCGAGGGCCTCAAGGCCCTTTTCAAAAGACATTCACAATGGATCGTTTGCGGAGAAGCGAAAAATGGACAAGAGGCGGTCAATATTGTCGCCGAGCTTCAACCGGAATTGGTCGTGCTTGATTTAAGCATGCCCGTAATGAACGGCATACACGCCGCCGCAAAAATCCGTCAGATTGCTCCCAATACGAAAATTGTCATGCTGAGTATGCACACTTCGTCCTACTCGGCGGAAGAGGCGTTCCGCGTAGGGGTCAACGTGTATCTAACGAAATCCGAGGCGGGCGCTGAACTGATGCGCACTGTCGACGCGCTTTTCGGTGGCTGACGCTCGCGGGTATTTCTTGGCTCTCACTCAGCGATCATTAAGTTCTCGGCAAACGGCCATGCCCTGTCCACCCACTGTGTCTTCACGTGAAAACCAAAACTCTCCCCGATCTGGGTGATTTCTTCGATCGTGTATTTGTAAGAACTCTCGGTCCAGATCGTCTCGCCCGCGCCGAAGGCCACGGCACAACCGGCGCCGGGAATTGACACCTCCTGCCGGCATCGCGAAACCAAGTGCATTTCAATGCGCCGCTCGATGTCGTCATAGCGCGCCGAATGCTCGAACATGCGCAGGTCGAAATCCGCACCCAATTCACGGTTGATTCGCGCCAGCAAGTTCAAATTGAACGACGCGGTCACTCCCAGTGAATCATCGTAGGCGGACAGAAGCTGCTCGACTGGTTTCACCAGATCGACACCCAACAACAATGCATCGCCCGGCTGAAGCGTCCGCCGTACGTCAGCCAGAAACTGCTGCGCCGCCGGCCGGTCGAAATTTCCGATAGTGCTGCCGAGAAATAGCACCAGCAATCGCTCGCCCGCGTGGCGATTCGCGGCGACCGACTCCAAGCCCTCCAAATAAGCCCTTTCGATGCCATTCACGTTCACGCGATCCAGTTGCCCCAATTCTTTGACGCACTGGGCCAGCGCAGCCGGCGAAATCTCAATTGGGTAGTACGTCGTTCGCTGCCCTTGCGCGAGTGACTGCAAGATCCAGCGCGTCTTTTTCCCGTTGCCACTTCCGAGTTCGGCAACCGCTACCGGTCCCGGCAGCAACGGGCGCACCATCGCTTCCGCGTGCTCGCGCAACAGCCGCTCATCCGCGCGCGACAAACCGTATTCCTCCAGCAGCGTGATCGCCTCGAACAACGCCGATCCCACTTCGTCGTAAAAATATTTCGGCGGCAGCTCTTTCTGGCCCGGGTTGGTCAAACCCGCGCGCACATCGCCCGCGAATTCCGCTGTCGAATATTGCGCGATCGTTTCCGAAAACATTCCGATCACCTTGAGTCTGAATTCGCACCCGATTCGCGTTCGACGCGGCGAAATCCCGCGTACACGAACGGATAGTGCGGTTGAAACCAATTGCGAAATGATCGCCGCAAGAAACACGCCGCTGTCCGCGCCGACGCGCCCTTCATCACGAAATGCTTGCCATCGAAGAAATTTGCCGAATATCCCGGATAAAACGCGAACGGTTCAAATCCCGCAAAAGGTCCGAAAATCGTGCGCGTCCATTCCCATCCGTTGCCCGCGAGTCCCTCCACTCCGAACACGCTCGCTCCCGCCGGATAGGCCGCCACCGGCGCGGGATCCCATCGCGCAAAATCGAAATTGCCGCGATTGGGTTCAGGTGCTTCGTCGCCCCAAGGAAACGCTCGCTCCGACCCTCCCGGCGCTCCGTAAGCCGCGCGGTGCCACTCCGGTTCGCTCGGCAATTCTTTCCCACTCCAGCGCGCGTACGCCGAAGCCTCCGCTTGGCTTACGTACACAGGCCAATCAAGCGGCAGCGGAATTTCATCGAACATCGTGCGCAAGAAAATTCGCTCCCCTCGGCGCGTCCAGAACGCCGGCTGCAACGTCCCGCTCGATTTCAACCATTCCCAATCCGCGCCTTCCCACTGCGATCGCTCCTGATAACCACCGCTCGACACGAATTCCAAAAACTCCCCGTTCGTCACTTTGTGCGCATCGATCCGAAATTCCGGCACGTCGACGCGATGCTCCTCGAACTCATTGTCCCAGCCAAATGCGCCGCTTTCGATTCGCGGCAAGCCCAAAGTCGCCGTGCCCGCGGGCACTCGCACCATGTGCGCCGCAACTCGCGATACCGCTGGCAGAGGCGCGTCCACATGCGCAATTTTTCGATCCAGCGGCAATTGATGCAGCATGTAGGCCAGCGTTTCGGCGTGCATCAGCCGATGCTCAATCGCGACCTCGATCAAGCGCGCTGTTTCCGCGAATCGCTGGGCGTCGGGATCCAGAGCTGCCGGCAGCCGCTCATCGAGCGTGTCACGCAGCCGCCGATTGTATGCTTCCACCCGCGCGCGACGCGGCCAATCCGCCGGCGTGTCGTTCGGAAGTCCGCCACCCAAGGGATCGATGCCAAACGCAAACAGTTGATCGAAGGCCGCGTCGAACGGCGCTAGATCAAAATGCCCGCGCCCCAGAAGATTCCAATCGAATGCTTCGAGGTGCCCTATGTAGAAGATGATACGGTGCCGCTCAGCGATGGGCCGATCGTAAAGCGCTTCGGGACGCACGATGCGGAATAGCTCGTCGGTCCGCGCTCGCGCATCCGCGAATCTCTGCAAAAGATCGAACTCGCGCGGGGCATGTCGCTGGAAAGGTTTACGTGCCGTCACCGCCCTCGTTCCCATTTCACTCTCCCGACGATTTGATGCCGCCGATCAGGTTTCGGCTCAGGGCGGGCACAACGCGCGCGAAGCTCCTTATTTAATCGTTTTGCGGCGCGCAGTCAACCCGGGGCCTTGGCCGCTTCTGTCGCGTGGAGTTGTATCCAATCGGCCGTAGCCCTACTCTAATGGTTTCCGGTCCTAGTGATACTCAGGGGGACGAATGTCTTCGCCGCCAGTGCCCAGCGCGCTCGATGCGCATACGCAAGCATTTCCCGTCCTGACGCCGGCTCAAATCGCGCGCGTTCGCTCGGTGGCCAAATCTCGCCGCGTCGAGAAAGGCGAAATACTCTTCGACGTCGGCGACACGCATGTGCCCTTCTTCGTCCTGCTCTCCGGCAAGATGGAAATCGTGCAGCCAGGCTTCACGGCAGAGGGCCCCGTCGCCACACACGCCGCCGGTGAATTCACCGGAGAGATGACCATGATCTCCGGCCGCCGCTGTCTCGTGCGCGGCCGCGTCACGGAGGCCGGCGAGTTTCTTGAAGTCGATGGCGATATCTTGCGGTCGCTCGTCGCCAGGGATGCCGAGCTCAGTGAAATTTTCATGCGCGCCTTCATCCTGCGCCGCCTCGCGCTCATCAGCGGCGGCATGGGCAACATCATTCTCATGGGCTCGCGGCACTCCGCCAACACCTTGCGCCTGCGCGAATTTCTCACGCGCAATGAACATCCATTCAATTACATCGATCTTGACACCGACAAAACTTCCCAGGAACTCCTCGACCGCTTCAACATCAAGCTCGACGATATTCCCGTGGTCATCTGTTGCTCCAAGAAATCTGTCCTGCGCAATCCCACGATTCAGGAACTCGCCGAGCGTGTGGGCCTCAACGTCGCGATCGATGAATCTCAAATCCGCGATCTCATTATTGTCGGCGCGGGCCCCGCCGGCCTCGCCGCCGCCGTCTACGCCGGCTCGGAAGGGCTCGACGTTCTCGTGATTGAAACGGACACGCCCGGCGGTCAAGCTGGCTCCAGCTCCAAAATTGAAAATTATCTCGGCTTTCCGACTGGCATTTCGGGGCAGGAGCTTGCCGCGCGCGCCATCGCGCAAACCGAAAAGTTTGGAGCGCAAACGATGGTCGCGCACAGCGTGGCGCAACTCGATTGCGCCCGCCATCCGTACAAGATCGTGCTCGATAACGGCACTCGCCTCTCCGCGCGCGCCGTGGTCATCGCCACCGGCGCACAATACAACAAGCCGCGCATCGCCAATCTCGCCAAGTTTGAAGGTCAGGGCGTCTATTACGGCGCCACGCACATGGAATCGCAGCTCTGCGAGGAAGAGGAACTCATTGTCGTCGGTGGCGGCAACTCCGCCGGGCAGGCCGCGGTTTTTCTCTCGCAGACCGCGGCCAAGGTGCACATACTTGTGCGTTCCAGCGCGCTGTCCGACACGATGTCACGCTATCTGATCCAGCGCATCGAAGAAAATCCCGGCATCGAGTTGCATTACCACACGGAAATTACCGCGCTCGACGGCGACCAACATCTCGAACGCGTCACGTGGAAAGATAAATCCACCGGCGAAACCTCCGTCCACGATATTCGCCACGTCTTCATCATGGCCGGAGCGTCGCCGCGCACCGATTGGCTCAAAGGCTGCATCGCGCTCGACGACAAAGGCTTCATCCTCACGGGCCGCGATATGAAGCCCGACATCGGAGACGCCGGCTCCTCGGCGTCCAACGATACGTCGCCCAGCGGTTCCGCGCAGCCCACGTGGCCGTTGCCGCGCTTCCCGCTCATGCTCGAAACCAGCCTGCCCGGCGTCTTTGCCGTCGGCGACGTTCGCGCCGGCAACGTGAAACGTGTAGCCTCCGCCGTAGGCGAAGGCGCGATCGCTGTACACTTGGTCCATCGCGTTCTCGCCGAGCTGTAGAATTTTTCGGTTTTGTTTGCGTCGCGGCGGCCTTCAGGTCGCCATCTTCAATCGAAAGCGCGATACGCGGCTGCGGTTTAGTTTTGCGTAGCGGAGGCCTTCAGGCCTCCATCTTCGATCCAGGATGTGGTCAGCACTCGCGTTCTTGTTTTATGTAGCGGAGGCCTTCAGGCCTCCATCTTCGATGCAAGGAGCCCACAAAATGCCAGCATGCACCCACATGAATCAAATCAAAAAAGATCTTAAGCCCACCGCCCACGTCTGTCCTGAATGCGTCAAGATGGGCGACACTTGGGTTCACCTCCGCCTCTGCATGACGTGCGGCCACATCGGCTGCTGCGATTCCTCAAAAAATAAGCACGCCACTAAACATTTCCACACCTCGAAACACCCCATCGCCAAATCCATCGAGCCCGGCGAAGATTGGGGCTGGTGCTATATCGACGAAGTCGAACTCGACTTCTCCTAGATCGCTCGGCCAAGCATAAAGGCGCGGGCACTCCGGATGAAGTCGCCAAAGTAATTGTTTTTCTCTGTTCCGACGAAGCGAGCTATCTGTGCGGCGAAACCATCGGGCGGCATGTTGATGCGCTAACACGCGCGGCTGGCCTCCTGCTAATTCTCGCAGCCTGCTTCATCGCTCACCCCGCTCCCGCGCAGGACGCCCGCGAATCTCTCGGCACGCGCGCGCGCCCCGGAATTTTGCGCCTTTTCCCCTTTGTTCCCCGCACTTTCTTCTATCTGGTCATCCCGAGCGAGTCCGCCGCGGCGGACGACGAGGGACCTCTCCGTCGCTTTTCTCCCCGGACTTTGGAGATAGGCAGGCGGCAATTCCGGCCCTCGAAAATTAGCGTGTGAAGTTTTTCGCTGGAGAAACAGCCCGCCACTCTCAAAACCCCGTGCTGGCTCCGCCATCGATCGGCAGAAACACGCCATTCACGAATTCCGCGCCGCGCGAGCACAAATACACCGCCGCATACCCGATGTCTTCCGGCCGCCCGAAGCGGCTCATCGGCGTGCGCGACAATATTTTCGCCTTCCGCGCCGGATCGCCGTCCAGCGCCTTGTGCAGCATCGGCGTCTCAATCCAACCGGGCGCCAGCGCGTTCACGCGAATTCCATCCATCGCCAGTTCGCTTGCGAGCGATCGCACCATTCCCAGGTACGCCGACTTCGCCGTCGAGTACGCGATCACGTTCGGCATCCCCATCACCGACGTCATTGACGCGATAAAAACTATGCTGCCGTGCTTCAACCGCTGCATGCCCGGCAGGACCGCCTGCGTCATCGCAAAAGCCCCGTGCACATGCGTCTCAAGCACCGCGCGAAAATCCGTTTCCGACGTTTCCACGAAAGATTTCTTCAGATGCACGCCCGCATTGTTCACCAGGATCGTCACCGTGCCGAGCTTCTCTTGAATCTGCGCGATCAGCCCCGGACAAGATCCAAGCTTCGTCACGTCGTGCCTGAAGGCGAAACAATCCGGCCCGACTTTTCGCGCGGCCGCGCGCAGCACGTCTTCGCGCCGCCCGGTGATCGCAACCTTCGCGCCCGACGCCACCATCGCCGACGCGATCGCCAGTCCCAGTCCGCTGCCGCCGCCCGTAATCACGGCCACTTCTCCCCCCAGCGAAAAAACGCCCAATCCGTTCCTGTTTGGCGTTACCGGCGGCGTCGATTCAGACATAGCGCCTCGCATCCCAACTCACCCTGTCCCTATGTTTTTGCATAATCAAATTTTCGCAGCGCACCGCACTTTCCGCAATCATATTGATTCTCAAGTTCCCTCGATCCATCGCCCCCCATTTCTTTATTTCCGCATCGTGCCAGTCGGTGCCGCGCGCTCCAAAGCAACCCATCTCGCCGCGGATTCATCAATCACAATTCAACACGGCGGCGTCCGCGCAAATTCGCCGGCCATTCGCATCGCCAACGAGGCCACGTTCTTGCACTCCGCGTTTCTCACAAAATTAATCCGTTCCGTCCCAACCTTAATGTTCTTGCTGGCGATTCTGCCCTCGATCGCCGCCGCCCAAGACATCGCCTTCAAGATACCCCCCACCACCCGCACGTTCGACGTCGCGGGCCAACCCATCACCGTCACTTCCTTCGGCACCCTCTCCGGCATTTCAAAACAAGCCGGCCAGGACGTCTTCAAACTCAGCATCACCGCCGATCTCTCCAGCCTCCAGCAAAACATCACCGCTCTTCTGCAAGCCCAACTCAATCGATCCGATCGTTGCGGCGATCGCATCGCCATTCAAAACGCCACGCTCGCCCCCATTGAACCGGCAAGCCTCGCCACCGTTCAACTCCACTACGAGCGCTGGGTCTGCGCCAAAGTCGCCGGCAAACAAATCACCGACAAGCTAATTTCCGGCGACGCCCAGATCGAAATAAAACTCACGCCCGCCGTCGAATCGGATAGCACCGTTCGCCTCGTCCCCGAAATCCAATCCATCCAGGCCGACGGCTCCCTCGGCGATCTCCTCCGCTCCGGCCCGCTAGGCGACATGCTGAAACAAAAAATCAGCGACGCCATCCTCAGCGCCATGCAAAAAGGTTCCGGCCTAACCGCCACCCTCCCCGCCGCCGTCCAGCCTTACGCCACAATCGCCTCCGCCGAATTCCGCGACGCCGGCAATCGCCGCCTCCTCGTCACCCTCGACGGCCAAGTCCGCATCCCCGCCGGCCAATTGCAAATCTTCGCCGGCCTAAACCGCGAGCACGCCCCGCCGAACTAGCGCCTCCGATAATTTGAGCCCGCGCCCGTAATCGCCCGGTGCCGATGCACGCGCTTGGCTCTTTCGAGCTCGATCGCTCATCGCTTTCACGCGCTCATTTGGGTGCCCCAATTCGCCTGCTGACCCCGGCGCTTTTTCTTGCCATTCGCCGACGGGTGAGATAGATACTCCGTAGTCGTGATCCGCCGGATGACATTTTCGTCGGTTTTGGCACTCCTCTTATTGCTGCCATCCGCATCCGCCCGTGCACGGGTACCCTTCGCGCCCCGAACCTCATCGTCGCGAACCGCGCCTAAAACCTATCCAGACACATCCGAAGGCCTGCAACAGTTTCTCGCTGACCTCCTCGCGTCGACCGGCGCCGGCAGCAGCCGCAAGCTGACAGCAATGTTAAAAGACGCCGAAATCCCAAATTCCAGACAATGGTTCGACGATACGTTCGGCCCTGACAAAGGCAACCCTTGGGCAGACGCGTATGAAACAAGTCCGAAGAAATACGACCAGAGTTTCCGCCTCTCTCTCTGGGCCGTCGCCTCTCTTGAGAAACAGATCCTCACGCGGAAGGTGAATGACGCCCCGGAACCGGGGCGCGCCATCGAACGGGACATGCTCGACAGCATGAAGCAACCCGTCGATATCTACTTCGTTGCCTTCAATCTATCCGGCCCCAATGAAAGCCCGATGCAGTGTCCTTTCGCCTACTTCATGTTCATCGACGGAAACTTTCGATGGGACCCCGGAGTAAATTTGGCGGACCTGCGATCCGCCGCAGGCCCTGCGCCTCAAACAGTCGCGCCCAATCAAGCCACCGCCCCGTCCGGCCCCCCGCCGAAAGTGGAATACTACGCTGGCCCATTCTTCGCGGGCTTTCTTGGCGTCAAATCTCCAATCATTATCTCCGCCCCGCATCCACCCTATCCGCCCGAAGCACGCGCGGCCAGAACCGAGGGAAACGTGCTGCTCGCGATCACGGTCGATGCAAGTGGTGAAGGCCGAGACATACACATTCTGCAGAGCGTCACTCCACTTCTAGATGAGCAGGCGATTCAAACGCTCGCTACCTGGCGCTTCCATCCTGCACTTGATCAGGCCGGCACGCCGGTCTCCGTCGAAACGATCATCGAAGTAACTTTCCGCCTTAACTAGCGCCGCTCGCGGCCGCAGTGCTCGCAACAAGTTCACCATCGCCACGATCTTCGTGCCCTCCACCAAACCAGCCCCGCAGGAACGCAATTGAGTCAGCGCGTAAACCTTAGCTACACATCGCGCCCCATCGCAATCCAGCCCCGTAGGGGCGGCACATACTAGCCCGGGGCGGAAGCCCTGGGTACACATCGCAACCACGCGCAAGCCCCGGAGGGGCGACACAACCCAGCGCAGAAACACGTTGTGGCCGCAGTTCCCTCCACAAACCCGGCTGGATATTTTCTACCCATCTATTCGAATACCTCATAAATATATGTTGACGTTATAGTATAGACAGTGCTATGCTCTGGCATGTTCTTCGAGCCACACACCGACATCGCCCCCGCGAGCACACGCCTTCCCAGCCTCCCGCAACGCCATCGCGCAATTTCCCCCACTCAAATCCCGCCATTTTTGCAATTCCCACGGACCAACTCGTGCAGAATCAACACTTCCAAGAATTTCTCAGTTCCCTGCATCTCATTCATTCGCAATGGCTTGAACTCCATTAGAATCAACACTTCTGGGAATAAGGACTTAAAGTCTAATCATTTCAACACTTCCGGCTCAAAGGACTTAAAGTCTTTTAGAATCAACACTTCCAAAAAACACGGGAGGGGGGTGGGTATCCCCTCTTCTCGCGCGAAAATCATCCGCGTCCCGCTCTCCGAGTGCCACATAAAATGACCGCCGCGATCCCCAACTCGCTTATCTTCCTGGACGCCAGCCGAACTGAAATCGCGCGTCCTGCGGATGCTCCGAGCCTTCGCCGATCGCCGCCGATCGCGCGATTCTGCTATCCTCGAATCGTGCGCATCCCGAAATTCCTCGTTTTCCTCCCGATGATCGCCGCCGGCGCACTGCTCGCGCACGCCGGCTCCGCGTCGCAAACGATTCCACCGCCGCCCGCCGCGAGTCCGGCTTCGGCCGCCCCGTCACCATCCGTCGCTCCGAGCCCGTCCACCGCCCTTCCGGTCGCCGCGCCGTTCATCGTCGTCCTCGATCCCGCCCATGGCGGAGCCGATCCCGGCGCCCACGGCTCAAGCGGCATCAACGAAAGCGATGTCGTGCTATCCCTCGCCCGCCAAGTACGCTCCGCGCTCCAAGTGCAAGGCGTGAGCGTATTGCTCACACGCGACGCCGATATCGATCCGTCATTTGACGATCGTTCCGCTGTCGCCAACGCCCAGGGCCGCGCAATTTTCGTGAGCCTGCACGTTTCTTCCACCGGCGTCCCTGGAACCGTGCGCGTTTATTCCCTGCCGATCGTTCCTCCGCAAACCGCCGCGCAAGCGTCGATGCAATCAGCGGCGGGATTATTGCCTCCGCCGGTCGCGCAACCCAATCCTCATCCCAATCTACGCACCTGGGACAACGCGCAGGATTCCTTCTTCGATTTGAGCCATCATCTCGCCGCACTCTTGCAAACGCAGATCACCCAGCGATTCCACGGATCGCCGCTGGCCCCGGCCGCCGTCGCCGTGCGCCAGCTCCGCACCATCGCCGCTCCCGCCGTCGCCATCGAGCTTTCCAGCGTCTCCGTCCCCGACCGCAGACAACTTGACGCGATGGACGCGCCTTTGGCGGACGCCGTCGTGCGCGCCGTCCTCGATTTTGAACCATCCTACGTTCCCATCACCGCCGCCGCGCCCGCGCCGCCCGCGCCCGCAGCAGGAGCGCACTGATGTCGCGTCGCTGGATCGTCGCCGCGCTGATTCTCGCCGTGCTCGTAGTTTTCGGCGTGCGCGAATTCTCCGGCCTTCGCCGTCACGTCTCACGGCTGAAAACCGAGGGCCCCACCGAAGCGCAAGCGCGCCGTGATGTGGTAGCGCCGCAAATCTCCACGCCGTCCGACACGCTGGTGCCCGCGCAAATGTTCTGGCTCGCTCCCGGTTCCACCGACACGCTCAGTCAATCCACGGTGCAGATCTCGCTTTCATCCGATGCCACACAGCGTGCGAAGCAAGTAATCGCCGCGCTCATCGGCGACGCTCCCAATCCCGCTCAGCGCACGCTGCCCGCCGACACTACTCTTCTGCAGTTCTACATCCTGCCCGACGGAACCGCGATCGCCGATTTCTCCGACGAGCTGGCCAGCGAAACGCCCTCGGGAATCTTGAGCGAACAACTCGTCGTCAATTCGATCACCAGCACGCTCGCCGCAAACGTGCCCTCGATCGCGCGCCTGAAAATTCTGATTCACGGCCAGGAAGCCGATACGCTTGCCGGCCACGTCGATCTCACCGGCTTTTTCCCGCTCAACACGCCGCCCGCACCGCCCAGCATCACCACTATCGCGGTGCCCGTGAACCGGCAAGTTCCAACCGCTGCGCCGGGCGGGGCAGCCGCGCCGCCCGCGGCGGGCAGGCCTTAGCGGTAGGTTGACACCGCGGCGAGCGCCCCGCACACTCGCGCGGTAGTGATGATTCAGGAGGTTTTGTTTTGCGCAGCGACGGACGAGCGCCCGATCAAATGCGCGTGGTGAAAATCACGCCGGACTTCGTGCCCACCGCCGAAGGCAGCGTGCTCATCGAAGTCGGACGCACGCGCGTGATCTGCACCGCGTCGGTAACCGATGGCGTGCCCCAATTCATGAAAGGCTCCGGCAAAGGCTGGGTCACCGGCGAATACGGCATGCTCCCGCGCGCCACCGAGCAGCGCACTCCGCGCGAATCTTCTCGCGGTAAACAGTCCGGACGCACTCTCGAAATTCAGCGCCTCATCGGCCGCTCGCTCCGCGCCGTCACCGACGCGGAAAAACTCGGCGAGCGCACCGTGTGGCTTGATTGCGACGTCATCGAAGCCGACGGCGGCACGCGCACCACTTCGATCACCGGCGCGTTCATCGCGCTCGCGCTTTCTCTCGAGCGCATGGTGGCCGCCGGCATCTTGAAATCCGTGCCGCTTACCGATTCCGTCGCCGCCACCAGCGTCGGCATCGTTGACGGCGCCGCGCTGCTCGATCTAGCCTACGACGAAGATTCGCGCGCCGAAGTGGATATGAACGTAGTGATGACCGGCTCCGGCAAATTCGCCGAAATCCAAGCCACCGCCGAAGGCCGCCCCTTCGGTGGCGATCAATTGCACGATCTTTTGGCGCTCGCCGCCACCGGAATTCGCCGGCTCAACGAACAGCAGCAATCGCTCGTCCAAATGAATTTCCGTGCCCGCCCCTCGCGCTAACGCCAAGCTGTATCTGGCGACATCGAACGCCGGCAAGCTCGAAGAAGTTCGCGCGCTCGCCTCCGCCGTTTCTTCTCCCGCGGTTGCGGCGGCGGGTACCTCCGCGCGCATTTCCCCGTCGTCGATTTTCTCGCGTTTTGAATTCGCCGCGCTTCCCAACTTCTCATCGCTTCCCGCGTTCGACGAGATCTGGCCCACCTTCGCCGAGAACGCCACCGGCAAAGCGCTGCACTACAGCCGCACAACTGATCACCTTGTCCTGGCCGACGATTCCGGCCTTGTCGTCCCCGCTCTCGGCGGCGCCCCCGGCGTCCACTCCGCCCGGTATGCCGGCCCCAATGCCACTGACGCCGACCGCGTCGCCAAGCTGCTCACCGCCATGCGCGGCCGCGAGGGCGATCAGAGGGCGGCCCATTTCGTGTGCGTGATCGCGGTAGCTTGCCGTGGCGCCATGCAAGCCGTGGTCTCCGCGCATGCCGAAGGCGCGCTGCTCGATTCGCCGCGCGGCGTGGGCGGGTTCGGTTACGATCCGATATTTTTCTTTCCGCCGCTCGGTAAAACTTTCGCGGAGATTTCGCGCGAAGAAAAAAATCTGCACAGCCATCGCGGCGTCGCGTTTCGCAAGGTCATGGAATTTCTCGCGAATGAAATGCCGCGGCCTGCCGACCCAGGCGCTGCGCCGAACCGACGTGAGGGAGAGATAAGAGACGATGACGGCGTGTGGTATAGTCCCGCACCAAAATGAAAACTAAAATGAAAACAAAGCTGAAAACGAAGAAAACTCCGGCGAAGAAAACCAAGAAGAAATCCGCGCCAAAATACGGGGCGCTGGCGCGGGGCGTAAAGCCCACCGCAAAACAATCCTCGGCAAAAGCCGCGGGCGCGACGCCGGAGCGTGTGCGCGCGATTCTCGCAAAACTTGACGAAGCATATCCCGCCGCGACCTGCGCGCTGGAACACGAGGACGCATTCCAGTTGCTGATCTCAACAATTTTGTCCGCGCAATGCACCGATGTTCGCGTGAACCAGGTGACGGCGACGCTGTACCCGAAATATCCCACGCCAAAACATTTCGCCTTCGCCAATCCGAGCGAACTCGAGCAGGACATCCGGCCAACCGGTTTCTTCCGCAACAAGACAAAATCGATCATGGGCGCGAGCCGCAAAATCCTCGAGGAATTCGGCGGCGAAGTGCCGCGCAACATGGAAGCGCTGCTGACGCTTCCCGGCGTAGCGCGCAAAACCGCTAATGTCGTTCTCGGAACCGCATTCGGCGTCGCGTCAGGCGTCGTCGTCGATACGCACGTCCAGCGTCTCTCCCAGCGGCTCGACCTCACGCGCCATACCGATCCCAAAAAAATCGAGCAGGATTTGATGCGCGTAATTCCGCGGGAAAAGTGGATTCTGTTCGCGCATCAGCTGATTTGGCACGGCCGTCGCGTCTGCGTAGCGCGCAAACCGCGATGCATCGAGTGCAATCTCGAACGCATCTGCTACTCGAAAGACAAAACGATCTGATCACCGGCATTTCTTCCGCGGCGGGTGCCGTGCGAAGAATCAGCGGTTCAGCAATCCTTCGGCTTCCAGGCGTGCGCGGTCCTCATCGGAATAAACGACTGTTTCCCGCGGATCGACGAAGATGAAACAGATCGCGGCGACGAAGAACATTGCGGCGTAGTAGTAGAGAGACACGTTCCAGTTCGGATGCCCCGCCGTTCCGGCAACCCTCGCGAGCTTCACCACGATCAGCACAGATAGCACCTGGCCCATATTGCCGAACGAATTCATCAACCCAGAAACGGTTCCCGCATACCGATGGCCCACGTCGATCGTGATGGCCCACGTCGCCGCCATGCCGATATCTTTCGAGAACGACGAAAAACAAATCGCGCCCAAAGCCATCATGGGATGCCGCTTCGTGACCTCGAATGCAACGAGCATCAGCGCCGCAGCGAACCCGTAACCGATCGTCCCGATCAGCGTGCGGCCCCACCGGCGCCCCCACGCTCTCACCACACGGTCGGTAAGAAATCCGCCCAGAAAACACGCGATTCCGCCGAAGAAAAGTGGCGATCCCGATGCCAGCGCGAGTTTCATTCCTCTGAAGCGCAAGTCGCCTTCTAGAAACGGCGTGATCCAACTCACGAAAAAAGACCACCCGGCATTACTGCAGAAATACATCAGCAACAAAAACCAAATTGTCGGACTGAGCAAAACTTTCAGCCAGGCGAGGGGCGCGGGCTTGGCCGTTTCGCGCTTGCCTTCGTTGATCAGCGCGCGCTCGGCGTCATTCACTTTCGGATCTTGCCTGGGCGTATCGCGAAATCGCGCCCAAAAAAAACTTACCCAAACCACACCAATGGCGCCGGTCACCACAAACGTCCAGCGCCAACCAACCACGTGCGTGAGAATCAGCAAGAAAGGAAACGCGATCGCGCCGCCGAATCGCGCCAGCATCCAGACGTAACCCTGCGCGAGTCCGCGCTCGCGATACGGGAACCATTCGCGCGTGGCGCGCGCAATATTCGGAAACGCGCCCGCTTCTCCGGCGCCGATCATGAAGCGGAAAAATACCAAACTGACGAGACTCCACGACGCGCCCGTGAGCGCCGTGAAAAACATCCAGCAGAGCACGATTCGCGTCAGGACTTTGCGCGGACCGAAGCGGTCGCCGAACCATCCTGTCGGCAACTCGAACAAGGCGTAGGAAAGCGTGAATGCGGAAATCGCGTACGCGGTGCGCGCGGGCGTGAGATGCAGATCGAATTCGATGTTTTCGCGGAGTTGGCCGCTGATTCCGACGCGTCCGATGTAGGTGAAAACGGAAAGGCAGCACAGCCACGCGAGAACTTTCCAGCGCTCCCAGGTAGGAGTTGCGCCCGTCGAACCGTCCTCAAACGTGGAGGAGCTTGAGCTCATGCGTTACGGACTCCCAGCATCGCTACGTCAGCATCGGCTTCCATCGCTCAACCATCGCGCGCACTTCTTCGATTTCCGCGGCGCGCAGTTTTGGCAGCGGCGGCCGCACAGGTCCGCCCGCCAAACCCGCGAAATCCATCATTTGCTTCATCACCGTGACCTCGTAACCTCTTCGGCGCGCACGCAACGCGTAGAGCGGAAGAACATATTCGCGCATCAAGCGATCAAGTTCGCTCCGATCGCCCGCCGAAGCCGCGGCGTCGAGCAGCAAGGGAATTTTTGGCGTGACCGTCGCGATGCTCGAAGTGAACACGCGAATGCCGATGCTGTAGTAGCCGGGAACACAATCGTCGCCGATTCCGCCGATCCAGTGCAGCCGATCGCCCAGGCGCGCGATGATCTGGTGATAGCGGCGAATGTCGCCCTGCCCGTCTTTCCACGCGGCCAGCGTCGGAACACGCGCGGCGAGCTTTTCAATCCATTCCGCGCCGGGATTTACCCAGTCGCGGCTGTAGATAATCAACGGCAGCGGTGTGGCTTCGCCGATCGCAGCGTAGTAATCGGCTAAACCTTCGTCGTCGGAATTCGTGTAGTACGGCGGCAGGGCGAGAATCGCATTCGCGCCCACGCCCTGCGCCTGGCGCGCAAGTTCCATCGCGAGCGCACGATTAAATCCCGTGCCGGCGATCACCGGAATGCGGCTGTGAACTTCTTCCACAATCACGCGCACCACTTCGAGATACTCGGCCGGCGTGAGCGAATAAAATTCGCCCGTGCCTCCCGCCGCAACCAGGGCCGCGAGCGGGTAGCGCATCAGGTGCTGGATATTTTTGCGGAGCCCATCGATGTTGAGGGAAAAATCGGCGTTGAACGGAGTTACCGGAAAGCCGATCACGCCGCGGAGTTTGGTGCGAAATGCTTCAGCAGTCACGAGTCACCACCGTGGAAGAATTCGTTGCCAATTTGGATCGACATATTTGCGCATCTCCGCCGCGTCATCGCGATTGCGATACGCGCACGCCGCGTAGCGCTCGCGGCCGCGAGCCAATCGATCGTAATCGAGATCGACGCCAAGGCCCGGACGATCCGGAATGCGCACACAGCCATTCTCGAAACGGACGCGGCCGCCGGCTACGATCTCGTCGCGCTCCGACTGCCAAGGATAATGTGTGTCGCAGGCGTAGGAAAGATGCGACGTCGCGGCGGCGGCGTGAGCCATGGCCATCAGCGAAATTCCCAGATGCGAATTCGAGTGCATCGAAAGGCCCAAGCCAAACGTGCGGCAAACTTTGCCGAGATGCTGCACTTGCTGCACACCGCCCCAATAATGCGGATCGCACAGCACCACTTGCACGGCGTCAGTGCGAACACTCGGCGGAATGTCGGCGAATGACGTCACCGCCACGTTGCTCGCAAGCGGAGTGGCAATCCCTTCGGCGAGCAATCGACGGCGCACCTCCGCCATTCCATCGATACCGGCGGCCGGATCTTCCAGATAGCCGCCGCCGGAAAGTTCGCGCGCGAGCGTGCGCCCAATTCCGACGGAAGTTTCGATCGACCACGCGCAATTCGGATCCAATCGCAACGGAACTTCCGGGCCGAGCGCGCTGCGAAGCTGCCGAATGGTTTCGATTTCGACGCCGGGATCGAGCACGCCGGCTTTCAGCTTCACGTCGCGAAAACCGTACTCCTTCATCATTTGTTGAACTTGACGCACCAAAGCTTCGGGCGCGAGCGCTTCGCCGTAAATATCTTCACGCGCATCCGCGCCTTCACCGCCGCCACCGGCATGTTTGTAAAAAGCGTACGCGGAAAACGGCGTGGCGTCGCGCGCGCGGCCGCCGAGCAGATCGCATACCGGCTGGCCCACGGATTTTCCGATCAGATCGAGGCACGCGATCTCAATGGCGGAATAGAGCCGCGCCGATTCGTCGAGCGGATTTTCACCGGGAACGCGATATGTCTGCGAACGGTCCGCGCCCGCGCTGCTGGGATCGGCTTCGACCATCGGAAGCAGCGCGCCCGCCAGGCGATAGGGATCGGCGCCGCGCAAACGGGGGCCGAGCGCGCGAAACGCTTGAGCGATCGCATCCCCGCCGTGCGTTTCAGCAAGACCGACGATGCCGTCGTCGCTTTTGAGTTCAAGAATTGTGCGCAGCGCGTAGGGAGCGTGGCGCCCATAGGAGCTGCGCAGCGGCGGATCGGCGATCGCGATGGAATGGACCGTTAGATCGGAAATTTTCACCGTGCCCCGTTCCCCAACCCGCGGCAAGATCCGCTCACCGTGTTGCGGCGGCGGAATGCGCGAGGCCCGGCAGATGATACAGCAAAGTTTCGCGCGTGGCACTCACGCTTCAATGCGCGGATCGGGAACGGCGCGGCCAACGGCGAAGTGATAAATCACTTGCCGCGGAAGTGTGCGGGAATCGGAATCTTTTTCTTCGTCGAGAAAACCGAGATAGCGATGGACATCGTCGTCGTAGAACGCGCCGATTCCCGTGGCGTTCCAACCGAGCGCCTCCCCGCCAACGTAGAGACGCTGTCCGATCGCGCCGGCCTCGAAAAAAGCGTAGCGATAGCCGCGATTTCCGAACGCACGAGCCGCGCGAGCCAAATCGGCGATCATGGAAACAGCGAAGCATGCATTGCCGGCAAGCGGTTGTTCGAGGCTCAGATATGTGGCAATGCGCTGAACGTCCGCACGGTGAAGCTGCTCGAGCGTGCGCGTAGAAGTGTGCCAGCGGTATACGCCGGGCTCGCAATCGCGCACGCGATGAACGTAAAGGTAGAGCGTCACGAAATTGGCGCCTCGCTCCACGGATACCGATTCGGCTACCGCTTTCATCGCTAAAGGCGCCGCATCTTCAGGCGTGGCCAGGCCAGGGAAATTCCCGCGCCAATCTGCGCGCCAATCGCGTGTGGCGAAATCGAGCAATTGCAAGAAGTCGGCGCGCTCCATGGGCGATGTCTCCGGATCGAAATCGAGCGCGGAACGGCGCCTGCGAACGGTTGGGCCCAGCGCGGCGTCGCGAACAGCGATCGGAACCGGCGGCTTGTCAATTTCGAGCACGGTGTCAGTCGCCGCTGCGCACGGCAGCGGCCCGGGCGGATCGGACAACATCGTGGAACGATGAATGCCGAGAAGCAAATGATACGGAATTTCTTCAGCGGACAATTCGTTCGGAACTCCCGCGAGTTCTTCGCGTGGCTGAACCGCGGCACGCTTTGCGTGCATGTTTTCCGCTGGCGAAGAAAAAATCAAGAACGCCATCGGAGCTTCGTCGCTGTCTTGCTGTAAACCGAGAGAGCGCGCGAGGCGCAGGTCGCTGAAGTGAGCCGCGACCCCGCCCGACATTCCGAGGGCGCGCGCCGCCAGGAGGACGCTCATCATCGCGTGGCCCAAATCGTGGCAGCAATAGCGATAGGCGCGATCGCGATATTTCCAAGCCTCGCGCCAGAAGATGGATGTGAGCGCGACGATCAGCGGGGCGCCGGCGGCCTGCGGAAGATCGAGCGCGCGCGCGATTACGCCATTCCAATTTCCGGCGCTCCGGAGTTCCAGCGCGTGGCGGTCGGCGCGGTAGTGATAGTTGCCATCTTGGACTCCCGCGAATCCTTGAGTGAAAAGATACGTTTCGGTGGGATGCAAATTTCCCGACGACGGATTTACACGAAGACTGTAGCGATCTTCCGTGCGCGGAACTTTTTTCCAGGCGCTGACCGCCATGGAATACCACAACAATTGGCTGAGCCACTTCGCATCGAATCGAATTTCTTCGCCGCGTTCAGACGCATTCGTTGGAAGAGACGACGGATTTTCGGTGAGCGCCGCCATCGTGGCGAATGTGCCAGCTTCGGGAAAACGCGGATCGGGAGAAAGCGAAATTAATGGCGCGCCTTCGTAGAGGCGAAACGGATTCGGCTGATTGCGCCAATCGAGAAAATGCGCGTTCGCGCGCACGGAATCAAACGTGTGCTTGGTGGCTTGATGGTAGGCGAAAAGGCGTTCGGCATCTTGGTTCGCGTCGCCGCGATCGAGATCGCCAGGCGCGTCGTAGAGGAAGCGTGTCATTAACTTTTAGTTTTGCCGCTCGGGTCGTTCGCGCGGTGCGGCGGCGCGAATTTCAGTATAATCGCAAGGCGGCGCCTCTGCGCGGAGCACATTCCGTAAAGATTGCGCGAAGGACGCCGCGTCGAAGGAGTTCACCACACAAAATGGAACTACACGGAGCCAACATTCTGGGCGCCGAAGTGAGCCGCGCGGGCAGCGCTACTTTTCACGGCGTGAATCCGGCGACCGGCGCGCAACTTGAGCCGGCGTATCACGAAGCCACCACCGCCGAAATCGATCGCGCGCTTACACTCGCGGAGAAAGCCTTCGCGACGTATCGCAAGACGCCACCGCAGGAAATCGCGCGATTCCTCGAAGCCGTCGCGTCGGGCTTGGAAAATCTTGGCGCGGAACTTATCGAGCGGGCGCGCGCTGAAACCGCTTTGCCGGAAGCACGCTTGCTCGGTGAACGCGCACGCACGGCGATGCAACTTCGGATGTTTGCGGCGCTGGTGCGCGAAGGCTCGTGGCTCGACGCGCGGATCGATCGCGCGGATGCAGCGCGCGCGCCGCTTCCCAAACCCGATATGCGCAGGATGCTGGTGCCGATGGGACCGACGGTAATTTTTGGCGCAAGCAATTTTCCACTGGCGTTTTCGGTTTGCGGCGGCGACACAGTGTCCGCTCTGGCCGGCGGAAATCCGGTGGTCGTGAAAGGACATCCGGCGCACCCGGGCACTTCGGAATTGGCGGGGAGCGTGGTGCAGGAAGCGGTTCGCGCGTGCGGATTGCCGCCAGGCACATTTTCGATGGTGCACGGACCTTCGCCCGCGGTGGGACTCGCGCTTGTGCGGCATCCGTTGACTCGCGCCGTCGGATTTACGGGATCGCTCGGCGCGGGACGCGCTCTTTTCGATGCCGCCAACGCGCGCGCCGTGCCGATTCCGCTGTTCGCGGAGATGGGGAGCATCAATCCCATTTTCATTTTGCCCGGTGCGCTGAAATCGCGCGGCACCGCGGTGGCACAAAGCATGGCGAAATCCGTGACGCTGGGAGTTGGACAATTTTGCACCAAGCCCGGATTGGCGGTCGGGATGCAAGGCGGGGATTTCGATTCGTTCGCGGAAACGTTGAGCCGAGAAATCGCGCAATCGTCCGCCGCTACGATGCTGCACGCGGGAATTGCGCAGCATTATCGCGGCGGGTTTGAGAAGCGCCGCGGCATTTCGGGAATTCGCGTGACAGAAAGCGCCGCGGCAAATTCCGCGGCGCACGGCGGCGCGGATTCCGCGGCAGCTTCGTCCGCACAATCGGGCGGAAAATCCGCGAGCGCGTTCGCGGCCGTGTTCACGGCGGATGCGAAATTGTTTCGCGATGAACCGAGCTTGAGCGAAGAATTGTTCGGACCGGCGACACTCGTGGTGCCCTGCGAATCGAAACAACGCCTGGAAGAAATCGCATCAAATCTCGCGGGGCAACTGACCGTGACGATTCACGCAACCGATGAGGACTTGAAAGAGTTCGCATCGCTGGTGGAGATCTTGCGTGAAAAAGCGGGACGGCTTGTGTTTGGCAGCATGCCGACGGGACTTGAAGTGGGTCCTGCGACGCAGCATGGCGGCTTTTATCCCGCCACAACCGATCCGCGTTTCACATCCGTGGGCACGGCGGCGATTCTGCGCTTCGTTCGGCCGGTGTGCTTCCAGGATTTTCCGCAATCGTGGCTGCCCGCGGAGCTGAAGGACGAAAATCCGCGCGGCATTGCGCGCATGGTGGATGGCGCGTGGACGCGGGATCCGATTTCCTAGTTCGCTCCGATTCCCAGCGGCATATTTCGTCACGAGATTTCCAACTTCGCGCACGAGCGTCGTGAAACCGCGGCGCACGCAGTAACCGGACGGCGTGCGCGCGGAATATCAATCCAGCGAATGCCCGATGCGATTTCCCGGCGGTATTCGCCATCGAAGCGCGTCAATCATCAAGGCCGCCGCATCGAAAGAACGGGCGCGAAAAGCGCGTCAGTAGGCGCCGGATCGAGGGACGCGACTTCATGAGAAACCGAGCAATCGTGGCCGTCGCTTTGATTCTGCTGATTCAACCGGGAATTCTTTTCGCCGACGATCTGAAACCGGAGACACGGAAAGCCTGGGACAATTACGTCCACGCGGTGAAGGCGCGCACGGAGGCGCGTATCGCCTCACAGCAAAAACCGTTTCTTTGGATTGACGAAAATCCCGCGCGGTTGCGGCGCGTGCGCTCCGGGGAAATCGTGGCCGAGCCGGCACGCAAAGACGATCCGCGGAGAGTGCCGCACGGATTGATTTACGACTGGATGGCGGGAGTATTCATTCCGAACACTACGCTCGATAAAGTTCTAGAGGTGGTCGACGATTACGATCATTACCAGGAATATTTCAAACCGATGATCGTGAAATCGAAACTGGAACAGGACAGTCCGAGCGATCGGAAATACACGCTCGTGATGGTGGAAAGAAAGTTCGGCGTGACGGCGGCTTTCGATACCGAGAACGAGGCGCAGTTGGAGCGCATCGACGACACTCACGCTTATGTTTACGCCTCGACGACGAGCGTGCAGGCCATCGCGGACTACGGGAAACCCAACGAACACAAATACGCGCAGGATTCGGGGCCCGGATATGTTTGGAGGCTGGCCACGATCTCGCGTCTGGAACAGCGCGATGGCGGGGTGTATCTGGAAACGGAGTCGTTGGGAATGAGCCGCGGAATTCCCGCGGAATTCTGGTGGATGGTGAGGCCGCTCACGCAGCATCTGCCGAGACGAACGGCGGTGAACAGCCTTGCGGCGACTCGCAACGCGGTGATGCATACGAGCAAATCCGTTCCCGAGAGTGAGACCGTCGCAACGCAAAGGGCGCATTGAAACGGAGTGCATTTTTAACTCGGCATCGGCTCGGGGCCGCGCGTGGTGTCTAATCCATCGATGCGAGGCAATTTCACCGTTTGACCCGATGCGGCAGACCGATAGACGGCTTCGATCAGTTTCATGTCCTGGAGACCTTCTTCGCCGGGAGTGCGCGGCTTCACATTGTCGCGGATGCAGAGCGCGAGATGATCGAGTTCGAGCGCGAAGTGATCGACATCCCCGATTCTGAGCTCCGCGATCACGCCTTTTCCGCCGAGCGAGCGATCTTGGTAGAGGCGCAAGCCGCTGTAGGAAAAAGCCTGCTCAAGAGAAAGCACGGCGATATCGCTTTGCACGCTGAAGATTTTCGTATTGTGCATCGCGTAGCTCGTGGAGCAGGTGGCCATGACACCTGACGGGAAAAGCATCGTCCAGTAGACGGACTCCTCAACATCCTTGAAACGCGGATCGCCGGGCGTGGTGTAGATGCGAGCATTTATTTCGATGGGCTCTTCGCCCAGAACGAAGCGCGCGGAATTAAGGCAGTAGACGCCGATATCGTACATGGCGCCGCCGCCGGCGAGGACTTTGCGCAGGCGCCATTGCGCCGGGTCGCCCATATTTTGGCCGTTGAACATGGTGAGCGCTTTTACGTTGCCCGCTTCTCCGCTGCGAACCATGCGAATGACTTCGCGGCAGTGCGGCTCGTACTGCATGCGGTAACCAATCATGAGCTTGCGATCAGCTTTTGCGCAGGCGGCGACCATGTCTTCGGCTTCGGCGGCGGTTGCCGACATGGGCTTTTCGCAGAGCACGTGTTTGCCGGCGGCGGCGCATTTCAATACGTGCTCGTGATGGAGCGCGTTGGGCGTGACGACGTAGATGGCCTGGATGGATTGGTCGTCGCGAATGCGGTTGAAATCGTCGTAGCCGTAAATCTTGCTTTCGGGCAGGCCGTACTCTCCCGCGAGGACGCGCGCTTTTTCGGGCGTGCCGCTGATGAGCGCGACGAGCTTGGCGTGCTTGACGCGGCCAAAGGCGGGCATGATTTGTTCGGTGGCGAGGCGGCCGAGGCCGAGGATGGCGTAGCCGATGCGGGTATCGGGCGGATCCTGATTCGGAGGACCGCCAAACTTCGCGCCGCCTTCGATCGTCGAACCCTCGGAAGGAAATCGGAGTTTGCCGTTGTTGATCTCTCCGGTATCGAACGGGGATTCGGGAATATTTTCTTGTGCGGCTTGGCCGGAAGCCGCCACGGCTCCTGAAAGCGCCACGAGAGCGCTGCCGCGCTTGATGAACGTTCGACGATCCATGTGTGGGACCTCCGATGTCGCGGCGTCGTGGCCGCGATGATGGCGGGATGATACCAACAAAACGGGGAAGAGGTATGGAGTCTGGAAAATCTCTTTGGGAAAATGTGGCGCGATAGAAAGATTGGCTGGCGCGGAGCGTGCGCCGGAACGCAAACGGCAGATCGAATATGTTTGCAAGCCACTGCGCGCTGGAAATTGCGCAGTTTTTCGGAAATTGTTAAAGCGTATGCCATTGAAAAACCAGAAGATAATTCCGCGGGATACGCACCCCCGTACCCAGTTTGTAAGTAAATATGAATAAAGGATTTGCGGGAAATGTATGCATGAGGAGTGTGGAATCGATTGAACACAAGAGGGTTGCACGGATTTTGCGACACCGACAGAGAGCGGCTTCGAGAAGGTCGTCGGCTGGGTCGCGCGGTCATGGATTTACGATAGCACCGATGATATCTATATGGGTAAGTTTCATCTGTGTAAAATATTTCGAATAGAGGCGTGGGATCGCGGCGTCGCGTGAGGTTGTGTCGCCCCTTGCGGGGCTTTTGCGAGGTTGCGATGCGAACCCAGGGTTTACGCCCTGGGCTAAAATATGCCGCCCCGCCGGGGCTGGCTCGAGTGACGCGCGACGGGGGGCGAATGGGGACCACGAGAACCGCGTCACGCGAAGAGGGATTCTTCGACTGCGAGGCGGCTCGTCCGCGTCCGCCGCGGCGGACGGACGAGAGGGAAAAGAGCCGCCTCTTCGCTCAGAATGACGGTTTCTTGTTGGGCGACACAGGAGAACGTGGTTGTGTTTCGATTCCGAGGAAACGACAGTCCCAACGTCGCCGAGGAAAGGACAGACCCAACGTTGCGAGTAGCGCGAGGAGGCAACGACTACAGCGAGGGAGAAACTAGGTTAGGACGGCGTTGCGGACGCCGGTTTCGAGGAGCTTGGCAAATTGGGCGGGGTGGACAGGGCGTCCAAAATAGTAGCCCTGGGCTTCGTCGCATTGGTGGGCCTGTAGAAAGGAGAGTTCTTCAGGGGTTTCAACGCCTTCGGCTACTACGCGAAGATTGAGACTGCGGCCCATGCTGATGATGGCGGTGACGATGGTGGTTTCGTCGGGGGCGGTGGAAATTTGGCGGACGAAAGACTGATCGATTTTCAGGCAGTCAATGGGAAATCTTCGGAGGTAGCTGAGGCTGGAAAAGCCGGTTCCGAAATCGTCGATGGCGAGCTGTACGCCATTGGCGCGCAAAGTTCGCAGAACGGACGTGGCGGATTCGGCGTGCTTCATCAGAACGCTTTCGGTGAGTTCGAGTTCGAGATATTGCGGAAGCAAGCCCGTGTCTTCGAGGGCCGCGAAAATACCTTCGAGAAAATCCTCGTGACGGAATTCCATGGCGGAGATGTTGACGGCGATGGAACCAAGAGGCAGGCCGGCATCGAGCCAAGCGCGGGCTTGTTTGGAGGCTTCACGAAGAACCCAGTTGCCGATGGGGAGAATCAGGCCGCAATCTTCGGCGACGGGAATAAATTGGCCAGGAGGGACGGGACCGCGCGTGGGGTGAGTCCAGCGGATCAGCGCTTCGGCGCCGGTGATCGCACCGGTACGCAGATTGATCTTGGGCTGGTAATGGAGGGAGAGCTCGTTGCGGTCAAGGGCGGTGCGCAGAGCCTCCTCGATGGATTGGCGCTCGACGGCGCGAACGTTCATGGCGGGCTTGAAGAACTGATAGCTCTGGCGGCCATTTTCCTTGGCCTGATACATCGCGGTGTCGGCATTCTTGATGAGCGTTTCGGAATCGAGGCCGTCGTCGGGATAGACGCTGACGCCGATGCTTGTGGTGATATGAAGAAAGTGTTGGCCGACGGGATGAACCTCGGCGACCGCGTGCAGCATTCGTCTGGCGGTGATGGCGGCATCTTCCGGTTGCTCGACTTCAGACAGCAGGACGACAAATTCATCGCCTCCCTGCCGGCTGACGGTGTCGGAACCACGCACGCACTCGACGAGGCATTGCGTGATGGATTGAAGGAGTGAATCGCCGACGGCATGGCCCAGGGAATCGTTGATGTGCTTGAAGCCGTCGAGGTCGAGAAACAGAATGGCGACTTTTTTCGCGTGGCGGTGCGCCAAAGAGATGACCTGGTCCACGCGATCCCTCAGGAGCATGCGATTGGGCAAACCGGTGAGATAGTCATGATGGGCGGAATGAATCATTTGCAGAGCCATGGCGCGGGCGGCGCTGACATCGCGGAAGACAACCACAGCTCCATCGGCGCGGCCTTCTCGATCATGGATGGGGGCAACGGAATCTTCGATGGGCGTTTCAAATCCGTCGCGCCGAACGAGGATGCAGTTTGACGGCAAGTGGACGGTTCGATCTTCCTTGACAGCCATGATCATCGGATTGGGAACGGTCAGGCGGGTCTCCGTGTCCAGGATTCGCAAGACATCGGCCATGGGACGGCCGGCGGCTTCCCCGCGCGGCCAGCCGGTCATTTTCTCGGCTACGAGATTTAGAAAAGTGATGTTGCCCGCGGCGTCCGAGCAGATGACCGCGTCGCCGATGCAATTCAAGGTGACCTGGGCGCGTTCTTTTTCGACGAACAGGGCCTCTTCCATCGCTTTGCGCTCGACAGCATAGCGCAGGGCGCGCAAAAGTCCGCGCGGATCGATTTGGCCTTTGATCAGGTAGTCTTGCGCGCCTTCCTGCAAGGCTTCCGCAGCCAGCGTCTCGTCATCGTATCCGGTGAGCACGACGACCGGAACACGCGGCGCGGCCGCCCGGGCGCGACGTAGCGCACTCAATCCCTGGGCATCGGGCAATCCTAAATCGAGCAAGACAATGTCAAACGGGCGCGCGGCAAGATGGCCCTCAGCGTCGCTCATGGATTCGGCATGAATCAGTTCCGTCATGTGGGAACTGCGCTGATCATTGAGCATCTCGCGCAACAGGCGAGCGTCTCCGGGGCTATCTTCGACCAGGAGAAGCACTTTGAACGATTTGCCTCTCATGCGGCCGTTTTGGAGTGCGGCAACTTGACCTTGGTGAGCCAAAAATCATTGATGCTCTTGACGAGGGCCTCGAACGCGGCTAGTTGAACGGGCTTGGTAAGGTAACAGTTGGCCTGAAGTTCATAGCTCTTCACAATGTCGGCTTCGGCGTCAGAGGTGGTGAGGATCACGGTAGGGATGGTCTTAAGGTTGTGATCGGCCTTGATGTGGGCCAGGACCTCGCGGCCATCCATCTTGGGAAGATTGAGATCGAGCAAGATAAGATCCGGGCGAGGGGCGCGGCCGTGCAGCCCTTCACGTCTGAGGAAAGCCATGGCCTCGACGCCATCGGCGGTCACCGTGAGATTAACGGCCGGATTGGCGTCGCGAAATGCTTCCTGGGTGAGGCGGGCGTCGCCGGGACTGTCTTCAACGAGCAGAACTTCAATGGGCATGCCATCTCCTCCGATGAGTTTCATATCGTCCTTTCATTCTCCAAATCCTTTTTCGCATGGCTCACGCTTTAAGCCTTTGCGGGGGAAGCGTGGCGCTGGTGAGCCAAAAATCGCTGACGCTCTTCATAAGGGTTTCAAAGGCGTCCAACTGTCCGGGCTTGCTGAGGTAGCAACTGGCCTGGAGCTGATAACTTTTCGTAATATCCGCTTCGGCGTCGGACGTGGTGAGGATAATCGTGGGAATCATCCTCAAGACGGCGTCGGCCTTAATGAGGGCCAGGACTTCGCGGCCATCCATCCGCGGGAGGTTGAGATCAAGCAAGATGAGATCGGGACGCGGCGCGTGGGCATAGGCCCCATCGCGCTGCAAGAAAGCCATGGCTTCGACGCCGTCGGAAACGACGTGAAGATGAATGGGGGCGTTGGCATCGCGAAAGGCTTCCATGGTGAGGCGAACGTCGCCGGGGCTGTCTTCAACCAAGAGAACTTCTTTGTATGCGCCGGTTTTCTCGATGGCTTTCACGATTTCCTCTCACGCCGCGACGAGGCGAAGCGGACTATTTCCCGAATTGCCGCTTATGCACCCTGCGCTTGCCGCGGCAGGCGAACCTGGGTGAGCCAGAACTCGTTGATGCTCTTCACGAGAGTCTCGAACGTCTCAAGCCGGACGGGCTTCGTGAGGTAGCAATTGGCCTGGAGCTGATAGCTTTTTGTGATGTCCGCCGCATCTTCGGATGTGGTGAGGATGATTGTCGGGATCGTTTTCAGACCCTCGTCGTCCTTGATATGGGCCAAGACCTCTCGGCCATCCATTTTGGGGAGGTTGAGATCGAGAAGGATGATGTCCGGACGCGGGGCATTGGTGCGGGTTCCCTCGCGCCTAAGAAAGGCCATGGCCTCCACGCCATCGGTGGCTACGTGCAAATTGATGGCTGGATTGGCGTCGCGGAAAGCTTCCTGCGTGAGCCGGACGTCGCCAGGACTGTCTTCAACCAAAAGGACTTCTGTTGGCGTGTCGTTTTTGCCGATCATGATCTATGTTTTCTCCTGAGATCCGGCCAAGGCGAAGCTGAATTTGGAACCGAGGCCTGGTTGTGATTCGACGGAGATGACACCGCCATGGCGCTCGACAATTTTTTTGCAGATGGCGAGGCCGATACCGGTGCCAGCGAACTCTTCCCGTTTGTGGAGCCGCTGGAACATGCCAAAAATTCTTTCAAAGTACTGTGGATCGATGCCGAGTCCATTGTCTTGAACTGAAAATGTCCATCTTTTCGCGCCATAACTGGAAGCCGAGATGTGCACTCTGGGGATTCCGGAGCTTTGGTATTTGATGGCGTTACCGACGAGATTCTGAAACAACTGCGTGAGTTGCATTTCGTCGGCGAGGACGGAGGGCAAGGGATCGTGGGTGACAAGAGCGCCGCTGGCTTCAATGGAACCGCGAAGATTGATGAGCGCCTGGCTGAGCGCGTCTTCGCTGGAAGTATCAAGCATGTCCTGGCCTTTTGTGCCGACGCGCGAATAGGTGAGGAGATCCTGAATGAGGCGCTGCATGCGGCTGGCGCCGTCAACGGCGAAAGAAATGAATTCGTCGGCGTCGGCGTCAAGCTTTCCTTTGTAGCGGCGGGAGAGAAGCTGGGTATAACTGGCGACCATGCGCAGCGGCTCCTGCAAATCGTGGGAAGCGATGTAGGCGAACTGGCCCAATTCGACATTGGAGCGATTCAGTTCGTCGACCTTTTCCAGAAGGTGAGCCTCGGCTGCTCTGCGCGTAGTGATGTCGCGGATGGCGGCGGTGACCAGAATCCCTTCGGCGCTTTCCAGCGGGCTGAGCATAAGCTCAATCGGGAATTCGGTGCCGTCTTTGCGCAGCGCGGTGAGTTCGATGCCGGTGCCGATCTGCTGCGCGAGGGCGTCCTCGGCGGAACGGAGCGCATCGGCGACGAGGCGTTCGGCGAAACCTTCGGGGATAATGTTCTTAACTTTTTGGCCAATGAGTTCGTCGCGGCTGTAGCCGAACTGATTCTCCGCTTGAGCATTCAGAAGAACAATTTCTCCGGTGGGATTCACGACAACCATGGCGTCGGGCGCGGCTTCGAGAAGGCCGCGGTAACGGCCTTCCATGCGCGCGAGATGATTCTCCGCGGCTTTGCGCACGGTGATGTCGCGAATGGCGGCGGTGATCAAGATTCCATCGGCGCTTTCCAGCGGGCTGAGCATGATTTCAATCGGGAAACTCGTGCCATTCTTGCGACGCGCGGTTAGTTCGAGGCCCATGCCCATCTGCTGCGCGAGGGCGTCGGCGGCGGAGCGCGTGCCGTCGGCGATGATGCGTTCGGCGAAGCCTTCGGGAATTATATTTTTCACTCTTTGGCCGACGAGCTCGTCGCGGCTGTAGCCGAATTGTTTTTCGGCTTGAACATTGAGGAGAACAATTACGCCGCCGGGATTCACGACAACCATGGCGTCGGGAGCAGCTTCGAGGAGACCGCGATAGCGGCCCTCCATGCGCGCGAGGTGCTTTTCGGCTTCTTTGCGCACGCTGATATCGCGAATGGCGGCGGTGACCAGAATTCCTTCGGCGCTTTCCAGCGGGCTGAGCATGATTTCGATCGGAAATTCGGTGCCATTTTTTCGCAACGCGGTGAGTTCGATGCCGGTGCCGATCTGTTGCGCGAGGGCGTCTTCGTCGGACCTGAGATTGTCAGCGATCAGGCGTTCGGCGAAACCTTTCGGGATAATGTTTTTTACTTTTTGGCCGACGAGTTCATCGCGGTGATAGCCGAATTGCTTTTCGGCTTGAACGTTGAGGAGAACGATTTCGCCGGCCTGATTGACGACAATCATGGCGTCGGGCGCGGCTTCGAGCAGTCCGCGATAACGGCCTTCCATGCGCGCAAGGTTCCTTTCGGCTTCTTTGCGCACGCTGATGTCGCGGATGGCGGCGGTGACCAGGATTCCATCAGCGTTTTCGAGCGGGCTGAGCATGAGCTCGATTGGGAACTCGGTGCCATCTTTGCGGCGGGCTGTGAGTTCGATACCGGTGCCGATCTGCTGCGCGAGGGCGTCGGCCGCGGACCGGAGATCGTCGGCAATCAAGCGTTCGGCGAAACCTTCGGGGATGATGTTGGTTACTTTCTGGCCGAGGAGTTCATCGCGATGATAGCCGAATTGCTTTTCGGCCTGGACATTGAGGAGGACAATTTCTCCGCGCTGATTTACGACTACCATAGCGTCGGGCGCGGCTTCGAGCAGGCCGCGATACTTCGCGCCGGATTCTTCGCTGGCGGTGATGTCGGTGTTGGTGCCGAACCAACGCAATACTTTTCCGTGCGGATCGCGGATCGGAACGGCGCGCGAGAGGAAGAGGTGGTACGTGCCGTCTCGACCGCGAAGAGGAAACGTGTCCTCCCAGATTTCGCCGGTTTTGAAACATCGAGTAATCTTTTCGACCGCGGCTTGGACGTGGTCGGGGTGATGAACTTTCTTCCAGCCCCAGCCGGACATTTCGGCGAGAGTAGTTCCGGTGTAATCGAACCAGCGGTCGTTGTACCAGAAGATGGAGCCCTTCTCGTCGGCCATCCAGGCCAATTGAGGAATGTTATTTGCGAGGGTGCGGAAGCGGCCTTCGCCTTCGACCAAGGCATCCTGGGCAAGCACGAGCGCGGAATGGTCGCGATTGACGCTCCAAAGCGCGACGACGGTGATCAAGAGACCAAGGAGTGTGCCGACAATCAGAATGGTTTTGGCGTCGCGCACACGGCGCGCCGCGTCCGCGCTTCGGAGGACCAGCAATCGCTGTTCTTCGGCGACCATCTGGCCAACAACCGCCTGAAACCGATCGATCAGTTGCTGACCCTGGCCGTCCGCGATGGAATTCGCGGCGGATTGGAGGCCACTGGCCTGCCGTAGAGAAATAATTGTCTCCGCATATTGGGCATTCTGAGCGGCCAGGCTTTCCAGGATTGGAATCTGGCGCTGCTGGACTGGGTTATCCGAGGTCAGGTCGCCAATACTGGCCACGTCCTGCTGTACGTGCGCGATGCTGGCGAGGCAGTCGGCGATATAGGATTCGTTGCCGGTCAGAACGAATCCGCGGTATGCCGATTCAACATTCCGCGCTGTGGCGAGCACGCCTCTAAGATTTTCAAGAACTTCATGCGTGTGGCGGACCCAGCGATCGCTTTCACTGGAATTGGCAATGGCACGATAGGAGATCGCACCAACAGCGATCAGCGCCAAGATGGCGCATGCAAATGCGAGTTGCACCCGGCGATTCGAAAGAGACTTCGTCGTCATCATGCACCGGCTTGATAATGGAAGATCAACTCCGGTGACGGCACTGAAGGCTGAAAGAGGGCAGCCTGTAGCCGTGCGCCGGTTTTCGAGTGCGAGCTCAAGTGAGAGCCCGCGAAAATATTGAAGGGGAACTTAAGCTTATACCACTTCTATGCGAGACGAGGAGCGATTCGCGGGCGCGTGTCGAATTGACCATGGGCGAAGAACTCTTGCAACGCGGGCGCGATGAGTGGTGGCACGATCGAAATTGCGGGCTGTGGTCGCGGGCTATCGAAGTACGCTAGAATTGAAAGTCGATCTGTCGGGGCGTAGCGCAGCCTGGTAGCGCGCCTGCCTTGGGCGCAGGAGGCCTCCGGTTCAAATCCGGACGCCCCGACCACTTCCTCCTTCTTCAATTCACTGTTTCGGCCCCTGGTTGTGCTCTCAAGCTTCTGTGATGCTCCTAGCAATTGGGACGGTCTTCCTTCAAGCCGCGATCGAACAATTCGATGCGGCTGTTACGTTGCGGGCGATGATAGGCCGTCCGGCGTCCGGTGCATGTGTGCTATGAGCAACGGAGCGGAGTCTTGAAGCGAAAAAGGCTGGAGTCCACGTGGGGGGCTCTCAAAGAAAGCGAGTGTCGTATAATCCGCAGTGCCGGTTTCGAGTCACGTCATGCGCAGCGCACTGGCGACCTAGCGCGGGGCGCCGACAGGGCGATCCATCGGCGACGGTGCAATTGCGATCGCGCGGCCCGCGTTTCGGACGGGAGCTTCTGTGAACGATCCCACTAGCTTTTTTTCACGCCTGTACCAAACGAGCGCTCATTCTCCGAACATCTTCGCGCCAGCGTCAGCACCGGCGCACGACATCTTCCGCCTTTCGATATTTGTGCTCGCAATCGCCCTCGGTATTTTTCTGATCGTGAGCGGGCTGCTGCTTTATGTCGTACTTCGATTCAGGCAACGCGCCGACGACAACGGACGTGAGCCGGCACAGGTTTACGGCAGCAACCAGATCGAACTGTCATGGACTGTGATTCCGGTTCTGATTGTGATGGTGCTGTTCTTGAGCACCGTGCGGGTTATTTTGGAAATCGAGCATACGCGTGAGCCGGCGAATGCCGTGAACGTAATCGCCGTGGGGCACCAATTCTGGTGGGAATTCAGCTATCCACAATACGGCATCGTCACCGCCAACGAGTTGCATGTGCCGGTGAGCGGTGAATCCACGAATCCGATGCCGACTTACCTTACGCTTTCGACCGCGGATGTGAACCACAGTTTCTGGGTGCCACGGCTTGCGGGAAAAACAGATCTGATTGCCAATCGCGTCAACACAATGTGGATTCAGCCGGACACTGCGGGCCTTTACCTTGGACAGTGCGCGGAATATTGCGGGCTGCAACACGCGCACATGCTGCTTCGCGTTTATGCGCAGTCCCCAGCGGATTTTCAGCGATGGGTCAAGCAGCAACAGCAGCAAGCAGTGCAAGACCCGGGCGTGGCGGAGGGACGCGCCATTTTCGAACAGAACGCCTGCATCAATTGCCACACCATTTCCGGGACGGTGGCAACCGGGCATTTCGGACCGGACCTGACGCACTTGATGAGCCGGGACACCATCGCATCGGGAATCGTCCCGAACACGCGAGAAAATCTACGAAAATGGATTGAGAATCCAGATTCGATGAAGCCCGGCGCGCTCATGCCGGCGATGAAGCTGGACGATCACGACCTGGACGCGGTCACGTCCTATTTGATAACGCTGCGATAACTCGATCGAGAGAAGAGAAACAATCGATGGCTGATTCAGTACCCATTTCCGAAACCTTAGATCTGACACGCGCGCGAGCGCCAAAACGATTGGCGCTAGAAGTCGTCCACGACTGGATCGTCACGGTCGATCATAAAAAGATCGGGCTGATGTATATCGCCTCGTCCCTGGTGTTTTTGGCGGTCGGTGGGGTTGAGGCACTCCTGATGCGAATTCAACTGGCCGTTCCTGACGCGAAATTCCTTTCGCCGCAAGTGTTTAACGAGATGTTCACAATGCATGGCACCACAATGATCTTCTTTGTGGCCATGCCAATCCTATTCGGATTTGCCAATTACCTGGTTCCGCTGATGATCGGCGCGCGGGATATGGCGTTTCCGCGCCTGAACGCGTTTAGCTTCTGGATATCGCTATTTGGGGGCTTGCTTCTTTACTTCAGCTTTTTTGGCGGCAACGGGCTCTATGGGGATGGCGGCGCCCCACTTGTAGGCTGGTTTGCGTACGCGCCGCTGACAGCCAATACGTTCACAAAAGGCAACAGCACCGACTATTGGGCATTGGGCGTGTTGTTAAGCGGCATAGGAGCGACCGGTACGGCATTGAATATCGTGACCACAACCTTGTGCATGCGATGCAAGGGCATGAAGCTAACGCGAATGCCGCTACTGGTATGGCTGATGCTGGTGACCTCGGGGATGATTTTTATCGCCATTCCGCCGTTGTCCGCGGCGCAGATCATGCTGCTCATCGACCGATTTCTGGGCGGCCATTTCTTCGATACGCAGGCCGGGGGATCGGCCATTATCTGGATGCACTTCTTCTGGATTTTCGGCCATCCCGAGGTATACATCCTGGTCTTACCCGCGTTTGGGTTTGCCAACGAGATCATCCCCGTGTTTTCGCGAAAATCCATTTTCGGATATCAGGCCATGGTGGCGGCGACTGTGGCCATTGGGTTTGTCAGCCTGAGCGTTTGGGCACACCACATGTTCACGGTCGGTTTGGGCGCCGGCGCAAATACATTTTTTGTGCTCTCAAGCATGATTGTCGGGATTCCGACCGGCATAAAAATCTTCAACTGGTTGGCGACCATGTGGGGCGGGAAGCTTCAATTCACCGTGCCCATGCTTTTTTGCATCGCGTTCCTGTTTCAGTTTCTCATCGCCGGACTGACCGGCATCATGCTGGCGGTCGCTCCGTTTAATTGGCAACTGCACAATTCATATTTTGTCGTGGCGCACTTCCACTACGTAATTGTGGGAGCGATCCTGTTCTGTATCTTCGCGGCGTTTTATTACTGGTTTCCAAAGATGACCGGCCGGATGATGAGCGAAACTCTCGGGAAGTGGCACTTCTGGCTTTTTGTAGCCGGTTTCCATCTCACGTTCGACTTTATGCACATTCCGGGAGTTCTTGGAATGCCGCGGCGGATTTATACCTACGAGCCAGGGCGGGGATGGGAGATCTGGAATTTGATCGTGACGATCGGAGCGTTCGTCCAACTAATCGCAATCATATTGTTCGTGATAAACCTGATCCGTTCGACCTTCAGCGGTAAGCCCGCGGGCAACGATCCATGGGACGCGTGGACTCTGGAGTGGGCAACCACCTCGCCGCCACCGGTCTATAACTTTGCGACGGAGCCTGTCGTGCGCAGTCGCCGCCCCTTATGGGACGAAAAACATCCGGAAGATCCCGACTGGAAATACGAATGACAGGTCAAAAACAATGAGCACAATTCCGTTCAGCGCTGAATCGAACGGCCAGCCGTGGGTTTTGCCGTATCGCGGAACGATCGGAATTTACTGCTTGATCGCGGCCGAATCGGCAATGTTCTCGATCTTCGTAATCGCCTATATCTATTACATGGGCAAGAGCCTGAGCGGGCCCACGCCACGGCAGGTGCTGGAGCTGCCGATTTTCACCACCGTTTGCCTTTTATCGAGCAGCATCACGGTTCACCAGGCCGTAAAGGGTCTGCGCCATGAGAAATGGATCGCGTTCAAAACGTGGCTGGCAACTACCGTGCTATTAGGATCCATTTTCATGATCGGCACCGGCCTGGAATGGCACACACTCATCTACAAGGATGGATTCACGCTTCAAACCAATCTTTTCGGTACGTCCTTTTATTCACTCGTCGGGCTGCATGCAAGCCACGTGACCATCGGCCTGTTGATGCTGGGCATCACGCTGATTCTCGCGTTGATGGGGAAAGTAAAGCGCGAACACGCGGATCGTTTTCACGCGCTGTCGTTGTACTGGCACTTTGTCGATGCCGTGTGGGTCGTGGTCTTCACGATTGTCTACATTCTCGGAAGGTGACGGGCCGTGAGCGTCCAGGAAGAGAACATCAACGAGCCGGCGAACGCAGTGGAGCTTCCATCTCCCACGGTATGGCCGATGGTGCTGGCCCTCGGTATTGCACTCATTCTGGCCGGGACGGTAACGCACTGGGCCGTTAGCGCTCTTGGGCTGGTCCTAATGCTGCGGGCCGCGGTGGGCTGGTTCCGAGAAGTTTTGCCACAGGAGCATCGCGAACCAGTGTTGGTGACAACAGAAGTGGCTGCGATCGCGACGACCAGGGGACAGGTGGATCGATTTTCCGCCGGGGATTCCCATAGAAAGATGTTACCCGTCGAAACCTACACGATCACTGCCGGGATTAAAGGCGGCGCTGCAGGCGGCGTAGCCATGATCGTGCCCGCGATTCTCTATGGCTTGATTCACTACCATAGCGTGTGGTACGCCGTAAACCTGCTCGCAGCGGCGGCTTTTGTGGGATGGGGAAACGCCAGCACGGCCTTTCTCTGTGCGTTCCATATGGACGGCCTCGTTGTCGCAGCAGCGATCCACGTGCTGGCATCGCTCCTGGTTGGCACGCTCTATGGAGCGATGCTACCGATGTTTCCGAAAAAGCCGATTTTAACGGCGGGATTTGTGGCGCCGCTGTTATGGTCGGGATTGCTTTACACCACTTTGGGAGTGGTGAACCCACTATTGGACCAGCGAATCGACTGGTTGTGGTTTATCGCTTCGCAGTTCGCATTTGGACTTGTAGCTGGATTTGTCGTCAACCTCAACGTTCGAGTCCGCACCCCACAATTTCAGTCGCTGCCGTTTGTTGCGCGCGCTGGCCTTGAGACGCAAGGATCACAGAGCGATCGCGTGGACGAGCCGAAATGAAAAAGAACCGGCTTCCGGCTTTGATCTTTCTCGTAGTCGCGTCCTCGCCGATGGCCGGATGCGGCCATCTGCTTGGTAAACCGGGACCCGAGGCGCCACGCCCAGATCAAATATTGGATTTTGCGACGCTGTACAAGCAGAATTGCTCCGCGTGCCACGGGATCGATGGGAAAAACGGGGCCGCCATTGCGCTGGCGAATCCCGTCTATCTTGCATGGGCAGGCGGAAACAATCTTCGGCAAATCACGACGAATGGCGTCCCCAACTCATTGATGCCCGCATTCGGCAAAAATGCCGGCGGTATGCTCACGGACCAGCAAATCGAAAATCTCGTCCAGGGGATGCTGACGCAGTGGGGACAGCCAGAAATCCTCAACGATCAGCACGCTCCGTCCTACGCGCCCGCTACCAACGGAGATGCAGCTCTGGGAAAACAGGTATTTGGCGTGTTCTGCTCGACATGCCATGGCGCCGGCGGCAACGGAGCATCGGTAGCCGGTGCGGCGAGCGTTGGTTCGATCACTGACCCATCCTATCTCGCACTCGTGAGCGCACAAGACTTACGCAGCATTGCGGTGGTGGGCATACCCGACGACCAGATGCCGGATTGGCGCCGCGACGTCCCCGGCCGAGCGATGACGGACAAAGAAGTGACCGATGTAGTGGCGTGGCTTATTTCCCAACGGATCCAATCACCAGGGCATCCCTTCGCGCAATCGCATTCAGAGTAGACATGGGAGCAGCCAATGACTGATCGTACCGAACATTCCAGACGCGCTTTTCTTATGAAAATGGCCGTTCTGCTGAATGGCATTGTCGGTGTCGTGCTCGCCGTACCCATAGTCGGTTACCTACTGGGACCCGTTCTAAAAAAAGATTCCAGCCGCTACTCCTGGGCGACGCTCGGATCTGTAGACCAGTTCCCCGTCGGCGAAACGCGATTAGCGAGTTACCGGAATCCCGTAAGTGTCGCATGGGATGGACAAACCGCCACGGTTCCCTGCTGGGTCAGCCATGTTGCGACCAACAAATTCCAGGTATTCGCCATTAACTGCGCGCACTTGGGATGTCCGGTGCGATGGTTTCCACAATCGAAGCTCTTTCTGTGCCCCTGCCACGGCGGTGCGTATTACCAGGACGGGAGTCGCGCAGCGGGTCCGCCCCTGCGCGGACTATTTGAATACAGCTACAAGATTGCCGGCGGTCAACTGATGATCAAGGCGGGGGAATTGCCTACGCTTTCAACCCCGGCAAGCATGGCAAAACCGGAGCGCTTTTCGTGCCAGGGCTAAAACAACGCGGCGTCGAACTGTATCGCTGGATCGAGAAGCGTACGGGCCTGGCTGGCCCCATTACGGAAGTAGCCGGGCATCGGGTTCCTCGTAGCAGTGCGAGTTGGTGGTACGTATTTGGCAGCGCGGCGCTCGTCATCTTGATGCTGCAGATTGTGACAGGCATTCTGCTCGCTCTGGTTTATGTCCCTTCCGCTGGTGAGGCTTGGAATAGCCTGCAATTCCTGAATCATGGCCTATATCTCGGTTGGTTTCTTCGGGCTCTGCACGGGTGGGGTTCGAACTTCATGATTGCCATCGTGCTGATCCACATGGCGCAAGTGTTTTTGTTCGGAGCATACAAATTCCCTCGAGAATTAACCTGGATCGTCGGCGTCTTTCTGCTGTTGCTCACGCTAGGCATGGCCTTCACCGGTCAGGTGCTGCGCTTCGATCAGGATGCCTATTGGGGCCTTGGCATCGGCGCATCGATCGCGGGCCGCGTTCCATTTATCGGGGCGCGGATCGTCCATCTAATGTTAGGCGGTCCCATCATCGGCGGAGCGACGCTTTCGCGTTTCTTTGCATTGCATGTGTTCGTTATTCCCGGAATCTTGCTGGGCTGCGTAGCCCTGCACGTATGGATGGTGTTGTATCTTGGCATCAACGAGTGGCCGATGCCGGGCCGGCTGGTGCGGAAGAGCACTTACGTCGAAGAATACGAAAGCCTGACGCTCAAAAACGGCATTCCGTTCGTTCCGGATGCCGCCTGGAAGGATGTAACTTTCGCCGCGGCAATTATCCTGGCCATCATGGCATGTGCGCTTTTCTTCGGACCATTTGGCCCATCAGGGCCGCCGGACCCAACCATTATTCAGGCAGTTCCGAAGCCGGATATGGTTTTCCTTTGGCTCTACGCGATGCTCGCCTATCTGCCGCCTACACTGGAAACTCCGTTTCTGCTGGTAGCGCCCGTACTTGCGATCGGTGCGTTGTTGCTATTGCCGTTAGTTGCGGGCGAGGGCGAAAAGCATTGGTCGCGCCGGCCGGTAGCCGTGCTCATGGTCATGATGATCGCTGTCTCGCTGGGTGCCTTGACCAGACTGGCGACTTACAGTCCGTGGAGCCCGATCATGGACGCGTGGAGCGGAGACCCGGTACCGGCTAAATTCTTGAAGGGAAGAACCCCTCTGGAGCGGGAGGGCGCGCTCGTCTTTCAGGACAAACAATGCCGCAACTGCCACGCTCTTGACGGCGTGGGCGGAATGCGAGGGCCTGAACTGGACGCAGTCGCGACGCGGCTGACGGAAGATCAACTGATCCGACAAGTCCTGCAGGGCGGCGGGAACATGCCTGCTTATGGAAGCGCATTGAGTCCGCCGGAAACCACCGCCTTGGTGCGATTTCTTGAGACGCTGAATGGCAATCGAGCGCCGGCTCGCGATCCTTCGCGCGCTGTGATTGGAACATCCGAATCCTTGTCAAATCACCACGATAAACCACTCAATTCAACAAGCCAGTGAGCGCCTAGCATGATCACAGAAATACGCGCGCTTCTTGCTTCCTGGTCTCCACCGATCGGGATTTCGGTTACGGTGGCCGTCGTCGCGGCAATATACGCGCGCGGTTGGTTCGCGATTCGCGCTACACGGCCGAAATATTTCACCGGATGGCGATTG
This sequence comes from Candidatus Acidiferrales bacterium, assembly GCA_049790315.1. Classification (GTDB taxonomy): domain Bacteria; phylum Acidobacteriota; class Terriglobia; order Acidiferrales; family UBA7541; genus DASPOJ01. The sequence goes on along the minus strand of JBAQYV010000200.1, from coordinate 39,319 downwards.
ACCTCGTTCTTGCTGGGAATGCTTGTTTTGTGGCTCTCAATTGGATCGCCGATCGACGCCTTCGCAGATGTTTTGCTAAGCGCGCACATGGTGCAGCATCTATTGTTGATGTCGGTTGTGCCGCCTCTTATCGTTCTCGGCGCTCCGATTGTGCCGTTACTCCGCGGCCTGCCAAGATGGACAGTGAAGAGTGTCTTGCGCCCATTCTTCGTCTGGACGTTGCTACGCAGAGTTGAACGTTTTCTGATCGCGCCGATCGTTGCCTGGCTGGCTATGAATTTGGTTTTTGTGATTTGGCATGTGCCCGCAGCATACGATTATGCATTGCTTCACGAAAATTGGCACAATTTTGAACACATCTGTTTTCTAGCATCGTCACTGATGTTTTGGTGGGTCATTATCCATCCATGGCCAAGCCACGGCCGATCATCCAGCTGGATGATGGTGCTGTACTTAATGTCCGCGGACATCGTGAACACGGCTCTTGCCGCTTTTCTGGCTTTTTGCGACAAGCCAGCTTATTCGTTCTACGTAACCGGACCGAATCCATTCCACGTTTCGGCGCTTTCGGACCAAGTTCTCGGCGCAGTCATCATGTGGGTTCTCGGTTCTTTTGTGTTCTTAGTTCCGGCGATTCTCATCACTTTCCAACTTCTCGCTCCGGAGAGAACGAACATTCTGGCTCCGCAAGATGCGAGTCGCGGAGTTTCTTCTGCCTAGAGTTTGATCTGACCTGCACAAGACTTACGAGCACTCCCAGTGCGCTGTGCCGGGTCGTTCGCAACATCAAACATGCGAGGAGTCCTCGGTTGACTCATTCCCCTACGTGCGTGCTTCAGTTGTGTCTTCGTCGTCGTTCCAATTAATACTTTCCTCGCCGAAGCGGTCGAGCACGCGGTCGCCTTTTATTTTGCCGAAGTAGTCCCACGCCCACTCCACAAAAGCCTCGATTTTCGCCCGCGTCGTGCACAACAACGCCGCGTGTACGCCGATCCAAGCCGCGAATGCAACCGCGCCCTGGACTTCATAGCGGTGCCCACCAACTTCAGCCACCGCCGCATTGCGCCCAATCATTGCCATGATGCCTTTGTCGAAATAGTCAAAGGGCTTTCCAGATTCGCCGGCGATGTCAGCCGTGATATTTCTCGCGCACCACTTTCCCGTCTGCTCGGCGACAGACGCAAGCTGCGGCAACGCCTTCCCATCCTCACCGGAAATGTTGGCAAAGTCTCCCAGAGCGTAAACCCCCGGAAGGCCTTGGACCGTGAGGTCGGGCTGAACATCGATGCGTCCGCCTTCACCGAACTGCGCCCCTATATGGTTTGACAGAAGCGACGCTCTCAAACCTCCGGCCCAGATGACGGTGTGAGTTGGAATCCTGGTTCCATCGTCGAGCACGACGTGGCCGGAAGCTACTTCCTTGACGGCCGTATGGAGACGGATTTGTACCCCGCGTTCCGCCAGCGCGTTCGCAGCGTAGGCCTGCGCTTTTGGCGAGAACGTACTCAGCACGGCGTGGCCCAAGTCGATCAGAAATATACAGGCCTCGTTCAAAGGGAGATCCGGGTACTGGTCTCTTAGCACTCGGTGAAGCAGATCACCCAGCGTTCCCGCCATTTCAGCCCCAGTGGGGCCGCCTCCCACAATCACGAAGTTGAGTGCCCCCTTGGCAATCAACGAAGCATCACGGTCAGCAGCCTCCAAGACGGCGAGTATCCGCGACCGAAGCAATTCCGCGTCGTGCAGTGAGTACAGGGGATAACTGTTTTGGGCGGCTCCGCGTGTATCAAAGAAGCTTGCCTGTGACCCGGCCGCTAACACCATGTAGTCGCCCTGGTATTTCTGGCCCTCCGCCGTGATGGCAGTTCGCGTCTTCAGATCGATCGAGGCGACCTCCGCCATCTTCACTTCAATATTGGCATGACGTGAGAGTATGTTTCGCAAACTGAAGGAGACATTGCTGGGAGACAGAAAGCCGCCAGCCACCTGGTAGAGCAACGGCTGGAACTGAGTGTAGTTGTGCTTGTCGATCAGCGTGATTCGAACCTCGCGATGCGCCGCGAGCTTGCGGGCACAGTTCAGCCCGGCAAAACCTCCTCCGACGATGACAACATGCTTCATTGCCGCGTCCAGCCACACATACATTAATGGATGCCGACGAACGCCCGAAAGGTCCAAAGAGAGTTCATGTTGTAAATCGAGGTTCAAGGCTCTCTTGGGCCGATAGAGTCCCGGCACATCTACGCCCGACCAAAAACCATAAGGCCATCACGAAAGCCAGCGCGTGAGCATCCAATAGATATGTTCCATTTTGAACAGAAGCAGTGGTTGCAAGCGCCTAAGATGCGTTTGGGATCGCATACTGTTGATCCGAAGCCAGGAGAAACGAAATGACACCTATAGAAGCCACGAAGTGCGCACACCCCGTTTGTTCGTGCATGACGACGTCGGGCAAATACTGCAGCACAGAGTGTGCGGCGATGGAAGAGACGCCGGACGTCGATTGCTCGTGCGGGCATGCCGGATGCAAAGGCAAAACTTCATAGTCAAAATTGTGTTCAGCAGTTGCTGAACGAACCACAGGCTACAAACCAAGACTCAGTTTGTCGACCGCCGCTATTCGCGTCAGAGCAATCGGCAATGAAGCGCCAATATCAGGAACGCGGCAAATGACTCATTTCAGAAGAGGTGTGCCTGTTTTAGAGCGCGGAAACAGAAATTTATTGCACAGAAAGAAGGAAAACAATGAAACACCATTCTCCGCCTGAATTGTCCGTGAAAATCAGCACCAGTTTGAATCCCGTATCCATTCATGAATTTTCCGAACATACACAAGACGTATTCCATTTGGTTGCTCGGCGCGCCTATGAGATTTACGAAGGCCGCGGACGCGCGCCGGGAAGCGACAGGACGGATTGGTTCCTCGCAGAATCCGAACTGCTGACGTCGGTGAAGTTCCACATCTCGGAATCCGGCGAACAGTTCGTCGTTCGCGCCGAAATTCCTGGGTTCGCCAGACAGGAAATCAAAGTAAGTCTGGAGCCACGGCGAGTGAGTGTTAGCGGAAAAGCAGAGCCGCACGAAGACCACGCGTCTCACAAACACACGCATTCGGTCGGACATGAGCACCTGGTGTTGCGCGTCATCGATCTGCCCGCCGAGGTGGATCTCTCGCTGGCCAAGGCGACATTCGAAGACGGCACACTCGAGATCGTGATGCCAAAAGCGAATCCTGCAAAGAGTATTCGGGTGGAAATGAAGACAGCGTCGTCCCCGGAAGCTGAGGCTCCTTCCCACGAAAAAGGCGAGATCGAAGCCACAGGCAACTCCCCGGTCGCAGCGCAAGACGACAAACCGCACGTCAAGACACAAGCGGCATAGTCGAGGAGCGCGCGTCGACGTGCCAGCGAACGGCGACAGCGATTTTGTAATGAGATCGCTTGCCCGACGCGGCGTGGTCGCCCGGCCGCGCGCGAGGTGACGATTGTTTCTCCCACATACCTACCCGGTTGCTCTGGTACTTATGCTACTCAGCATGCTCTGCTGGGGCAGTTGGGCGAACACACAGAAGGTAGATAAGCGCTGGCGGTTCGAGCTTTTCTACTGGGACTACATGTGGGGTCTTCTGGCGTGCGCGCTGTTGTTTGGGCTAACACTCGGATGTAAGAACTCCGCATTACCCGACAGTTTTTTTCGCAATCTAAGTTCGGCTAGTCTCCGCAGTTTCGCCGAGGCATTCTTTGGTGGTGTCATCTTCAACGTCGGGAATCTGCTCCTCGTAGCCGCAATATCCGTGGCGGGCATGGCGGTAGCGTTCCCGATCGGAGCCGGTCTGGCGCTGGTGATCGGAGCTGTCATCAACTACATCATTTCGCCAAAAGGGAATCCCATTCTTCTTTTTGGAGGAATCGCGCTCATTTGCATCGCCATCATGCTCGATGCACTGGCGTATCGGGACCTGGCTCGCGGCGCGAAGGCCACTGGAAAAGGAATTGGATTGAGCCTGGCATGCGGCGTCGCGGTTGGGCTGTTCTACCCGTTTGTCGCGAAGGCATTGACAGGTCCGCGCCACCTGGACCCGTACACTGTGTTTTTCGTTTTCGCCTTGGGGGCCGTCATTTCGAATTTCCCAATGAACTACGCGTTCATGCGGCGGCCAGTGACTGGCCAGCCGCTTCGAGTGAAAGACTATTTCAAAGGACACATGAGCCTGCACGCGTGGGGAGTATTAGGCGGACTCATTTGGGGCAGCGGCACGATCGCTAATTTCGTGGCTTCCTACGTCCCGATGATTGGACCCGCCACGTCGTTCTCACTCGGCGAGGGCAATACGATGATCTCCGCGATATGGGGAATTTTTGTGTGGAAGGAGTTTCACGGCGCGGGAAACCGAACCAAGGGATTGCTTGCGATTATGTTTCTATTCTTTCTATTGGGTTTGGGTTCGATCGCGCTTGCTCCCGTGATCCACTAAGGAACGAGCGTGAGGAATAGAGGAAGAGGAGAATCGGAATGACCAAGGCAGAGAGTGAAAATGGAGCGTTTGGACATCCAGGGATTCCTCCACGATGGACACATGGAGGCAAAGACGGTGTGGGAACCGCATACGCGGCCTCCAGTAAAATTTGGTTCACGCTCTGGAACGGCATCATCACTGAAGTCTACTATCCAACGGTGGATCGGCCGCAACTTCGGGACCTTCAATATTTGATTACCGATGGCAAGACTTTCTTCCATGAGGAGAAGCGCCATCTTAAATCCAAATTCGAGCGGATCTCCGATCATGCGCTGGGATACCGCTGCACGAACTCCGATCCGGACGGCCGCTACGCCGTCGTAAAGGAAATTATCACGGACCCGCATCTCGCCTGCGTTCTTCAGCGCACGAAATTGACAGGCGATGAATCGTTTGTTTCGAAGTTGCACCTGTACGCGCTTTGCGCTCCTCATCTCGAAGTCGGAGGGTGGGGCAACAACGGTTATGTCGCCGAACTCGACGGCCGCAAGATTCTCATGGCGCAGAAAGAAGGAAGGTGGCTGGCGTTGGGCGCGACGGTTCCATTTTTACGTACTTCATGCGGCTATGTGGGCCGCAGCGACGGCTGGACCGATCTAGGCGGCAACTTTCAAATGGACTGGGAATTTGACCATGCCTCGGACGGCAACATCGCCCTGACCGGCGAAGTCGATCTGAGCGACCAGCGCGAATTCACACTTGGCCTCTCGTTCGGAGACACCGAACATCACGCGATCGCCACGCTCCTTCAGGCGCTGGGCACTCCCTTCGGAGAACATCGCAAACGATACGTCGAGCAATGGAATCGTACTTCCGCGCACCAATTTCCCTTAGAGAAGTTTTCGAGTGACAAGGGCAATCTGTATCACAGCAGTTTCAGTTTGCTTCTGGCTCACGAGGACAAGTCCTATGCCGGCGCCTTGATCGCCTCTCTCGCAATACCGTGGGGAGAAGCCGCGGGTGACAAAGACCAAGGCGGGTACCACTTGGTTTGGACCCGAGATATGGTCAACAGCGCGTGCGCCCTGCTCGCCGGCGGTGAGCAGGAAACAGCGCTGCGCGCCCTCATCTATCTCGTCGTTTGCCAGCAGGAAGATGGTGGTTTTTCACAAAACTTCTGGGTGAACGGAAATCCGTACTGGCGGGGAATCCAACTGGATGAGGTCGCCTTCCCAATCATGCTGGCCTTGCGCCTCAGTCGCCAGAGTGCTTTTCAAGATTTTGACCCCTACCCCATGGTCATGAAAGCCGCGGGTTACTTGCTTCGGCACGGACCCGTAACGCAGCAGGAACGTTGGGAGGAAGCTAGCGGTTACTCGCCTTCCACTTTGGCGTCCAACATTGCCGCCCTGATTGGCGCGGCGTGCTTTTGCAGACAACGAAAGAACAAAGCCGCCGCTGAGTATCTTGAGCAATACGCCGACTTTCTCGAATCACATGTCGAAGCGTGGACCGTCACTACGGAAGGAACCCTAGTCCCTGGCGTTAGCCGCCACTATATACGGATCCTGCCTGACGATGTAGGCAACCCCACGCCCGCGGAGGATCCGAATTCGGGAATCCTGAAAATCGCCAACCACGCTCCAGGCTCCCGTAATTCATTTCCGGCGAAGGAGATTGTCGATCCTGGTTTTCTGGAGTTGGTTCGTTACGGGATCAGGAAACCGGACGATCCGTTGATCGTGGATTCATTGAAAGTAATCGATGCAATTCTGAAAGTGGACACTCCGATGGGCCCGGTGTGGCATCGTTACAATCATGACGGTTACGGCCAGCGAGACGACGGAGGGCCTTACGCCGGATGGGGCACCGGGCGCGCGTGGCCGCTTCTGACGGGAGAACGGGCGCACTTCGAGCTCGCAGCGGGTCACGACGTCAAACCGTTTATCAGAGCGATCGAACGCTTTGCGTCCGCGACAGGTCTGCTGCCGGAGCAAGTCTGGGACGAGCACGACAAGCCGAAAAAGTATATGTTCCTCGGCCGCCCCACAGGATCGGCGATGCCTCTGATGTGGGCACACGCGGAGTACGTCAAGCTACTCAAGTCCGTAGCCGATGGCCATGTGTTCGATGTGATTCCGGAAGTTGCCAATCGGTACCTTGGCGATCGAAAGGCGTGCCAATTATTGGAAATCTGGAAACCGAATCGTCAAGTGCGCGCCGTCAAGAAAGGTCACAAACTACGCGTCCAGGTCCCTGCTCCCTTCCGCCTTCACTGGACGAGCGACGAGTGGCGCACGGTCAATGACACTTCGTCCGCGTCAACCGCGTTCGGCATTGAGTTCGTCGATATTCCGATGGCCGCGGCACAGCAAACACGCATTCGATTCACTTTCTTCTGGCCGGAAAGCAATTCATGGGAAGGCCGCGACTACATGGTGGACGTGGAACGATAAGCGAGCGCCCTTGCGTAAACATGCCGCAAGGGCTGCCGAAGCGTGGAATCCTAGTGGACTAAGAAAGGGCAAACGTGCCGCAAGAAAATCATTTTGACGTCATCATCATCGGCACGGGAGCCGGCGGCGGAACGCTCGCCTACCATCTGGCTCCCTCCGGTAAACGCATTTTACTTTTAGAGCGTGGCGGTTACCTGCCGCGCGAAAAAGACAACTGGGAATCCCGCGCCGTCTTTCTCGATGCGAAGTACCAGGCCAAGGAAACTTGGCGCGACAAAGAAGGAAACGCATTTCATCCCGGCATTCAATACTACGTCGGCGGGAATACCAAAGTTTACGGCGCGGCGTTGTTAAGGTTTCGCGCGGAGGATTTCGGCGAAGTCCGGCACTATGGCGGCATCTCGCCCGCATGGCCGCTCACCTACGACGATTTCGAGCCTTATTACACGCAAGCGGAACATCTGTATCACGTCCACGGAGAGCACGGAATCGATCCTACCGAAGCCCCGGCTAGCGCGCCCTATCTCTATCCCCCAGTGAGCCACTCACCTCGCATTCAAGAGCTCTACGACGATTTGAAGCGTCTCGGCCATCATCCATTCCCCTTGCCGCTCGGAATCTTGCTCGAGGAAAAAGACGGCAAAGCCCTGCACACGAGCGCGTGCGTGCGGTGTGCCGCGTTCGACGGATTTCCGTGCCTGGTCAACGGCAAAGCGGATGCGCAAATTATCTGCGTGGATCCGGCCCTCGAACGCCCAAATGTCCAGTTGCTCACGGGCGCGTACGTCAAGCGTCTCGAAACGGATGCGTCCGGCCGCGTCGTATCAAAGGTCCTGGTCGAGCGCGGTGGCCAGTCCGAGGAATATTCAGCGGACATCGTGGTCGTCTCTTGTGGAGCGATCAACTCAGCGGCGCTTCTGTTGCGCTCTGCCAGCGATAAGCATCCCGATGGGCTCGCCAACAGTTCGGATGTGGTGGGCCGCCATTATATGCGTCACAACAATTCCGCGTTCATGGCCATTTCCAAAAATCCCAATCCGACGATTTTTCAAAAAACACTCGGGTTGAACGATTTCTACTTTCGCTCCGATGATTGGGACTACCCCTTGGGCGGCATCCAGATGCTGGGAAAGACCGATGGCGATATGCTCGAGGGAGAAGCGCCGGGCTGGGCTGTTTGGAAACCCGAGTTTGCCATGGATTACATGGCCGAGCATTCCATCGATTTCTGGGTGCAATCCGAAGATTTGCCCGAACCCAATAATCGCGTAAGCCTCAACCGAAACGGTGAAATCACGCTGAGCCTTCAGGAGTCCAACACCGAGGGACATCATCGCCTGGTCGCGAAGCTCAAGGACATGCTTAAGGACCTGGGTCTTCACGATCACTTGATGTCTCGATCGTTGTATCTCGGCAAGAAAATTCCAATTGGCGGCACCGCTCACCAAGCCGGAACGATTCGCTTCGGCCGCGATCCCAAAGCATCGGCACTCGATCTCAACTGCAAGGCGCACGATTTAGATAATCTCTACGTTGTCGACGCGAGCTTTTTTGTGTCGATCGCAGCCGTGAATCCCAGCCTCACCATCATCGCAAATGCGTTGCGCGTGGGAGACCACCTACTGCGGCGGCTGGGTTAGCCGAGACCAGCAAACGTTGCTCTTCGAGATTCGGTAGAAGATGCCAATCGAAAAAGGAAAAATACTTATGAAAGCCATCGCCATCGTTCCAGGTACGAAAGGCTCACACATGGTGGACCGGCCCGAACCCTCCGTTGCCGCGCCAGATGAAATCAAGCTAAAAGTGATCCGCGTAGGAATCTGCGGCACCGACCGCGAGGAAATCTCCGGCGGCCGTGCGGATGCCCCCGATGGCCAGAAAGAACTCGTCATCGGCCACGAGATGTTTGGCCAAGTGGTGGGATTGGGCTCGTCGGTCGCTCGCGTAAAAATGGGAGACTTCGCCGTGTTCACGGTCCGGCGGGGATGCGGCGAGTGCCCATCGTGCCTGATGGGCCGCGCAGACATGTGCCAGACGGGCAAGTACAAAGAGAGAGGCATTCGTGGTTTGGATGGCTATCAAACGGAATTCGTGGTTGATAAAGAGCAATACATTGTGCGCGTGCCGTCCGAGCTCGAAGCCAGCGGTGTGTTGATGGAACCGCTCTCCATCGTGGAGAAGGCCATTGATGATGCGCTTCAGTTACAGATCGTGCGCTGTCCTGAACCTGCCATCACTCCCGATTGGATTGTCGGACGCCGCTGCCTGGTGGCCGGTCTGGGACCGGTAGGATTGCTGGCTTCGATGGTCTTGCGCCTTCGAGGGGCCGAGGTTTACGGACTGGATGTGGTCGATTCCACGAGCGCTCGCCCGAAGTGGCTCACGGCGATTGGTGGACATTACGTCGATGGACGTCAGATTCCCGCGGATCAAGTTGGGAAGCAAATCGGTTCGATGGATCTGATCCTGGACGCCAGCGGAATTGCCGCTCTGGAGTTTAATCTGTTGGACGCGCTTGCTCTCAATGGCCTTTATGTACTGACTGGCATTCCAGGAGGCGATAGGCCACTGCAAATTCCCGGGGCGGAGTTAATCAGGCGATTGGTGCTGGGCAATCAAGTCATGCTGGGCAGCGTCAACGCCGCACGCGGTCATTTTCAAATGGCCGCCGATGATCTCTCTCAGGCTCAGCTCCGATGGGGCGCTCACATCGCGGCTTTGATCACGAATCGTTACCCGTCCGATCACTTCGCGGATTCGGTGAGTCAGCATCCGCCTGACGGCATCAAGGAAGTCATCGAGTGGGGCTCTACTACTCCCCGAAACGAATAGGGCAACGGCCCCTAGGCTGAGCGCCCTATCAAGTACGCGCCGTCATAGGGTCGCGCTCGCAATCGCGCGAATGAGCCGGGCAATTTATTCAGCGAATGATTTCGCCGCTCGGCTTCCTTTTCGGAAATCCGCGATGGCGTCAAGAATCTGCGGCCCGTACATCTCGGTTTTTTTCTCGCCGAATCCTGAAACGTGACGAATCTCCGCAAGCGAGCGCGGTAATTTCCGGCACAAATCGTCCAGCGACGAATCGTGCATCACTACATACGCGGGAACCAATTGACGCTTCGCGGTGGTCCGCCGCCATTCACGCAGAAATTCGCGCAAGTCGGGATCGATATCCACGTCGTCGGGGACGGGCGCCCATCCCTCCCCTTTCCGGGCTTTCTTGCCTTTCGATGTTCGCTGCTCCGTCTCGTTTGATACGCAAGACGCGATACCGGTCGATTTACGCGATCCGCTTCGTGGCGTTTCTGTGAGCCAACTGACATCACTGCCGCAAGCGTCGCAGGCGCTGCATGACTCCCACTTCGTCTTTTCGCCAAAGTGCGCGCAAATCTGGCGATGCCGGCACACGTTGGAATTGACGAACGCGGAGATTTCGCGATAGCGCTGCCCGGCGCGCTCCTTCTCCGCCTCGTCGGCAATCTGCCCGATGAAATACTTAAGTAAAATGAAATCGCGTTTCTGCCACAGCAAAATGCAATCCGCGGATTTCCCATCGCGGCCGGCGCGCCCCGCTTCTTGATAAAACTGCTCGATCGATTTCGGCAGCGACAAATGAATCACGGCGCGCACGGCTTCCTTATTGATACCCAACCCGAAGGCCAGCGTCCCCACGAGCACGCGCACTTCGTTCGACATCCAGCGTTCCTGATTGCGCCTTCGCTCGTCGGGTTCCATTTTGCCGTGATACGGAACTGCCTCGATTCCATTTTCTTCGAGAAATTCAACCGTGTCGCCGACTCGCGCGATCGTCGGCGAGTAGACGATCACGTTGCCATCGGAATGCTTTCGCACCGCGCGTAGCAACATTTCCGGCTGGGAACGAGAATCGCTATGTTTTACGAGGTATCGCAAATTGGGACGATAGAAACTGGCGATGTAGTTGTGCGATTCGCGAAGCTTAAGCTGGGCAATGATATCGTGACGAACGCGCTGCGTGGCGCTGGCGGTGAACGCGGCTATCGGACATTCGGGAAACTTTTCCCGCAGCCGGCTGAGCTGCCGATACTCGGGACGAAATTCATGGCCCCATTCCGATATGCAATGCGCTTCGTCGATTGCAAAGAATGAAAGCGGCACGCCGGACAGCCACTCCGCCGTGTCGGCGCGCGCAAGGCGTTCGGGCGAAAGATACAGAAGCCGATACCGCCCTTCCGCCGCGTTGCGCATGACGGAAGATTGCTCGCGAGCCGCGATCGAGCTATTCAACAGCGCCGCGGAAATTCCCATTTGCGAAAGTTGCGCGACTTGATCTTGCATCAGCGCGATCAGCGGCGAAATCACCACGGCAGTTTTAGTCGAGAGCGCCGCCGGAAGCTGATAGCACAGCGATTTGCCGCCGCCCGTCGGCATTACGACGCAGGTGTCACGCCCCGCGAGCAGGCTTCGCACGATGCGCTCCTGAAGCGGGCGGAAGGATTCATATCCCCAGTAGCGTTGCAGTGCGGGAAGTAGTTCGTTCTCTGAGTCCACGTTGCGAGTATATAACTCTTGATCGTCGCGCGCAGTCGGGGGACGCTGTGGCACGCGGCGACCGCGCGGCCATTGCTCGTTTACATTTTTCGGCGACAATGGCTCTGGTGACGGCATCGAATGAGCTTGCTTAACAATCGCGCGCATCTGAGCGAATTCCACGATCAACCTTGGTTTCCGAAAGTTTTTCGCGACGGCCTGACGGACGCCTTGCAATCGGTCCTGAATCTGGGAGCCGTCTATGCGCCGATTGCGCCGCGCCTCGGCCAAGCCATCGCCGCGTGCGGAGCGCATCGCGTAGTGGATCTTTGCTCCGGGAGCGGCGGTCCATGGTCATGGTTGCGGCAAATCATCAGCGCGAAGTACGGAATCGCGGTGGAAGTGTGCCTGACCGACAAGTATCCAAACGTCGGCGCGTTCAACCGCTCTAGCGCCGCTGGTGCGCACGGCGCGATCAGTTATTTCGCGGAACCGGTTGACGCTGCGCACGTGCCGGCCGAGCTTTCTGGATTTCGCACGATGTTCAGTTCGGTACACCATCTTCCGCCCGACCAAGTGGCGGCGGTGCTTCAAGACGCGGTGGACAAGGGACAAGGAATCGGAGTGTTCGACGCCGCGACGCGGCATCCGCTGACGATGCTGATAACGTGCGTGGTTCCGTTCGCCGCGTTTCTGACAACTCCATTCCTGCGGCCATTTCGATGGTCGCGCCTGTTTTGGACGTACTTAATTCCGGTGATTCCGTTCGTGCTGTGGTTCGATGGGATCGTCTCTTGTCTTCGCGCGTATTCTCCAGCCGACCTCCGCGAGATGACCTCCCGGCTCTCCGCGCCGAATTATAAGTGGGAAATTGGCGAAGAAAGCAGGATCCCCGGCGTGGTCCCGGTCACTTACGTGATCGGCTACCCGACCTGAGAAAAATATCTCGCGCGGCGATCTGGCCCGCGCGAGCATCGTCGTCGCTGATCATTATTTCGAGTGTGACTCGATCGCTTCAAGCGTCTTGCCCTTCGTCTCCGGCAACCACTTTGCGACCAGCACAAATCCGACAGCGCAAATCGCCGCGTAGATCCAAATCGTGTTCCCGGTTCCGAGGTTGTGGTTCAGCAGCGGAAACGTGTAGGTCAGCACAAAGCACGCCGCCCACAGCGACATCGTTGCCAGCGCCATGGCCGCGCCGCGAATGCGATTCGGAAAAATCTCGGACAAGACAACCCAGGTGACCGGCGCCAACGTCATCGCGTAACACGCGATCGCGGCGATCACCAGTAACAACATGTGCAGACCGTGGCTCCCGGTGCGGTACGCATGTCCCAGCACTATGTAGATCAGGCACAGTCCCGCGCAACCGCACAGCATGAGCGTGCGGCGTCCCAAGCGATCCACTGTAGCGATGGCCACGAACGTAAACACCACCATCACTACTCCGGTGACAACGATGTTGAAAAGCATCGTCGACATCGTGTAGCCCGCGGCGGCGAAGATTTCCTGGGCATAATTGAATATGACGTTGATGCCGCACCATTGCTGCAAAACCGCCAGCGCCACTCCGAGCAGCAGCACGCGGGAATATTTTGATTTGAATAGCGCGGTGACCGAATGCTCCTCCTCAACGTTGCCCAGCGTGCTTTCAATTTCCGCCAACACGCTCCTGGCATAAGAATCGCCGCCGATTCGCGTCAGCACCCGGCGGGCTTTATCGGGCGTGCGAGATGCCAGCCAGCGCGGACTCTCCGGCACGAAGAACATCGCGAGCAAAAATACGATAGCTGGAACCGCGGTCACGCCGAACATCCAGCGCCAGCCCGATTGGCCGTTCCACGAATTCAAGATCTGCGCCGAAGTGGCGTCCGCCGCGACGGGCTTGGCGATCAGCCAGTTCATCACTTGCGCCATCAAAAGTCCCAGGACGATGGTCAGCTCGTTCAGCGACACGAGCATCCCGCGAATTGCCGCGGGGGCAACCTCTGCGATGTAAACCGGCGACAGCCCGGAGGCGAGTCCAATTGCCAGGCCGCCGGTTATGCGCCACGTCACGAAAAGTGGGAAAGTGGATGCTGTCGCGATTCCCAGCGATGAAATCGTAAAAACAAACGCCGCGATCATTAACGAACGCTTGCGGCCGAACTTCTGGCTGAGCATCCCGGAAACCAGCGCGCCGAAAAAACATCCCACGAGGGCGCAGCTCATCGCCCAGCCTTCTTCCGCTGGATTCTGCAAATGAAAGAAAGCTTCATAAAATGGTTTTGCGCCGCCGATTACCACCCAGTCGTACCCAAACAGCAGGCCGCCGAGCGCAGCGGCGCTGGAAATCGCCCAGACGTAGACCATGTTGAAATGATCGGCGACAACCGAAGACGGTCTGTCTGTGTTGGCGTCGCGAATCATTTCAAGTCACGTTTGCCGGCGCCATTGTGCGCAGCGTGGGCTTCAGCGAAACATTCGCGCGCGATCTGAACCACAAGCAGCGATTGTTGCCAGCGGTCGGATTCCTCGCGTCCATTGAAAGTTCTCGCGTAATAAATATCGGGACCGAGGAGTTCAGCTGCAAAACAGATCGCCTCATTCTCGGCGCGCGTGCGCAGAAAGCCGGAAAAGGCCGCGGTCCACAGAGTGCGAAAATGTTGCACGTACGGGTGGCGCCGCAAATCTCCATCGCCGATATCCACCTGAATGCATCCGGGATTCCCAATCCGGCCGTGCAGAAAGCGAACGTTTTCCAAAACGGGGCGAATGAATTCGACCTTTTTGGCAAAGTCGCCGTAAACCATTTCGCTGCCGGTGTACCAGTGCGAGAAATCGCCGTTGAATCGCAGTTGCGGGAAGCGCTTGATGAAGTGGACGGTGCGCCACATATCCTGAAATATCGTAGCGCGATGTGTTTCGGGATAAAGTGGAATCGCGTGTTTCGCGGACGCGTCAAGCACCGCGCCGATCAGCCGGGCGGCTTCCGCATCGTCTTCCGTGCCCCAGCCAACGTGCAGCGTGAGAGATTCCAGGCCATCCGCGCGGCCCGCTGCGGCAAGGCGTTCGGCGTCCGCGGGCTGGTTCACGCGACCGCTGCCGCACACACGCAACCCAAAGTTCTGCGCTTCTTCGAGCGCCGGACGCGCCACCGGATCGACAAACTGAATGCCGTCATATTCGGCGTCGCGTATGGCTTGCACCGCGCCCGACGGAAACTCCGGCAGACCAGCGAGCGCGAGCCAATTCATGTAGCAGCGAAGAATGGCGGACGCCGGCGGCCTATCCATTCTTCTGCAGACTCACCGCGCTTTTGTCTTGTTTTGTGTCCAGCCAAGCGGCGTCGTCGCCGGAATCGCCGAAGCGGCGCATGCCCGCTTTTTTGATCTCGGCATCGGCAACTTTCGTCAGCGGCGTGTATCGAGGATGGTGAGATTCCTTATACGGATCGTTTCGCGCGGCATTGTAGCAACAGATCATCGACCAGCGAGGATGTTCGGAGCGATTCTGATCCGACCGATGCAGAATGTTCGCGTGGAAGAACAACGTGTCGCCCGGCTCCATCTCCACGTAAACTACTTCCAATCGTTTCAACACTTCGTTCACGCGATCCTGATCCGCTCCGGCCTGTTCGCCCGTAAGCGTGTGCTCGATGCGGCCAAGATGATGCGATCCCTTGATCACCTGCAAACATCCGTTTTCCTTCGTGGCGCGGTCGACGGCGATCGACGCGCTTGTCAACAGCGGGAACAGAACGCCATTCTGATACCAATACCCGTAATCCTGATGCCAGGTCCAGGCCCCGCCCACTTTCGCGTCCTTCATAATCATTTTCGAGTGGTAGTGATAGACCTCGCCGTCGAGCAGTTTTTCGGCGGAGCCCACGATGGATTCACTGCGCGCCACCATCCCGTAAATCGTGTCCGTCGGATGATTCCACAGCGAAAGACGAACCGTGCCGCCCTCCCCGTCGGCTTTCCCGTATGAGTGCTGATCGAGAATTCGATCTTCGCGGGCCGCGCGAGCCAGAAGGTCCGCCTCTTCCTTATCGAGCATGCCGCGCACCAACACATAGCCGTCTTCACGATATGCATTGACCTGACTTTGCGTTATGGGTCCCTTAGCCATCGTCGTTTCCCCCTGGCGCCGGCGAATCGCACTTCCCTACTGGCGCTTTCATCGAGAAATTCCACGCACTACACGCGAGAAATACTCTGCTCGATGCGCACTCTAGTGAATCCGAAACCAGTCGTCAATATGCATCTCTTTCACTCAGATGGATGCGTACAGCGCGTCGCGGGTTACGCCAGGCCCGGCGCAAATTCGCGCGGGGCTTGCATCGTGGCTTTCGGCGGAGCGAAAATCAAAGCATGGCTCACGAATTCACAACATCGGAAGTCAAAGATTCAGTCGATCTTTTCAGGCACACGAAAAAACTCGCGGAGCGCGCCATGGAGCAAGCGCCGGACGAAGCGTTCTTCGCGACGCTCGATCCGGAATCGAATTCCATCGCCATCATCGTGAAGCATATGGCAGGCAACATGAAATCGCGCTTTACGAATTTCCTCACCACGGACGGCGAAAAGCCCGATCGCAATCGCGACTCGGAATTTGAATCCGCGCCGAAAACTCGCGCGGAAATCATGGCACTGTGGGAACAGGGATGGAGTTACGTCTTCGTAGCGCTCGAGGAGCTCACCGACTCGGACCTCCCGCGCCGGATTACGATTCGCGGCGAGCCGCATTCGGTGATGCAGGCGATTCATCGCCAAATTTCGCACTATTCCTACCATGTCGGCCAAATCGTCTATCTCGCGAAGCACTTCGCGGGCGAAAACTGGAAGGCCGTCACGGTGCCGAAGAATAAGTCCGCGCAATTCAATGCCGACGTCACCGCCGGCCGCGAATCCCAACGCTGAATGAGCATACGAAAATCCTGGAAGCGCGCTGCAACTTGTTCCCTCTCGCGCGCGTAGTTAGAGTGTGAGTTCCCAAACGATGAAAAACAACGGCGCGGCGTTTCAAGCCATCGAAGTTTCTCGACACTACACCATGGGCGACGCGGTGGTACGCGCAATCGATCAGCTTTCGCTCGAAATTGCGCACGGTGAATACGTCGCGCTGCTCGGCGCGTCCGGCTCCGGTAAATCCACACTGCTAAATCTGCTCGCCGGACTCGACCGTCCGACCTCGGGCGCAATTTTCGCGAATGGCCGCGACATCAGCGCCATGAACGGCGAAGAGCTTGCGCGCCATCGCAACCGAACCATTGGCATGGTGTTTCAGGCATTCCAACTACTGCCGAAAATGACGCTCGAAGAAAATGTCGAATTGCCGCTGCGCTTGGCCGAAACGCCCCGCGCCGAGCGGCCCGCGCGCGTTCGCGAAGCGCTGGATCGCGTGCTCCTCTCGGCGCGCCGTACGCACCACCCGAGCCAGCTTTCCGGCGGCGAGCAACAGCGCGCGGCAATCGCGCGGGCGCTGGTGAATCGACCCTCGATATTGTTGGCCGATGAACCGACGGGCAACCTTGACTCGCGCACGGGCGAGGAAATTTTGCAGTTGATCGAAGGACTGCATCGTCCCGCCGCGTCGAGCGGCTCTAGCGAAACGAACGGCAGCGGTGACGCGGCCGGTGCGGCGCGCAGAATGACGGTGGTTCTCGTGACGCACGAGCAAGGCCTCGCCGAGCGTTTCGCCGATCGCATTGTCACCATTTCCGACGGGCGCATCGAGCGCGAGGTGCGTCGATGAAAGCGGGCGATCTTCTGGAATTGGCATCGCGCAATCTGCGCGAAGCCGTGTTGCGAAACACTCTTACGACGCTTGGAATTGCCGTCGGTGTGGCATCGCTCGTGGCCATGCTTTCGCTCGGCGTAGGTTTGCAGGCCTTCGCTTCGCGCCGTCTCGAACGCACCGGACTCTTTGATTCGATTTATGTGCGCCCTCGCCAAATGGCCGCGCGGCCCGGTCCTGGATCCGGCCCCGGCTTCCGCAGGCGCTCCGAAGCGGAGCCGGATGTAAACGCCGGCTCGCCTGATATTCGCCCTCTCGATGAAGCTGCGCGAAAGGAAATCGCGGCGCTGCCCGGCGTGATTGAGGTCTACTCGGAAGTGCATTTCACCGCGGAAGCGAGCCTCGGCGAGCGCGGTCAGCTCACAACGGTTGCCGGCCTGCCGCCCTCTTCAACCTCGAACGACGCGTTCGACGACATGGAAGGCCGCTTCTTCTCGAGTCCTGACGCGCCGGAAGTGATCTTGCGCGAGGAAGTCGCGCAATCGCTCGCCGACTCCGCGAACATCCAACCCGCCGCGCTAATCGGCAAAACGCTGACGCTGCGTTTTCCGCAGCGGCAATCGCGCGCCTCCGCCGTCGCAACCCCACCTCAAACGAAGCTAGCGCCGGGCTCACAAACCACTAGCGTGTCCGGTGCGTCACCCACGCCAACCGCACCGAGCGCAACAAGCGATCTCGGCATGGGCTTTTCTATTGTCCCCATCGAAAAGCCATTCACGATCGTCGGTATCGTCGTAACCGGCGACCCCGGCGTCGGCCCCGGCGGACTCGGCGGCTCCGGCGCGTACATTCCACTGAAGCTCGCCGAAACACTCGCGCCCGTGCAAGGCAGCGATCTGCGCGAAGTGATGGACGACGCCTCGGCATCCAGCTCGGCCAGCGGCGTGCGCTACGCCAATTTAACTCTGCGCACCGACGGTCCCGGCTCCGTCGCCTCGGTGGAAGCCGCGATCAAGCTGATGGGCTTCAGCACGTTTTCTCTGCTCGACGTAACGCGCAATCTGCGTTTGCTCTTCGCGATCCTGGATATGTTGCTCGGAATTTTCGGCAGCCTCGCGCTCGCGGTCGCATCGCTAGGCATCGTGAACACCCTGGTGATGGCGATTCTCGAACGCCGCCGCGAGATCGGCGTGCTCAAAGCGCTGGGCGCCAGCAATCGCGATGTCCGGCGATTATTCTTCCTGGAAGCTGGCGTGATGGGCGTCGCCGGCGGAGTGGTCGGCGTTGGAATGGGCTGGGCGATCGGCCGTTTGATTCACATCGGCACCACGATTTATCTGAAGCGCCAAGGCGTGCCGGCAGAGGACATCTGGTCCGTGCCGTGGTGGCTCGCGCTCGGAGCCATCGCCTTCGCGGTCATCGTAAGCTTGGCGGCCGGAATCGTTCCCGCATCGCGCGCGGCCAAACTCGATCCGGTGGAAGCGCTTCGCTACGAATAATTCTCAAAAAAATATAACCGGGGCGCCCCGCTGAGGGTCCAAGACGCCCCGGCTTTTCCTGTCCGCCTCCGCAGGTGGCAGACAAGCTCGGTCTACGCAGCCGATTCGTCGCTGCGCAGGAATTCGTATCTTTCGATTTCGGCAACCATTCCGAATACGCCGGCCCGTCCATCTTCATCGGGTTCCGCGCGTTGGATGCGCCCCAGGCACCGCACCCGCACGGGGCCGGCCAGGGTAATTTCGTGTGGCAGCGTCAGAAGGATCTCGACAGGCGAGCCATTCTTGACGGTCTTCGGCAGATGGAAGAAAACGCCACGCGAACTCACGTTCTTCGATTCCGTGCTGGCCTCTCCGATGGCACTGCCGGCGGTCCATCGCACCGTCATCGGCAGCCTGATTCGGAAACGCTGGGCGTTGCGGCGTTCACTCTGTGTCACAACCCCTCCTGTGCACTTCTTTGCCGCGAAGGCTCCCCTTGTCGCTGACTTTTCTTTGGGAACCCTACATCGCCGGGAACCACTACCGCGATGCCGGCGTTCCAATCTGTAACTTGGTACGCGATCAGGATAGCTTTCGAGCACGACCGCAACAATAGAGCGGCCGTCCCATTTGTCGGTTTGATCCTTTTGGTACGGAGGTACTACGGCGTCCGGACGATCGCTGGCCCGGTCGCGGTTGCTTCACCCGTGGAGACGCGACGGTACGACGTTAGCAAATTCGCAAGCGACACGACGCCCAGCAACGTGCGCGGCTCGGCCCGATGCACCACGGGAAGGTAATCCGAATCGCGCAGGAAACGTAGCGCCAGTTCCAAAGGCTGGTCCGCGTGCAGCCGAGACACTCGAATGCCGGGCGTGGCGTCGCCTACGAATGCCATCTGCTTCCCCTGGCGCACGGCTTCCTCAAGCTCACTTCGCTTCACCACCGCCCACCGACCGGCAGGAGACGATACCAACAGCGTATTCTCGCTTGCCTCATTCGCGCGCGCCAGCGCGCCGCCCACGGTCTCCTCCGTGCGGAGCGTGACGCCCGGCGGCGGCTGCATCGCGTCCTCCACGCGCAACACGCGCGATTCCCGGTGCTCCTCCATTGAGGGTAGGTTCAATCCGTCCTGCGCCGTCAGCACATCGAAGATCGGCAAATGCTGGAATCGCCGGCTGACCCAATACGCGATCGTATTCGACACCATCACCGGCAGAATGATCGAATAATTTCCGCTGATCTCGAGCACCATGAAAACCGACGTCATCGGCACGCGCAAGAATCCCGCAAACAACGTGCCCATGCCCACCAGCGCGTAGGCGCCCACCGGTCCGGTATACGCCGGAAAAAATCTCGCCTGCAGCGTGCCCACCGCCGCGCCCAACATTCCGCCAATGAAAAGCGTGGGCGCAAACATGCCGCCGGGGGCCCCGCTCGAAACGGAAAATACCGTTGCTAGAATTTTCAGCAGAACCAACAGCGCGAGAACGTGCCAAAGGAAATGCCCCGTCATCGCCTGATCCAATTGCTCGTAGCCGGCGCCCATCACTTGAGGAAACTTGAAAGCGATTACGCCGATGGCCAAACCGGCGATTGCCGGCTGGAAATATTCGGTCCACGTCGGAAGGGCTCGCACGCGCCCGCGCATCCACGTGAGCAACTTCGAGAATACGAGAGACGCGATACCGCCGATGATTCCCAGGACGACGTACGCCAGCATCTCCTGCGGATGCACCATCTTGTATTCCGGAATGCGGAACATCGGCGCCGCGCCCAGAAACAATCGCATCACCACTACGCTCGACGCCGCGGCCAGAATCACGGCGCCCAGAATTCCGGCGGTCCACGTGCCGATAATTTCTTCGATCACGAAAATTACCGCCGCGATCGGAGCGTTGAACGCCGCAGCCAAACCCGCCGCCGCGCCCACCGGCGCCAGAAGACGCAGCTTTTCGCGCGAGAGCTGCAAATTGCGCCCCAGAATCGACGCGATCCCCGCACCCATCTGCAGCGAAGGATCCTCGGGGCCGAGTGATTGCCCGCTGCCGATCGCCAGCACGCATGTCAGGAACTTACCGATGACGGTGCGGAACGAGATGTAGCCGTTGTAGATGTAAACCGCGGATTTTGTTTGGTTCACCCCGCTGCCGCGCACAGCCGGAAAAATCAAAATCACGACCGCCGCAAGAATCAATCCAGCCACGCTCGGCACAAGCAGCAGCCGAAGATGACTGATCGGCTGCCCGGCTCCGAACAACCAGTGAGTCGTGATCTGAATTGCGCGGCGAAAACACACAACCGCCAATCCCGAAAGCACGCCGATCACGACGGCCAGGATCAGAAAGAAATTATCTTCGTTGAGGGGGACAGCGCGCCGCGCGCGCGTCACCAAATCGTTCCAAGCTAGTGACATCGTGGGATTGGATTCATCCGTTTATATCTGCTCTTTAATATATCGTACGACGATATGACATGCCCACACAGCCCAGCCAGAGCTCACATCTGTTGTTCAGCATGCTTCAATCGGCGGACGGCACGGAATCGGCGCAGGTCATCTTGCCGCGGTAATCTCGGTGCGTTCGTTCTCGCGGTCCGCAGCGTCGCCCCTTCGCTCGCGCCGAATCACGTTGGCGACCACATAGATTGGCCGCGCCTTCAGTTCCTCGAATATGCGCCCGACGTATTCGCCAATCACGCCCAGGAATAACAGCTGGACGCCGGAAAGGAACGTCACGACGGTGATGATGGCGGCAAAACCTTGCGGCGAACGATGCAGCACCAGCCGCACCCACGCGGAATACACGGTGAACCCGCCGGAGAACCCAATCGCGACCACACCCAGAATTGCGGCAGCGCGAATCGGCGCCACTGAAAACGCCAGAATTCCATCGAACGCCAGCTTGAACAATCGCAGACTCGTGTATTTGCTTTCCCCGCTATGGCGCGCGTCTCGCTCCACATGAATCCCGATTTGTTTGAAGCCCACCCATCCGCGCAGCCCGCGAAGGTAGCGGTGATGTTCCGGCATGGCGCGGATCAACCGCACCACGCGCCGCGACATTAATCCGAAATCTCCCGCATCCAGCGGCAGACGAACATCGGCAAGCGACGAAATCAGGCGGTAGAAAATCTTGTAGCATGCCCGCAGCCACCAGGGCTCTTTGCGCTTCGTACGCTGGGCGTATACCACGTCATAGCCGTCCACGAACTTCGAGACGAAGGCCCAAATCGCCTCGGGCGTATCTTGCAGGTCCGCATCCATCACCACCGTCGCGTCGCCAGAGACCTGATCGAGCGCCGCAGAAAGCGCAGCCTGATGCCCGAAGTTGCGCGAAAGCACGACCACCACGAACCGGGAATCCTTCCGCGCCGCGACTTCCAGAATTTCTCGCGAGCCGTCGGTACTTCCGTCATCGACGAAAACGAACTCGTGCGGCCCTCCCGCGATTTGATCAACCACCGCGACCAGGCGCCGCAAGAATTCGGGCAGCGTCGCTTCTTCGTTGTGCACCGGAACGGCGACCGACAGCCGGAAGGCTTCCTCGGCATTCTCGCTCATGCGCGTGCCCTCCCTTTAAAATAGACCATGTTCCAAAGTTTCACGTCTAGACGCGTCAGCCAAAACGGCTCGAGTACAGCCGCCTCGAACGTTTCCGTAAAAATGTCTCGCCACTCCGCAAGCGGCCGAACGTAGCGCCCGCGATCCCAGCGCGCCAGTTGCCGCGCTACTTTGCCGTGTTCCGGCATGGCCACCTCGATGATGTGCACGTGCCCATCTTCGGTAAGCAATGTCGAAAGATGTGAAAGAATCCGCCGCGTGGATGCGAGATCGATGTGGTGAAGAAAACTATTCACGAGAATGAAATCGTATTTTTCGCCCTCCGGAGCTGTATATTCGCAAACGTCGGCGGCCAAAAAATCGCGCCCGTAGTGGCGGCGCGCGTAAGCCACGTACGCTGGATTCACGTCAACGCCGAGGTAACCGGCTGCCGCGAAGTGGCGCGTGTTTGTGCCGGGACCGCAGCCGACATCAAGAACGCGCCGCACGCGCGCCATGTCGTTGCGCGCGTACATCGGCGCCAGCTTCTGCTCGGCAAATTTTCCTTGCCAGAATAAATACGCCCGCGGATGCGCCAGCAAATCCGTTCCGGGGATCATGGCCGCCACCGTACTTCAAAATGTCCAAGATAAAGTTTTTCCGGGTATCGCGCGGCCAGTGTCTGGCGAACATCGCCGGGAAGCGGCGTCGAAACCTCGGGAACGCGATCGATTACGACCACATTCGGATCTGTGGAATCGACCGCGCTCATTACGCGGGAATTTTCGTGGGCATAATCCTCGAATCCATCGAAAATCATGCGTGTCGGATTTGGCATTCCCGCCAAAAAATAAATCTCGGGCGAATCAGGTCCCGCATAGACGGCGCCATTCGTGGCTTTTGCCTGCACCAGGGAGACCACTCGACGGTAGACATAGGCTTCCTTCCAATTCACGCGCAAGCCGCCGGCTCGTGGAAGTTCAAGCTGCTCGATGGCTCCGGCGCCCTGGTACCAGCGCGACATCGAATCGAGCCCAAAACCGGGCGTTACCACAACCATCATAAATACGATGTAAAAACCCGCCGCCAATTTCGGCAGCAAGCGGGGAGCCGGATCTCTTGTACTGAGAATAGCTACCGCCGCGAGCACCACGAGCGGCGCGACATAACAGAAATACGTCGCGGACGAATACGGAAACGCAATCAGACTGCACAAGGCCGTTGCGCAGAGCATCAGAAAAATCTGTTGCCGGCGTTGCTCTGTCAAGTTCCATCCCGAGCCCGCTCGCAGAAGTACCAGCGAACCGGCCACAACCAACACGGGAATCGCCGTTGCCGCCGAGTGCCACGCAAATCGATACACAAAGTTGCTGTGCTCCGATGCAATCAGCACCGCGACGAACCCGGCCAGCGCCGCAGCTCCCACGGCGGTGGATTCACCGCGCTTTGAATAGCACGCAAATCCCACCAGCCCGCCGATCGGCACGAGCGCAAGCAGCATGATCATGCGAGGTGGCGCGTATGTCGCCATGCTAATTCGCATGAACGGAGTTACAAAAACGCCGTTATAGAAGCTCCTAAGCGCATGCGCCCTGGCATACGGAATCAAAAACAAGACTATTGGCAACGCCGCGCCGGCCAGAAACGGAATCGCCAGCCGAAACAAGTTCCAAAATCGCTCGCCATCGGCGCTTGCAGTCGATCGCGATTCTCGAATTAGCAGCACCAATCCCAACGCGAATCCCGGCAGCACGAAGTTGTACAGCTCCGGCAAACTTGCTAGCCGTCGAATTAACAGGACGAGCGCTACGACGAACGCAAAAATCGAAACGCGAACGAATAACGAGTAGAGCCTGCCGGGCAACCTCGCGGAGGATACCCCGTCCTCGCTCGCCATCCGCGCTTCGGATTGTTCGCGATACACAAAAAATAGCAGCGCCGCGACGACAAAATAAATGCCCGGACTCTTTGCAAGAAATGAAAATCCCCCGCATAGGCCCGCGACGAAAAGCCAGACGCGCGCGCGCGTCTCGAGATGCCGCATTAACGCCGCCACTCCGAACGTCGCGAAAAACAGGCAATACCACGATGGCATCCCCGTCGGATACACGGGCACACTCCACGTAACTCCTAAAAAAGTTACCAGTGCCGCGCCAAGCGGTCCCACGAATCTCGACGCGCAGTAATAGAGAACGGGAACCCACAAGGCAAAAAACAACATCAGCATCAGCCGGATTGAAAACAAATTCGTCCCAAACAATTTGAATGCGGCCGCGTGCAGGTAGCTAAGCCCCCCGGTGTAAACCTCGTCGAAATCGCGGTGAGGAAGCTGGCCTTCCAAAACGCGTTCGGCGCTTTGCGCCAGCATGCCGTCGTCGTGCGGCACCCAATTGTCGCGCAGGAAAACACCCAGCCAGCCAACGCTCAACATCCAGACAGCCAGCAGCGCAGCTACCGAACGGCGAGAGGAAACGCTTCGCGCAAGGCCAGTTGAGCCCTCGTCGGACCTTGGTTGGAACTTCCCTGTTTGAACCGTTAGAGATTTGGGCGCAACAATTTCCATCGCTTGTTCGGCTGTAGTTTGCATGGCTTGCGTCGGGCGTGTCCCGCCGTACAAAAACGCGTCTTCCGCGCGGATAGCCGCGTTTACGCGGTGAAATCAGTATAGGCCGTCGGCAACCGGTTCTTGGCGGGGTTCCGGTCCAGGTGTGCTCGAAATCAACATAGGACGGGTAAGGCTCATAGGCTGGGGCTCCAGTTGAAGACCGCCCCAAAAATAAGGTTGCGGAATTGCGATCCGTCTGCGAAGAGGACGGCCAGTCAGACGCGTCTTACGTCTGGTCGATCAGGCGGTGATGAATCGCGTAGAGAGCGAGCTCAAGCCGGTCGGAAACACCGAGCTTGTCGAAAATATTGTGCAGATGATTCTTCACGGTCTGTTCGCTGATGAAAAGTTTTTCGCCAATTTCTTTATTGCGATAGCCCTGTGCCACAAGCTGTACGATCTCTTTTTCGCGATCGCTCAGCAACGGCTTTTCGCGGCGCGGTCCGCTATCGGCCGATTTCGTAAATGCCTTCATCACCTCGGCCGTCATGTGATTGTCGAGCCAGATTTCGCCGCCGAAAACTTTGTAAATGCTCTTCACCAGTAGATCGGAAGCCGATTGCTTCAGCACGATCCCGCGCGCGCCCAGCCGCATCGCGCGCACAACATCACGGTCGTCCTCAGCCGCCGTCAGCACGATCACGCGCGTCGGCAACGAATCGAAATTCACTTCTTCGAGCACGGCCAGACCATCTTTGTCCGGCATGCGCAGATCGAGCAGCAGGATATCGGGCTTTAGCTTGGCGATCAGTTTCACGCAATCGTTTCCATTGGCTGCCTCGCCCACAATGGTCAGACCTTCCTCGCTGTCCAACAGCTTGCGCAAACCTTCGCGGAAGATCAGGTGGTCATCAGCCACCAGTATGCGAATTTCTGGCTTATTTTTCGCCATATCAGCCTAGCGGGACCTCTACGGTCAACCGGGAACCATGGCCGGGCGTCGATTCCACGGTCAGGATTCCACCCACGCTTCGCGACCTTTCTTTTATGGAAATGGGACCGAGCCTTAATCGATCGAGCTCGTCTCCCGTAAACCGGCCTGCAAAACTGAATCCTTCGCCGTTGTCGTCCACAACGAGTACAACACGGTTGTCATTTTGCCATAGTTTAACGACCACGTGTGTGGCTTGTGCATGTTTTTTCACGTTATATAACGACTCCCGGTATATTTGGAACAACTCCCGGCAAATCCGGTCCGGCACCTGAAGCTCCACGGCATCGATCAGCAGGTCGAGTCCCATTCCCGACTCATTCCGAAAGCGCTCGGCGAAGCCCCGCATCAGATCTACCAAATCGGCGCTCTGCACGCCCAGCGGCCGCATATCCGTGACCAACTGACGCAGTTCGGCGGTTTCGCTTCGCACCGTGAGTTGTAGCGATTCCAGCGGCTCGCCAACTTGCTCAGGTGCCGACGGCAGCTTCTTGCGAATCACGTTCAGTTGAATGTCCACGCTCAACAGCGTCTGCAGAATCCCGTCGTGCAAATCGCGCGAAATCCGGCTGCGCTCGGCTTCGATGGCTCGGGCGCGCATATGTCGCAGCAGAAACAAATTCTCAAGTGGCGGCGCGATATGGCGCACGATGCGCTCAAGCGACCGTAGATCCGCCGGCACGATCCGCCGGCGCGCGTTCGCAAGAAACATCCGGCCCGCGGGCACGCCGTTGAAATCAAACGTCACGCTTAGAAAATTTCGAGCGCCCAGCTCCTTCACCACAGGCGCCGGCACACGCGGCAGCTCCGCCAGACGATGTCCCGTACGGCGATCCCAACCAAAGCCTCCGCCTGCCCCGTCGAGTGATGTCCATGCGAGGCTTGCGTCCGGCGCATCGAGTAGAAATCCCTCGCCGCGATGTAAAGGCAGACTCGCGGGAGCAATCCTTCCCTGCTCGCCGACATGCACGGCCCACAGAAATATGCGCTCGATCTCCGCGTCGCGAAAAACCAGAAAGGCCGACGCGCACTCAAACGTCCGCGCAAGCTCGTCGAGCACGCGCCGCAGCGATTCCGCAACTCCGCGCTCCACGTGCAAATGCGACGCGAGCCGTGTCAGAAACTCGTGTTCGGCAACGTGCCCTCGATTGCGATCGCCCAAAAACGCCATGCCCATGCCAGCCACGAACGTTCCCACCGTCAGCGCGATCCAAGGCGCCGCCGCGTGCCCCCAGAAAGGACCCGCCCATACCGTGCGTCCCAACAGCGCCACGGAAGCCGCTGCCACAAGCACGATCGACGGGCGCATTCCCCATCGAATTCCCGCTGCCAGGGCGACGAAGAGAAATGGAAACCAGAATGCCACTACCGAAGAACTCAGTACCAGGAAAACCGCCAGCGCCGCAATGTCGATTGGCAGCGGCCATTGCCACGGATTCGCCCCGCGCACCACATCCACCGCCACAATCGCGAGCGAAGCCGCCAGATACGCGCACAAAAACTCGAGCGCGTGCTGACCGCGTTGCGCCGCCGGCTGCACCAGCAGTTCCACAGACCCCAATACGAGGAAGATGGGCCGCGCGTAGGCAATCTGGCGCTCGAGATAACGCCGTTCTGCTGCATGAGCTTGCATGAGTGGGATTCGCGTCGCCCTCGGTTAACTCTAACAGGAGTATTCGAAAGGTTTTCCACTGCCGCCCTTCCGAGTTCCTTCCCGGCAATGCCGAAACCTGCGATACAATCGGCAACCGGGAGCTCTTGGCTGGTGGGGGCCGAGGGCACTTGTAGTTGGCGCTCAGCGCGCCAAAAAATTGACCTATCCGGGTGCGGGCTGTGCTTGCAGCTCGCGATGAAAATGATCCAGCAATTCACAGAGAGTCAGGTTGAGCGCATGCTCGGTATCGGCCGCGCGAAGCTTGGCTATTGGGCGCGCTTACGCCTGGTCTCCCCGCGCGCGCGCTGGGGAACAAAGTTCTACAGTTTTAGCGATCTCGTCGCGCTCGAAGCAATCCGCAAAATGGCCGAGCATCGCGTGCCCGTGCGCCGATTGCAGCGCGCGCTCATGGCTTTCGGGCAAACTTCTGGCAGTCCCGCGCCGGCTCTCGCTTCCCTGCGCCTATCGAGCAATGGCACCGAAGTCGTGGTACACGCCGCGGAGCCTTCCAGCCAGCCATTCGAGCCGCTCACCGGCCAATACGTTTTCGATTTTGACGCTGCGGCCCAGGCTCGCCGCGCCGATTCCACGCGTATGGGTGAGCGCACGGACAATGTGCGCGCCATGGCGTCCTACACAGCTGAATATTGGTTTGAAATCGGCATGCAGTGCGACGCCTCGCAAGACACGTTGCCGCAAGCTGGCGACGCCTATGCTAAAGCCGTGGCCATGGCGCCGGAGTGGGTTGAGGCGCACATCAATTACGGCACTACGCTCTATCAGCTCGAACGCATGGCCGAAGCGCGCAAGGAATTCACCAACGCCGTCACGCTTGAGCCGCGCAACGCCCTTGCTCAATTCAATCTCGGCTGCGTGCTCGAACACGATGGCGATACGCAATTAGCCATCATGCACTTGCGCGAGGCCGTCGAGCTCGCGCCGCAAATGGCCGACGCGCATTTAAATCTCGCGCTCGCGTACGAAAAGGTTGGCCGCAAACACGAATCCACGCGCCACCTCTCGTTTTATCTGCGCTACGATCCGAATGGCCCGTGGGCTGACTTCGCACGCACGCGCCTGACTGCGCAGCGCCCACCCGGGTCCGGTTCCGATAATCTCACGCCCTTCCGCCGCGTCCGCTAACCTATCAAGCGCCGGGTCGCGGATCTCGATGACAATAACGCTGCTCGTCACTCACAAATTTAACGCTCGTTTTGATGCGGAGGGATGCCAACGCCGACTTCCGGTATTTCTCGGGGATGGGGAAGCCAATTTGAGAAACAGTTCGGCTAACTCAGTGCATTTTTCAAACGTTTCGTAGTCTTCTGCAATTGCTTCTTAAGACTATCGACCTGTTTCGAGATCGCCTCCAGCTCCTCTTTCGCAACAGCGCCTGCCCTTGCAACCTTGTGAGCCGAGCGGTCAGCTTTCCCCATCACAGTGCCAAGGGTTACCGCAGCCTGCGTGAGCTTGCTCTTCTTCGCCATTCCGTTCCTCCAGATAAAAACCCAACAAGGCCAGTGATTGAACGATTTGCCTGATGCCTACAATTCTCCACCCATTTTGCCGGCGTCGTCGAAAATCTTCCGCGCCTGGCTAGGCTGGCCCAAATTTCGGACAATTGCCGCCTATTCGCCCACTTTGACGCGAAACCACAACTAGCTTAAACTGCTTCAAATCAACCTGCGGTGAGCGTAGCTCAGCCGGTAGAGCATCGGTCTGTGGCACCGAGGGTCGTGGGTTCAAATCCCATCGCTCACCCCAATTTTCCGCCACGGTTACGCAAATAGCTCGATATGCTTTACAAACGTCCTCTCAGCAGAAAAAACAGAACGACAAGTATCACGACGCTCGCGCCCGCGATCGGATAATACCCCCAGCCCTTGCTGTGCGGCCAAATCGGAAGCGCCGCCACAGCCGCGATAATCACAGCCACTATCAGCATGAACATCAACATCATGGCTGTGCCCCTCGCAATTCGTTCGTCCTCATGGGAATCAAAACGATGAGCGTGTAAATTCCCAGTGTCGTGCCCAGCGGCAAATTGCACAGCGACAAGAATCCCGCAATCAAACCAAGTGTGCGCGACGATCGTTGTCCATTCATCAGCGCCAATCCGGCGATGATTCCGATACCGCCGCAAACCACCGCAAGCGCGATCGCGCAAAGATACAAAAAGTGAAAATAATCCATCAATGCAAATGGATTCGCCACGCGATTCAGCAGCGCGCCAAACATCAACGTCGCTTGACTTGTGAACACGAATAATCCGATCGCCGAAATCAGCCGAAGCAATCCGTAAAGTATCCAAAGCATTCCGAGCGTCGGGAATCGCACCCTCGAGTCCCGGTCGGGAGATGTACCTGATGGCGTCATAGGCGTTCCTTCGCGCCTCCGCCCTTTAGATGCCGATTGATGGACCATTCGTGACCGAATGGGTGTGCAAATTCCTCGCCGCGCGAGACGCAACGCTTCCGCTACTCGTAACGCAGCGCCACCATCGGATCCACGCGCGTGGCTCGGCGCGCCGGGAAATAACACGCCGCGCATCCCACCAGAATCAGCACCGCCGACACTCCACCCAACGTCAACGGATCGTGCACCGAAACTCCCCACAATTGACTCGCGATCGCGCGCGTCGCTCCCCAGCTCGCCATCAATCCCACGATCACGCCAAGCGCCACCAACTGCAACCCCATCCACATGACCATGCGCAGCACATCCGCCTGCCCTGCCCCCAGCGCCATGCGAATTCCAATCTCATGTGTCTGCCGCGAAACCGTGTACGCCGTCACGCTGTAAACACCCAGCGCCACCAGCAAAAGGCCGACGCCCGCGAAAATTCCCAGCAATGTCAGCGTGAACCGCGGCCCCGAATATGAAAATTGCTTCAGATAATCCGTCAGACTCCCCGTCAGTGTAAGCGCCACACTGCGATCCACCGCCCAAATTTGATCGCGCACCGGATTCAGCAGCAGCATCGGATCGCGCGATGTCCTCACCAGAATTCCGCGCTCGTACGCGCCCGTCACCGTGTACGGAATGAAAATCTCGGGCCTGATAGGATTCTGTATCCCGGAATTTTTTTCGTCCGCGGTCACACCGACAATCTCGAACGTAGGATCCACAACGGGATCCGGCTTCAGCGTGCCCAGCTCATCGATTTTGATTTCGCGGCCAATGGGATCGTCCTGGCCAAAATACTTCGTTACCAACGTTTGATTCACCACAGCCACTTTGCGCGCGTCGCTCACGTCCACGGTTGAAAACAATCGCCCTCGCATCAGTTTCAATCCTAAAGTCGGAAAATATCCCTCGCTGCACAACTGAAATATCGCGCGCCAATCGTCGGTATGAACCTTTCCCGGAACATCGATCGTGGTTCCAATGCCGCCGTACGGCGGCAAAGTGCTGGTTTCGGTGGCCGCCACCACGCCCGGCAAGGCGTACAGCCGCGCCAACAACGCGGTGAAAAATTGCTGCTTCTCGGCGGCCGTCGTGTACCGGCCCTTCGGAAACGGCAGCCGCACCACCAGAATATTGTTCGGATCGAAGCCGAGGTCCGCGTCCGCCAGCTTCACGAACGTATGCATCATCACGCCCGCGCCGGCCATCAATACCAGCGACAGCGCGACCTCAACCACCACAAGCGCGCTGCGCAATTTGCCGCGACGGAATCCGCCGCTCACTCCCCTGCCTGAATCTTTCAGCGGGTCGACGATATCCCGTTTCGCCGCCTGCAGCGCGGGCACCAGCCCAAACAGCATCGCGGTGGCCACCGCCACGCCGAGCGTGAAAAACAGCACCGGCAAATTCAGGCCGATCACGCTTTCGTGAGGAATCGCGCCGTCGGGAATCGCCCTGACGATTCCTTTGATCCCG
The DNA here is from genome assembly GCA_049790315.1 of Candidatus Acidiferrales bacterium. GTDB lineage: Bacteria > Acidobacteriota > Terriglobia > Acidiferrales > UBA7541 > DASPOJ01. Next base: position 8,086 of record JBAQYV010000200.1, on the reverse strand, counting down.
CCATACGCGAACAGGCACCCTACGACCGCGCCGCCCAGTGCGAGCAAGAAACTTTCGATCAGCAGTTGACGAATAATTCTCCATCGACCGGCGCCCATCGCGGCGCGGATCGCGATTTCTTTTTCGCGCGCCGTGGCTTGCGCAAGCAACATGTTCGCCACGTTGCTGCACGCGATCAGCAACAAGAGGCCCACGGCCGCAGCCAGCGCAAACAGCGTGCCGCGAAAATCTCCGACCACGCTGTCCGCCAGGGGAATGATGAGGATACTGAATTGCTTGGGATAATTCTTCGGATAGACCTGCGATAGGCGATGCGCGATTCCATTCAGCTCCGCCTCCGCTTGCTGCGGCGCGACGCCCGGTTTCAGAAGCCCCTGAAAGTTGAAATAGAGATTCGCGAGTTCCGGATCGGCGCGATCCATCGCCACCGGTCGCCACAAATCCGAACCCAACTTCGTGAAGCGCGGCGGCATAATTCCTACCAACGTCGTCGGAACTTCGTTCAGCACGAAACTGTGGCCGACGATCGATGGATCCTGACCGAAATACTTCACCCACATTTTGTAACTCATCGCGAAAACCGGAGTGGCGCCCGGCTTCACGTCATCCGGCGTGGGCACGCGGCCGATCATCGCCGGCACGCCGAGAAAATCGAAGGTGTTAGGCGTCACCACACCGCCGTCGAATTGCTGCGTCCCTTGCGCCGAAGTGTAGAGGACATCTTCATTCGCTCCGCCAATCTCTTCCTGGAACGAGCTAGTTTGCTGCGCGTAGTCGATGAATTCGGGGCCCTGGAAATAACGGCGGCCGTCGTTGACGTGAGTGTCGCTTGTGTCATGAATTCCGAACGAGACGATATCGTTGCCGTGCTTGTAGGGAAATGGATTCAGCAGAACGTTATCGATCACGCTGAACATCGCGGTGGACGCGCCGATGCCGATCCCCAGCGTCACGATCGCCACGATCGTGAACCCAGGCTTCTTCAGCAACATCCGCGTCGCGTAGCGAAAATCCTTCGCCAGTCCTTCGAGCACCTGGAATCTCCTAAGCGCGCCTTTGTACTGCCGAAAGGAAGTCGTCCCAATTTAGCCGGGAACCCGGTATCTTCCGCCAGCGAGCTTTTGTAGCGCCGGGCTTCAGCCCGGCATCTTCGCTTCTTCTCGTGTACAGACGCCAAATCCGCAAAGAATGTTCCCCTTAGGCCGCCGATTCCTACGTGTTGATGCCTGTATTGGTGTGACGTGTTGCCGTGAGTTTCGTGTGGTTTAGACGCAGCGCGGCTAAAAATGGCTCGCCGCCTGACTCAAATGTCACCGCTCGTGCTAGTCCCAGCCGTACCGTCCCGACGTCCTCGGCCGACGCCCATTCAAGCGCCGTCATTCTGAGCGGAGAGGCGGCTCTTTTCCCTCTCGTCCGCGTCCTCGCGGACGAGCCGCGTCGGAGTCGAAGAATCCCTCTCCGAGATCTCCCATACTGAAAATTAAATTCGCGTCGAGCCTGCGATTCACGCCGTCGGCAATTTCTCCGCGACCAGCTTCGCCTGCAGAAACAACAACAAATAATCGCGCCCGCCGGCCTTGGAATCCGTCCCCGACATATTGAATCCGCCAAAAGGATGGCCGCCGACCATCGCGCCCGTGCACTTCCGATTGAAATAAAGGTTCCCCACGTGAAAGTTCTCCCGCGCCTTCTCCAATTTCGCGGCATTGCGCGAATACACCGCGCCCGTCAACCCAAACTCCGTATCGTTCGCAATCTCCAACGCGTGATCGAAATCCCGCGCGCGAATCACCGCCAGTACCGGCCCGAAAATTTCCTCTTGCTCGATGCGCGATTTCGGCGCGACATCCGCAATCACCGTCGGCTCGATGAAATATCCATCTCCCGCCGCGCGCCCGCCGCCAGCGACCAGCCGCCCTTCTTTTTTTCCTACTTCGATGTAATCCAAAATCGTTTTCATCGCCGCTTGATTGATCACCGGTCCCATGTAATTCGCGGCGTCATCCGCCTCGCCCACGCGAATTTTCTTCACGCGCTCGGTCAATTTCGTAAGGAACGCATCGTAAATATCGCTGGCCACGATCGCGCGCGAACAAGCCGAGCATTTCTGCCCCTGATATCCAAATGCCGAAACCGCCACGCCTTCCACCGCCGCATCCAGATCGGCCTCGCTATCCACGATGATCGCGTCCTTACCACCCATCTCGAGCACAGTGCGCTTGATCCAGATTTGCCCCGGCTGCGGCTTCGCCGCCAACTCTCCAATATGCAGCCCAACTTCCTTCGATCCCGTAAACGCCACAAATCGCGTCTTAGGATGTTGCACCAGGGCGTCGCCGATCGTGCTGCCCGGCCCCGGACAAAATTGCAGCGCGTTCGCCGGCAATCCCGCTTCGCGCAGCAATTCGCAAAATTTGTACGCGATCGTTGGCGCATCGCTCGATGGTTTCAACACAACCGTGTTTCCCGTCACCAGCGCCGCGGCCGCCATCCCGCCCATAATCGCCGCCGCGAAATTCCACGGCGGAATCGCCACGCCCACTCCCAGCGGAATATAGGTGAGATTATTTTTCTCTCCCGCGACCGGCACAACCGGCTGCGGGCCTTCAAATCGCAGCATCTCCCGCGCATAGAAATCGCAGAAATCGATCAGCTCCGCCACATCCGCATCGGCTTCGGGCGAAGTCTTGCCCGTCTCAAAAGTGAGCCAGGCCTCAAACTCAAATTTCCTTTCGCGCAGCAAAGCGACCGCGCGAAAAATAATCTCAGCCCTTTCGCGCGCCGGCACCCGTTTCCACTTTTCAAATTCCAGCGCCGCTTGATCCACGGCGCGCCGCGCCAGCTCCACAGTAGCCTTGGAAAAAATCCCCACAACGCGCGAAGGCTTTGAAGGATCGATCGAATTCAGTTTCTCTTTGGTCTCAACCGCGACGCCGCCGATCCAAAGCGGATACTCGCGCCCCAATTCTCCGCGGACTTTCGCGAGCGCCGCCGTAATCGCAGCGCGATTCTCGGGCTTCGAGAAATCGATCAGCCGCTCATTCACGAATTCTCCACGCCCCACATGTGATTCCGCAGCAGCCATGATCGCAGTCTCCAGGACTTCAGCAAACGCTCGCAGCAGACCGTGCGGGCGCTTTTCGTAATTCTAACGTGCGAGAAACAACCGCCACAAGCGCGCCCGCGGTTGCACCGCACAACAGCCGCATCGCGTCTTGGCCGAACCTGTGATACAAATCATGCGTAACCAACGCGACTTCGAGTGACACGCTCCCCGGAGGGCGAACGATGAAAGCACGAACTGCGGTTGTAGGTCTGACTCTCGCCCTTTTAATGGCAGGCGCCGGAGCAACGGCGCTGCACGCGACGACGGCAAGAGTGAGAAATCCCAGGAGGGCCACGGTGGAAACCAGCGAATACGGAAAACTTCCGGACGGCACACCCATCCAACAATTCACGCTCACGAACGCGAAGGGCGCTGAGATCAAGGTGATCACCTTTGGCGCTACGCTGACCGAGGTGTGGATGCCGGACCGCAAAGGACTGAAGCGCGACATCGTGCTTGGCTTCGATAGCCTTGACGGCTACACCGGTAAAGAACCCTACTTCGGCGCTACGGTTGGCCGCTACGCGAATCGCATCGCGAACGGCAAGTTCACGCTCGACGGAAAATCGTATCAACTCGCGATCAACGATCCGCCCAATTCCCTTCACGGCGGAACCGTTGGCTTCGATCGCAGAGTTTGGAAAGCCGAGCCCGTCGAAGTGCCGCACGCGGCGTCGGTGAAATTCAGTTATCACAGTCCGGACGGCGAAGAAAATTATCCGGGCGATCTCGACGTCGCGGTGCAATACACGCTGACCGACGACAACGAATTGAAACTCGACTACACGGCGACGACGGACAAAGATACGATCCTCAATCTGACCAACCACACGTATTGGAATCTGGCCGGCGCCGATAGCGGCGACGTGCTGAAACAAATCCTGATGCTGAACGCCAACAGCTACACGCCTGTGAACGCGAATTTGATTCCCACCGGCGAAATTCTGCCCGTCGCCAGAACAGCGTTCGATTTCACGAAGCCCATGGCCATCGGATCGCGCATCAACGATCCGGATGTTCAAGCGCACAAGGGATACGACATCAACTACGTCGTCACCGGAACTCCCGGCACGATGCGTCTTGCCGCGCGCGCCGAAGATCCCGCGTCGGGCCGGACGATGGAAGTCTGGACGACGCAGCCCGGCATTCAGCTGTACACGAGCAATTATCTCGACGGCACATTGAACGGGAAGCGCGGCATTCACTACAAACAGTACGGCGCATTCGCGCTTGAAACGCAACACTTCCCGGACTCGATCAACCAGCCGAAGTTTCCGCCGGTCGTTCTGCACCCGGGCCAAACGTTCCACGAATCGACAACGTACAAATTCTCCGCTAAATAATCGGCGGAGCGTGTGCGGCGAAAAACGCCACCAGTCAACCGCGAAGCGCGGGCCGCGACGAAATGAAAATGTCCCACGCGCCGAAGTGGCGCGTGGGATTTTTCACATCCGGACCTAATGCGCGGCCGGAAAAATTTCGCGCAACGCCGGATAGATTCGGCAATACGTTTCGTACGACTTTTGCATGAGCGCGGAAGTTTTCGCATCGGGCCGAACGCGATGCGCGACGCGGACTACCGCGTCGCAGGCTTCATCTACGGAGCGCCAAGTTCCAGCGCCGACGCCCGCCAGGATTGCAGCGCCGTAAGCCGCGCCTTCTTCAGCCTCGACCAATTCCACTTCGTGACCATAAACGTCCGCTTGAATCTGCCGCCACAAATCGCCGCGCGCTCCGCCGCCGCCTAATCGCACGCACTCAACAGGAACGTGAAGCTCGCCGAATATGCTGAACGTATCCTTCAGGCTGTAAGCCACGCCTTCGAGGATGGCGCGAATCACATGAGCGCGCGTGTGCGATGCCGTGAGGCCGACCAGCGCGGCGCGCGCGTTCGGATCGAGATGCGGCGTGCGCTCACCCATCAAGTATGGAACCCAGAACGCACCGTCCGATCCCGCGGGAACTGTCGCGGCTTCCTCGCTGAGGCGTTGATACGGATCGCGGCCGTCATCTTGGACTCCTGGCGCGCCGGCGCCGAAACGGTCTCGGAACCAACGCAGCGAGAGGCCAGCGGATTGGGTGACGCCCATTACATGCCAGCGGCCCGGCACCGCGTGGCAGAACGTATGAATACGGCCGCGCGGATCGAGCGCGGGACGATCGGTGGCGGCAAACACCACACCGGAAGTACCGATCGTGGCGCTCACCGCGCCAGGGCAAACGATTCCCATGCCAACGGCGCCAGCGGCTTGATCTCCCGCACCCGCGACCGTGGGAATTCCGGCGGGCAATCCGGTTGCGGCCGCTCCGGCGGCGGAAATTTTGCCGCAGACATCGGGCGATTCGTACAGCGTGGGAAGCATCGATTGCGCGATTCCTGTTTTGCTCAACACCTCGGCGGACCATTTGCGATTCGCGACATCGAGAAGCAAAGTGCCGGAGGCGTCAGCCACATCGATCGCGCGTTCGCCGGTGAGACGGAAGCGAACGTAATCTTTCGGAAGCATGATGTGGCGCACGCGCTTCCAATTTTCGGGTTCGTTTTCGCGAACCCAGAGCAATTTGGTGAGCGTGAAATTTGTGAGCGGCGGATTAAGGGTGAGCTCGATCAGGCGGCCAGGGCCGAAGAGTCGATCGAGTTCGCGAGATTGTTTTTCGGTGCGCTGGTCGCACCAGATGAGCGCGGGGCGCACGACTTCGCCGGCTTCATCCAGCATTACCGCGCCGTGCATTTGTCCCGAGAAGCCGACGCAGGAAATCGCGTCGCCGCGAATGCCTGCGGCTTTGAGCGCGCGGCCGACGGCGAGACCGCAAGCGCGCCACCAATCGCGCGGATCTTGTTCGGCCCAACCGGGGCGCGGCGAAGCGAACGGCTGGTGTTCCTCGACACCGGAGCCAATGATGCGGCCCTGTGCGTCGATGATGAGGGCGCGTGTGCCGCTGGTGCCTACGTCAATGCCGAGGACGTGAATTGTCGTGTCTCCTGGTTCAAACTTTTTTAAATCGCTTCAAATCGTTTTCACATTTCATGCGCGGCTACTTCAAATATGCCGCGAGCCACTCCGCGAGTGTGTTGTTCCAGCGCTCGCTGTTCAGCGGCTTCTGAATCCAGTGGCCTTCGTCGGGAAACAGAAGCAGCTTCGAGGGAACATTTTGCCGCTGGAGCGCGGTGAACAATTCAAGATCTTGCGTGTAGGGCACGCGGAAATCCATCTCGCCGGCGAGGACGAGCGTGGGCGTCTTGAATTTGCCCAACTGCGCGGCGTAAGTGCTGGGCGACCACTTTTGGTAGCTTGCCGGATTCGTCCATGGCGTGCCTTTTAAATCGTGCTCGACGAACCAAAGCTCTTCGGTCGAGCCATACATGCTGAATTCGTCGTAAGGACCGGCGTGGCTGACCAAACACTTGAAGCGGCCCGTGTGCGTGGCGATCCAATCGACCATGTAGCCGCCATAGGAACCACCTATGGCGGCGGTGCGGCTGCTGTCGGTGAACGGATAGGTGGCGAGAACGTAGTCGAGGCCCTTCAGCAAATCTTCGTAGGGTTTGCCGCCCCAATCGTCCTGGATTTCATCGATAAACTTTTGTCCGTAGCCGGATGAGCCGCGCGGATTGATGAGCACTGTGACATAGCCAGGCGCGGAGAAAAGTTGCGCATTCCAACGATAGGCTTGGCTCTCCCAGGCGTTTTCCCACGCTGCCTGCGGACCGCCGTGAATCGCTAGCACGACCGGATATTTTTTCGACGGATCGAAAGCCGGCGGACGAATCAGCATTCCTTCAACGCGAGTGCCACCGGCGCCCGCAAACCAGAAATTTCCGGGTTGAGCGAGATCGAGTTGGGCGAGCAGCGTCGTATTTTCGCGGCTGACTTGGTGGAGATCGGAGCCATCGCTATGCGCGACGAAAACTTCGGTGGGGGCGTTCTGCGCCGAGCGCAGAATCGCGAAGGTGCTGCCATCAGCGGAAAGCGTGACGTTGTCATTGAAACCGCTGACGATTGCGCGGGGCGTGGCGCCGGCGACGGCGTCGAGTTCAAAAATAGGCTGGTCAACTTCCTGCTGCGCCCAGAAATAGAGTTTCTTGCTGTCGGGAGACCAGAGAATCGTGTCCACCCAAAGATCAAACTGCGGGGCGAGGCGCGTGGATATGCCGGAGGCGCGATCGTAAAGCATCAAGCGGAAAAGATCGCTCTCATAACCGGGCGTGGACTGCGAGCGATACGCGATGCTGCGGCCATCCGGCGAATATGTGGGATGGCCATCGAAGCCGGGATTCGTGGTGATTCTTTTTATTTTGGGAGGGCTCCAGGCAGAGCCCGCGCCCGCAGCCGCGCCACCGGCGAGATCAACGGTGAACAAATCGCCATTGGTGCTGGTGGCTTCGGGGCGATCGGTGACAGCGGTGAAACAAATTTGTTTGCTGTCAGGCGACCAGGCGATGTCAGTGGGATCGCCGCGCTCATCGGGAGGAACGTCGTAATCGGCGCCTTGCGTGAGATCGCGAGCTTGGCCGGTTTGCGCATCGGCGACAAATAGATGGCTACGGGTGCCGTCGCGCCAGTGCGTCCAGTGACGATATAGGAGCGCGTCATATTCACGCGCCTTCACGGGGTCCGCGCCGCGAGCTTGCATGCGCGAGAGATTGCAGGCGTCATCGGTGCAATCGGGAAAAACGTTGGAGGTGAACGCGATCGAGCGACCGTCGGGCGACCACTGCTCGTTGTCGGTGCCGGTGGAAATGGTCGTAAGTTTTTGCGCGTCCCCGCCGGCCACGGGCACGACGTAGATTTCAGTGACGCCACCGCGATCGGAGAGAATTGCGAGGCGCGTGCCATCGGGCGAAAACTGCGCGCGCGAGTTGTCGCCTTCGTGCGTGACTTGGCGAGCATCGCCGCCAGCGGCTGGCGCGATCCAGACCTGGGTGACGACGCGATTGGTGGCGAGGTCGGGCGCGGCGATGGTGTAGGCGACCCATTT
>JBAQYV010000199.1:0-2207 GCA_049790315.1 Candidatus Acidiferrales bacterium | reverse complement strand
GTTGCGGCTTCGGCGCTCGAGCCGCGCGCGATTGAAATGTTGAATCCGGCCGCCACGGAAATTTCGGGGCTTGCCACGCAAGCCGTCGGCGACGCGCAAGCGTGGCGTGTTGTGATTGCCGCGGCCGGCAGCGCGACGGTTGTCGAGCGCCACGCGCGCGACCTTGAGCGCATGGCGCTCGCAGCGCATGCGGCGAGCTTTGAGGCGTGTAACGACGCTGGCGGCGCGAAATGCCTTCGCGCGATTCGAGAATTTGCGCGGAGTGCGCGTGAGCGCTCTCCATCGACCACTATTCTGCGTGTGGCTCTGCTGCCAGCGTCGGCGGCCGCGCTCGCGGAACGAATTGCGGGGATCGCGGATGCGCACGATCTCAGTGCCGCGCTTATGGTCGGAGCGGCGGGGTCAACTGGCATGGGCTGCGTGGCGCTGTGGCCGCGTTCGGCAAATCGGGCGAAGGTGAGCTCCGCGCCTACGGCAGACGAGCCCGCGGAGGTTTTGTCGGAACGCTTGGAAATGTCGCTCGCTGCAGCTATAGAAAAAGTGATTGAGGCTGCGTCGAGCGATGCGGGTGCGGCGCGCGTTTTTGCCGAATGGTGCCCTACGGCGCTGAAGCGGCGCATTTCGCTGTGGGGCGAAGCGCGCGAAGATTTCGTTTTGATGCAGCGCGTGAAACACATTTTTGATCCGCACGGCATACTCGCTCCGGGCCGCTACTGCGGAGGATTGTAGTGCGATCGCGCGCGCCACGCGGATTCCGCGCTAGTTGGAGCCCGCCGGAAATTTGATAGACTGAATTTGTGACCGAATCAAAACCGATGATCGTCGAGCCGGTGATTCTCGAAGGGCGGCTTGTGCGTTTGGAGCCGCTGCGGAAGGAACACTTGGAGGCGCTGGCCGAAGTGGCGTTAGCTCCAGAGATTTGGCGATGGACGCCGATACGCGTTACGACCGAAGCCGATCTGCGTTTTTGGATGGAGAAAAATCTGGAGATGGCCGCCGCCGGCAAGGGACTACCTTGGGTGACCTGGAGCAAAGCGAGCGGCAAAATCGTCGGCTCAACACGCTACATGGATATCGACGCGCGCAACCGCGGGCTTGAGATCGGCGGGACCTGGATTGCGCCGGCGTGGCAGCGCTCGGGAATAAACGTGGAAGCGAAATATTTGCAACTGCGCCATGCGTTTGAAGTATTGGGCGCGATCCGAGTCGCATTCAAAACACATCACAACAATTTGCAATCGCAGACCGCCATCGCCGCGTTGGGCGCCAAGCCCGAAGGCGTTTTTCGCAATCACATGATCATGCCCGACGGCAGCTTCCGCAGCAGCGTGTGGTTCAGCATCACTCAAGAGGAATGGCCTGGCGTGAAATCGGGTTTAGAAGCGCGGATGGCGGCGCATGCATAAAATTGACACCGCGAGCGACGCCGATGTTCGCGGCGGTGCCGCGAACCCGCCGGCGCGCAGTGGATTCTCCGGCCCGGACGCGCCGCAGTATGAAGATTACGCGCGCTGCATTCACTGCGGGCTGTGTCTCAATCATTGTCCAACGTATAAACTCTGGGGGCTGGAAGCGGATTCGCCGCGCGGGCGCATCCGTCAAATGTTGCTGGTGGATCAAGGCGCGCTGGAACTCGGCGCGTCGTTCGTAAAACATATCGATCAGTGTCTTGATTGCCGCGCGTGCGAGACGGCGTGCCCTTCCGGCGTGGAATATGGAAAATTGGTGGAAGATGCGCGCGCGCAGATTGAGATACACTATCGGCGCTCACTAGCGTCGCGCGCGGCGCGCAGCCTGGTCTTTCGGCATTTACTGCCGTATCCGCGGCGCATTGCAGCGGCGGCGCGCGGCGTGCGGTTTTATCAGCGCTCGGGATTGCAACGGTTGGCGCGCGCGAGCGGAGCGCTTCGGCTTTTTGGTCTTGCGGATCGCGAGCGGTTGATGCCGGCAATCGATTCCGAATTTTTCTATTCGTCGCTCGGCAAGACTTTTCCCGCGCAAGGATCGCGCCGTGCGCGCGTGGCTTTTTTCGCAGGCTGCATCGCGCAGGTGAGTTTCGCGGAGTTGAATCGCGCGACGATTCGCGTGCTCACGGCGAATGGGTGTGAAGTGGTGGTGCCCGCGAATCAAACGTGCTGCGGCGCTTTGGCGGCGCACGCGGGAGTGCGCGACATCGCACGCACACTGGCGCGCGCGAATCTTGACGC
>JBAQYV010000198.1:0-8898 GCA_049790315.1 Candidatus Acidiferrales bacterium | reverse complement strand
GCGTTTACGCTCCAGCGTCCGCTGCGCCAGCTACCTATGTGCCACCCGCCGCGCATCCAAGTCTTGATCAAATGGTTCACGAAGTCGCAGCTCGTTACAATGTCGATCCGCAGCTTATTCGCGCCGTCATCGGTCAGGAATCGAATTGGGATCCGCACGCGGTTTCCCGCACCGGAGCGCAGGGCCTGATGCAGCTTGTGCCCACCACGGCGCGCGAGCTTGGCGTGCGCAATGCATTCGATCCGCAGCAAAACCTTGACGGCGGCGTGCGCTACCTTCGATCTTTGCTCGTACGCTACGGAGGCGACCTCGATAAGGCACTTGCGGCTTATAATGCTGGACCAGGCGCAGTGGATCGCGCCGGTGGCGTGCCGCACATTGCCGAAACGCAGCATTATGTGCAGCGTATCACCGATAATTATTACCGGCCAGGTTCCATTCGGTCGCCGAACGGACCGATGGAAGCGTCGCATCCGATTTATCGCAGCACGGATAATTCGGGACGCGTCGTTTTTACGAACGAATAATTTCTAGGTCGAGTGTTTTTTTTGCGGTCGAGTAATTGTTTTTGTGGGGGAGCGGCGATTCGTCGCCGCAAGTGAAAATGCGCAGGGTTTCTCAGCTCGCTTTGGTGAGTTTGTGTGTCGCGTGCTTCGCGATCGCGACAGTGCGCGCGCAAGACTCCGCGTCGTCCAGCGCGAAGCGCGACGCCGCGCAGCAGCAATTCGATCGCGCCGAAACTTTGCGCGTCGCGCTGGAATCGCAAACCGCGGCAAATCGCACGGAGCAAAATTATCTTCAGGTGGTGCAGGCATATCGCCGCGTGTACTACATCACGGCGCATGCGGATGAAGTTCCTTCGGCGCTCTACGCGGTCGGCTCTTTGTATCGCGCGATGGGCGACCGCTTCGATGCGAAATATTATCAGTCGTCCGTCGATGCCTACCAATTTCTGCTGCACGATTATCCCACCAATCGTTATCGCGAAGACGCGTTGTTAGCCGTCGGCGAAATCGAGCGCGACAATCTGCACGACTCCGCCCTTGCGAAGAAAACTTTTCAGGAATTTTTGACTTTGCATCCGCATTCCGATGGCGCTACGGAAGCGCGTCAGGCGATTGCGGGCATTGATTCGAGTGCGCAGAATAAATCTCAGTCCGACTCGCCCACCGCCGCGTCCGCGACGCCTCCCGTCACGCAACGCAGCGTGAGAGGTGCGACGGAAACCGCCGTGCCTGCGTCGGCAAACTCGAACTCCGAGAGCAGTGTCGACACTTCGCAGTTGCCTCCCGCGTCGATGGGCACTGCTTCAGGCGCGACATCCGGCGGCACGGCATCGGACAAAGTCGCGGAAGTCACCCGCATCCAGACTTGGAACGCGGACACCTACACCAGGATTGTGATCGATGTTGGCGTGCCCGTGAAATATCAGGCCGCGCGCATTCCCGGTCCCGACCGAATTTATTTCGATCTTGATCACGCGCACGTGAACGCTTCGCTGCTCGATAAAGAAGTTAACGTGCAGCCCGGCGGATTCCTGAAAGGCGTGCGTGTCGCGCAAAATCAGAATGGCGTGGTTCGCGTGGTCCTGGAAGTGAATGCGGTGAAGAAATATTCGGTATTTTTGCTCGATCATCCCAGCCGCATCGTCGTTGACGTTTACGGCGCGTCCGACGCGTCGCAATCGGCAAGCCGGATGTCCAATCGTTCGGGCGATAGTGGCGGGCCCTATATTCTGGCTTCGCCCGATCTGAACTCGCGCGCCTCGAATCGTTCAAGCGCGCATGGCACGCCCGCGTCAGCTTCGGCGTCGGCAGCGAAGTCCGCGCCGAATCCCGCCGTCAATTCCGCGGCCGTGCAACCCGCGGCCACATCGATGCCGCAGCCCATCGCAAAAACCAGAAAGCAGACTGTCGCCGCGATGCGTCCGCCTTCGATTCCGGAGCCGATGCGCGATGGACAAGCTTCCCTGACGCGCGTGCTCGGCCTGAAAGTCGGCCGAATCGTAATTGACGCTGGACACGGCGGCCACGATACCGGAACCATCGGCCCCACCGGCTTGCTGGAAAAAGACTTGTGCCTCGACGTCGCGTTGCGCCTGGGCACGCTGATCAGCCAGCGCTTGCCCGGCGCCGAAGTAATTTACACGCGCGACGACGACACGTTCGTTCCGCTCGAGCAACGCACGGCCATCGCCATGCAAGCCAAGGCCGATTTGTTCATTTCCATCCACGCGAATTCCAGCCCCGATCCCAGCGCGCGCGGAATTGAAACTTATTATTTGAATTTCAACAATTCGCCCGTCGCCATGGAAGTCGCCGCAAGAGAAAACGCCACGTTCGATGGCGGCGTTCATGATCTGCAGGACATGCTGCGAAAAATCGCGCAGAACGAAAAAATCGACGAATCGCGCGACCTCGCCGAAGACATCCAGGGTTCGCTTTCAAAGCGCATGGAGCGCACCAATCCCGCCGAAAAAGATCGGGGCGTGCGCACCGCGCCATTCGTGGTGCTGATCGGCGCGAATATTCCGTCCGTCCTGGCGGAGATCGCGTTCATCAGCAATCCCTCTGATGAGCAAATGATGAAAAGGCCCGATGCACGCCAGCGCGTCGCGGAAGGTTTGTATCAGGGAATCGCCAACTACCTTCAGAGCACCAATAGTCTGACCGCCAATCAAGCGCAATCGGAAATTGACAATGCCCCGCTGCCACTGGCGCGCTCCGGCAACCGGCGCTAGAATTCCAACGTCTAATATGTTGTGCGGGTTTTCGTTTGAGGCCTCCCCGGTATAATTACTAGCCATGCGAAGAAATCTTTGCCTTCTCGTCCTCGCGCTGTTTTCCTTGGCCGTCGCCGTGTTGCCGGCGCGCGCGCAAGGTTTGCTGCCCGATTCGTTCGGCAAGTGGAGCGCTTCTTCCGCGACGCAGCGGATGGATGCCGCGGCCGTCGAGCAATCGGCTGGCGCCGACTCAGCCGTGTTTCAGGAATATCGCATCGAGGGAGCCGCGCGCCGCGCCTATGCGCGCAGCGGCGAGGCGGCTTCGGTCGCGCTCTATCATCTCGGCGATCCCAGCGCCGCGTACGGCCTGTACACATTCTTGCGTTCGGATGCGCTCGCGCCGATCGACGTCGGATCGTTCGCAGGCGCCTCAGCGAATCGCGCGCTGATCGTCGTCGGGAATCTGCTGATTGACGTTACCTCGCCGCGCGCGCGCCCAACCGACGCCGACCTGAAAGCGCTGGCGCAAGCTCTCACTCCGCAAGCGGACACTTCGCCTTATCCCACCATCGGCGAATCGCTGCCGGCAACCGGCCTCGTCCATCGCAGCGAACATTATTTCGTCGGACCGCAAGCGCTCTCGCGCGTGGTGCCGCTCGGCACCGACGATTGGGCCGGCTTCGACTACAGCGCGGAAGCGCTCAGCGCGCGCTACCACATGAACGGAAACAACGACGCCGTGCTGCTCCTGATTTCCTATCCCACGCAACAGATCGCCGGCAAAGAACTCGACGGCATGATGCGCCGCTTCCCCATCGATCCGCCCGGCGGCGCGCCCGCGGGCCAGCAAGTCCTTTACGGTAGAAGAATCAGTTCGCTTGTGGCGTTGGTGATCGGCGCGCCCACGCGCGACGCCGCCAACGCCCTGCTCGATCAAATTCACAACAACGATGTGGTCACCTGGAATGAGCCGAAGCAGACCTACTCCGACCCCAGCATCAGTCAGATCGTGATTGAGGGCATCATGGGTACCGGCGCGATCATGTTGCTGTGTATTGCGGCCGGCATCGGTTTCGGCGGTCTGCGGGTTTTCGTGAAATATTTTTTCCCGGGAAAGGTTTTCGACCGCGAAAAGCAGATCGAGGTATTGCAGCTGGGTCTGGCCAGTAAACCCATTAAGTCCAAGGATTTCTACTAAATTCCTAACGCAACTGTTGAAATCCGGTGCAAGATTTCATGCGCCAATTGAGGAATTTGGCTTATCTCCATGAAACAACACGACTTCTAATCCTTTGATTTCAACAGCCTCCGCTATTGACTTGCGGTTTTAGCCTCTTCTATGCTCTCGCCCGAGGATAAAGAGTTCTGGTGCCTTCCGCGCATAGGCCTGGGACTATTCTCCCCTCTGGAGAGCCCACCCCCCACCGGGTGGGCTTTCTATTGTACAGCTCCAAGAATTTGTCCCCGAGAGTTCCGTCCGTTATGCGCGCAGTGACGCCTTATGTTCACTCTAATGAACCTGGTTCCATATCACAGCACGACCGGCGGCGCGTGGCGCGGCCACAGAATCGGTGCGGCCAGAATAGTCGGTGCGGCCAGAATAGTTGGAATCGGTTGGCGTTTTTTTTCGTCGATTGAATTGAAACCGGCGCCCATGCGCTGCGACTGCGCTGCGATTGAATGTGCTCGGCTTCTGCGAAGTAACGCATCAGGCAACCTGCCGTAGCATAGGGCGCATCGGAATCCGGTATGCACGCCGATTCCCTTTTTTCTGAGCGCCGCGGTCGTTAATTCGGGCAGGCTCTCAACCGAGCCCGCACATCGCGGACGGGTCAGTCGCTCAGTTTCACAATGGAGCAGGCGTCCAAAGCACATTGGCCTTTGAATCACAGCAGGCGCGCGCATTTCAGTGGGTGTGGTGCGTCGCGTGCTAGCATCCGTGGGGCAGTGTTCGATATAAATAGAAAGAATCGCCATTAAGCTGCGCTTCCCTTCGCCGTGCGGACTCTACCGTGTGCGGGCTCTCCTTGTAGCCCGCCGAGGATTCGAACCCGCCGAAATAAAAGGTGATGCTATGATCCCAGCTCGTCGCTTCGCGTTGCGGAGTTTGCTTCTTTCGGTTGGCGTGGCTTCTCTCGCTTTTTTCGGCACAGTTTCGGCGCGCGCGCAAGCGCCCGGCCCGCAAACGCGCATCACGCATGCGATTGACGAAACCAATCTCGTCACCCTCAAAGGCAACACGCATCCGCTGGCGCGCCCGGAATTCGATCAAGGCGCCGCGCCCGATAATGAGCCGGCGGATCGCATCCAGTTGCTGCTGAAGCGCAGTCCCGCGCAGGAAGCGGCGCTGCGGCAATTGCTCGACGACCAGAAATCCAGTTCCTCTCCGAATTTTCATCAGTGGCTCACGCCCGCGCAATTCGGCGCGCAGTTCGGCCCTTCCGACAGCGACGTCCAAACCATCACAACTTGGCTCACCTCACACGGGTTCACCGTGAATCGCGTTTCCGCCGGCCGCACCGTAATCGAATTCTCGGGCAACGCCGGCCAAATTCGCGACGCGTTTCACACTCAAATTCACAAGTACATGGTGAATGGCCAATCGCACTGGGCGAATTCGAGCGATCCGCAAATTCCAGCCGCGCTCGCCCCAGTCGTCGCGGGCCCGGTCACTCTGCACAATTTCGGCAGGAAGGCGATGCACGTGATGGGTCCCAAAATCGCCATGGCCAAACAAACGTCCGATGCGACGAAACCGGAATTCGCAGCCACGTGCGGCGGAGCCCCATGTTATGTTGTCGGGCCCGCGGATTTTGCGACGCTCTACAATACCCAAAGCCTCTGGAATGCCGGGACCGACGGAACCGGCCAGACTATCGCCATCGTGGGTGATTCCAATATCAACTGCGCTGACGTCACCAACTTCCGCACCTTTTTTGATCTGCCTGTCACCGAAGCCAATGATTGTTCCGACTCCAGCGCGAATGTTCAGATATTTGTGAACGGCGCGGACCCGGGATTGAACGGCGACGAGATCGAGGCGGATTTGGACGTCGAGTGGTCAGGCGCCGTCGCCAAGGGCGCGCACGTCGATTTCGTCACGTCGGAAACCACCGACGAAAGTCAGGGAATAGACCTTTCCGCTGAGTACATCGTTGACAACGATCTCGCTCCGGTGATGAGCGAGAGTTTCGGCGAATGCGAACTGGCCCTCGAAAATGCCGGCGTTGCCTACTATTCGGAGCTATGGGAGCAAGCTGCGGCTGAGGGAATCACGGTCATGGTTTCCGCGGGTGACAGCGGCGCAGCCGGCTGCGACGACGACAACACGCAAGATGTCGCTGTGAACGGGCTGTCCGTCAGCGGAATCGCTTCCACCGCGTTCAACGTAGCCGTCGGTGGAACTGACTTCAACGACTTTACGAACCAAACGAACTACTGGAACTCCAGCGATTCATCGAGTTCCACGCACCAATCGATCAAGACCAACACATACATCCCCGAAATTCCTTGGGATGATTCCTGCGCGGCCTTGAACATCACCGGCTGCAACGGGATAACGGAAAATAGCGCATCGGAGAACATCGTTGGTGGCGGCGGGGGGCAGAGTCTTGCCTCGCTCAAGCCGTCCTGGCAAGAGGGTGCTGCGGTGACAGGGCTCGCCATGACCGACGGATCTCGCGATCTTCCCGATGTTTCGCTGTTCGCGGCCGCGGGATCGGGCAGCAACAGTTTTTATCCCATTTGTGAGGCGGACGCCGACGCAACGTGTATGGGTAGCAATGGTGAGTTTAACGGCGTAGGTGGAACTTCCTCGTCCGCGCCGGCGTTCGCCGGAATTATGGCCATGGTCAATCAATACATGGCCAGCCAGAGCATGCCTGCCCGCCAGGGCAACGCCAATTACGAGCTCTATGTATTGGCGTCGAAGCAAGTGACTGCGGGCACGCCGTGCTCTTCCGTCTCGATCACGACCTCGACGGGTGGATGCACTTTCTATGACATCACGACCGGCAGTAACTCGGTCCCGTGCATCGAAGGAACGGGATGCACGGTCCAAACTGAGAATGCCAACGCTCCCGGCCTGCTTGAAGAAGTCAACAGCGTCGGCCACACCGACGGAATTCTGGCTTGGCAGGCTGGGGCTGGATTCGATCTTTCCACGGGGCTTGGCTCCGTCAATGCATTCAATCTGGTCCACGATTGGCCAGCCATTGTGGGCGCGTTTACCCCGAGTACCACAACGCTGAAACTTTGCACCGGCGGCGCCGCAGTCTGCGTTTCCGGCGGCAGTGGAACCACCCTAACGCTGGTTCACGGCACTACGGTGACCGCTACCGTCACGGCGGCTCCGGCATCCGGAACCGGCACGCCTACCGGCGATGCCGCGTTGATTGGCACACCTAACACGCTCGCCGACAACAGCGGCAGCTCCAACGCCGGCGTCGACATTTTCAACGATTCTGGAAATTCGGACGTCTATACGCTAACCAACGGAACCATAACGGGCGCTACATCCTTTTTGATCGGCGGACAATACGCCGTCACCGCGCACTACGGTGGCGACGGCAAGTTCGGAGCGAGCAATTCCACCGCGGTCAACGTCAACATCACGCCGGAAGCCAGCACTACCACCGTCAGCGCAGCGGCTGCGGATCGTTCGCTGCTCGCGGAAGGGGCATCGATCGATGAAGCCCTTGTCTCCACGCCGGTGTACGGTGACGTGGACTTCGTTCGCGTCGACGTGGTCGGCCAGTCGACAGAGGAATCCGCCACAGGCACCGTCAACGTTACAAACAACGGCGTGGCGTTCGGGTGCCCTGGAACATGCAACCTAAACACCGAGGGCAATCTGGAAATCGAGGCCGGCGTAAACGTGGTTCCAACGCTCCCGACAGGCCCGCACAGCTTCGCGGCGACCTACAGCGGCGATCCGAGCTACGCGGCCAGCTCATCCACCGCCGCCGTTGCGTTAAACGTTGCAATCGCGCCGACATCAACACTCCTAAGCGCTAGCCCGACGGCGGTGACTGCGGGACACACCACGGTGCTAACAGCTACGGTGACCACGGATAGCATCGGCGTAGCGCCGACGGGCAACGTGACATTCTTCGCGGGCGGCGCGGCAATAACGGCGGGAGCCATATCGTACACGCGAACGCCGGGCTCGCTCATCGGCAACCCAGGAACTGGCGTTGGCAGCCAGGCGGCCAGCGTGATCGCGACGCTGACATATTTACCGACCGCATCCACGACGATTACGGCGACGTACACTGCCGACGTAAACTACGCGACGTCGACCTCCGCCGGCGTGGCGCTTACCGCTTCATCGACCTTCTCGGTCACATCGCCGAACAGCACGTCCGGCACAGCGGTCGTGATTGCGTCTCCAGGAATGTCCGGCGCATCGACGCTTGGCGTCACGCTCGCGGCGGGCACGGCCTCCGTGATGCTTACTGCAACGCTGACATCGGCTCCAACGGGCGCCATCGATTCGCCGACATGCAGCTTCGCGCCGAATCCCGACGTCGCGGCCGGGACAAGCAACGTGATGATGACGTGCGGCACCATGGCGGCAATGATTCCGCCGTCGCCGATCACGCGGCCAACGCTACGCATCAAGCCGCTTACCTGGATCGTCGCTGCAGCGTCCACATTATTGGCCTTGCTGTTCCTCCTCGCGTTGCCGGAGCGCCGGCGCGGTTACGCTCTGCTCGTCCTCGTGCTCGTCTTCGCGGTCGGCGCGGGTGTAGCTTGCGGCGGCGGTGGCGGCAGTGGCAGCGGCGGAGGTGGTGGCGGAGGCGGCGGAGCTTTAGGAACCACGGTCGGCCTCTACGAATACACCGTAAGCGGAACGCCCGCCGGTGGCACCGTAACCGTCTGGCTCAACGTCGAATAGACAACTTAGCCTCGCACAGCCCTATGGATTGATGGGAAGCCCTGGCGCACTTCTTCAATCTGTCCGACGGGACGGGCAGTCCATCCTTTGCGCAGCAAAGGGTGGCTTTGTTTCGATCCGTAAAGTTGTGATCCCGAGCGAGTCCGCCGCGGCGGACGACGAGGGACCTGCTTTTCGCTTTCTCCTCCTGAGCTACGTGATGCGAAATCCTAACGATTTCAGCGCGGGCGAGGCGAGCGACGCAAAATGCCGGAAAACGTCCCGTCTGTTCCCCTGC
>JBAQYV010000197.1:0-34376 GCA_049790315.1 Candidatus Acidiferrales bacterium | reverse complement strand
GTTGCGGGACGAAAATCGTTCGCGCGGCGCAACTGGAGCGGGCTGCGGCAAGCTGGCCAAGTACGGCAGGCGAAACAATATTCCCACGAGAATCCAAAGATACGCGTTCAAGACAAAATTCTGGTAGGCGCTCATGGCTATGTAGGTCATGACCGTCAGCAAAATAAGCGCGAACCAAAATATGGCGAAAGCGACCGGGAAATAACAGGTTTGCCGCAGTTGGCGCACGATGCGCCAACTGGCCGAGAGCAGCGCGTAGATCCAACCAATCCAAAGAAGCGGCCCCAGGATGCCCATTTCGACGATCAGGGTGCCATAGCCATTTTCAACACCGATTCCGAGCCCCGAGGCGCCTAAGGCCTTCGCAATGTATTGGCCGCCGAGAGAATTTGTCCCGGTCCCATAGCCGAGCAACCAATGAGGATCTTCAAACGCCTTTTCGAAATTGGCCAACGGGTATTCGACAACGCGGTCTTGAAGCTGAGAGGCCTTGCCGGTCGGAGACATCGTTTCCGAAAAAAAAGCCCAATTTGCACCCAGCGTCTTCGGTGAAAACTGAAACAGTAGGATGAGGCCTGCGCCGGCGGCCAAAAAAGCATAGCGGAGGGCCTTTGCCAAGCGCCGTCCCTGTCCCCAACGCAAGGGCGCGCCCCAGAGAAGCCCCGCAGTCATGATCAAAGCGCTCGCGCAAACAAGTATGATTGGCTCGCGGGCGCCGCAGAGTATCACCGCAGCAGTGACCGTGCCGATCGCCAGAAATGCAAAAAAAGCGCCCCGTGCGCGCGCCAGCAAGACGTAACCGAGCATGGCGACCGCCAAAATCCACACGACGATGAGATACTCGGAAAATCGCGATCCGCTGACGAAAACGCTGGTGGGAACCTGAATCAGCCGATGGGTGACCGGCGACATTCGCCCGAGGTGTCCCAACTCTTCAAGCTCGGGCGCCAAGTTCACAGGATTCAGAAAGTTAATATTGATTGTGGCTTGAATCAAGCCGATGCACGAAATCAGAATCCCGAAAACGGCGCTGAAAACCAGGAATCGGCGCAGGTCTTCAGACGTGCGCATCAGGGCGTAGGAAACGAACATGAGCGGAACGTAATAGAAATAAAGCTTCATGCCCAGCGCACCGAAGAGCAAGCTCGGCGCCCGCGAATTGAAAACCTGGATCAAAGCCAACCAGAAAAACAACGCCAGCGGCAGCAAGAAGGGGGGCCGAAAGGTCTCGAATTGGCGACGCCGCTTCGCAATCAGGCACGAAACGTAGGTCACGCCAACCAGGGCGTCCTTGGCGAAATAGATCATCATATTGTTGCCGAGGAACTTGCGCGCCAGGTCCTCAAGCAAGAGCCAGCCAAGAAATAAATAAAATCCCGAACGCCAATCCTTCAGGATATAGACCGTGATGCCCAACACAACGATGACCAATCCAAGCTGGATCAGCATCCGATTGTCACCATCCGAGATCCAGGCACACAACTCCCAAGTAAGAGCCAGGATGCCCAGCCCCGCGACCACGCCGCGAATGTTTTTCGAGCTGCCGAGCGTTCGGATGGATGTGTTCATCGAGTCACTTTCGGAGCGAGTCGCCCGAAGGATTATGTCTCAGGCTAGCGCGTTTAACTCATATTTCGTTACTCGATCGCGGCCACGGGCAAAACGAGCCGTCGGGATTCGTCCGGTCTTACTGCGACCGGAAGTGGTGGCAAATTCGCTGTGCCAAAGTGAGAAAAAGCCTACAATGTCCGAGGCAGAAATCTAAATCGGAAAATCCGTCGAAAAAACCGCGTGTCGTGGTCAGGGCATGCCGGTTCGGCTGTGGCAGAGAAGCAGGCTCTCCGAACTAGCCCCGTGGAGCAGATCGCCCGGATGAAGATTCTGGTTCTCGCGCCACCGATTGGTTCCACAGGGGGCATACAACGCTATACGGCAACACTCGTTCGCTCCCTCGAGGACATTCAGGGAAGAAATAGTGTCCGCGTAGTCGCGATTTCCGCCGAACCTCGACTGGGTAACGACGGCGTGCTTGCGCTCTCGCTGAGCACCAAAGCGCGTTTCTTCGCGACCGCCGTGGTACAAGCGCTGGTTTGGCAACCGCAGTTGATTGTTTGCGCCCACATTGGGGTAGCACCGGTTGCGCGGGTCATACGTCGGATTTTCCACATCCCCTACTGGGTCATGTTGTATGGGATTGAAGTTTGGGGGAGCTTAGCGCGAAGCAAAGTAAGCGCGCTGCGTAGCGCCCAGCAACTGGTCAGCATTAGTCGATTCACGGCGGAGACTGCGAGCGCTCGTCATAAACTGTCTGGAATTGCCACGGTTACGCTCCCACCTTCGTTCGCCGTTGAAGAGACGCAAACGTCAAATGCCTATTCTTTGGATGCGGAGGAACATCCTCCTATGGTGCTGACCGTGGGGCGGCTTGCTGCATCAGAGCAATATAAAGGGCATGATATTATGCTCGAATCATGGACCACGGTTCGCGAGACAATCCCCGATGCAGTCTACTGCATCGTTGGCGATGGTGATGACCGGGCAAGATTGGAAGCTCGCACGCGGGAACTTAAGATAGCTGATTCAGTGCGTTTCACCGGCGCTGTGTCCGCGTCGGAACTTCAGGACTATTATCGTCGCTGTCGAGTTTTTGCGATGCCCGCTCGCACGGAGGTCAATTCGCAAACGCCGCGAGGCGAAGGATTTGGGATCGTATTTCTGGAGGCCATGGCGCACGGAAAACCGGTGCTGGGGCCGCTCGATGGCGCTCCCAGCGAATTTATTCGCCCGGGAGTGCACGGGATATTGGTGGATCCGAGAGATCCGTCCGCCGTTGCTAACGCGCTTGTCGAACTTCTGGAGGATAAGGATCGGGCCAATCGGATGGGCCAGGCCGCCCGAGCATGGGTGATCCAAGAGTATAGCGAAGAGAAATTCCGTCAGCGGCTTAAGAAGATACTGGAGAATGACCAGGAAGCGCCTAAAGAAATCACGGATTGAAGGAGATACGTGGGATGCGGATTCTTGTCACAGGAGCCACCGGGTTCGTAGGAAGCCATTTGGTCAAAAAGCTCTCCGAGCAAAAGGACCACGATCTCTATACACTGCAGCGCTATGTTACGGGCCGCTACGTTCTCGGAGCCGAGTATGGTGTGAAGACGATGTTCTGCGACCTGCGCGATCACTTCGCGGTTCGCGCCGCAATTCGCGAGGTCCAACCGGAAGCCGTCATCCACCTTGCCGCCGTCAGCCCAGTTTCGTACAGCTACGATCATCCAAATGAGGTGCTGAATACAAATTTGATCGGGACGGTAAATCTTGCCGAATCTTGCTTGCGCGAGGTGCCGCATTTCAAACACTTTCTTTTCGCGTCCACGTCGGAAACTTATGGCAATGGCCCGGTCCCCAAGCGCGAGGAAACTCCGCAGGCTCCGAACAGTCCCTACTCCGTAAGCAAGCAGGCTGCGGAAAAATACATCCTTTACATGTGGGACGCTTACAAGTTTCCGATGACGGTGCTGCGTCCATTCAACACCTACGGCCGCCGCGACAACACCCATTTCCTCGTCGAGAGGATGCTTGTTCAAATGCTTCGCGGCGAAACGGTGAAGCTGGGCGACCCAACGCCGGAGCGCGACTTGCTGTATGTTGACGATCATGCGGACGCGTACCTAACGTGTTTGGGCAATCCCAAGGCGATCGGCAGCGCGTTCAATTTTGCAACGGGCGAGAAAATCACCGTAAAAGCGCTTGCCGATAAAATGACGGAAATGACTGGGTTTCGCGGCCAGGTGCTTTGGAACACGATTCCGCGGCGCCCGCTCGACATACAAGTTCTTTACGGTGATGCGTCAAAGGCGAAGTCCGTGCTCGGATGGCAGGCAAAGGTTAGTCTGGAAGAGGGCCTGCGCCGGACGATCGATTTCTGGCGAAAGAAGCTTACGGGCGCGGACTCGCTGCACGCCGCACAGGCGGCGAATCGTTAGTTCGGCAATGTGCGTCATGCTCGCGAAGTACGGGATGAAAAACCCCTTAATTCGCCCGGGAATATCTCTTTGTTTTTCGGTGAATCCCGCAACCGCTAAACGCTTGCCCCAAAATCGATCCAACTTCCGCGGGGGCTGCGCAAGAAAATGGGAGACGCGGGAAGGCAGCGCGTCGAGGACAGTTTCACCTTCGAGCGTTTTGAGCAGGGACTGACAAGAATTCTGGATGCGTCGAATGCGGTTTAGAATTGACACGGAAACGGGCTCTGCCGGAAAGGTTTGGTCGGTGAGATTTAGCATCCGCGAAAATCACGGACTAAAGTCCAAATTGAAATCCTGGTTTCTGCCGTCCGGGCGATCGCCACGACGGATTCGTTTCGGCTTACTTAGCGGACTGACGATGCAACTGGATTTGGCAAACCACAGTCAGCGCTGGCTCGGCCTGCAGGAGAGAGAATTGCTCGGATGGGTCCGCAAGCTCGCCCGCGATATCAACACGGCCATCGATGTGGGTGCAAGCGAAGGCGTCTATACCATCTATTTCCTCGCGCGCACTCCAGCGCAGAAAATTTATGCATTCGAGCCATCTCCGGAGTGTCTCCGTGAAGTGGAGGAAAATCTTGCGCTGAACAACATGGCCGGGGACCAGCGATTGGATGTTATCGCAAAAAAGGTCGGGGACAGCGCCGCAGAAGGCTGGACTACACTGGACTCGTTGATCTCAACAATAGTGCCTCCATGCTTGGTTAAAGTGGATATTGATGGCGGTGAGAGCGATTTGCTAAAGGGCGCGTCGCGGTGCCTGAGCCTGCCGGGCGTGCGGTGGATCATCGAGGTTCACTCTAAGGCTCTGGAACAGGATTGCCTTCGAGTGCTAAACGAGACCGGATACCACGTAGAGATCGTGCACAACGCGTGGTGGCGTCACGTGATACCCGAGCTCAGGCCTGGCGAGTTGAATCACTGGCTAGTAGCCTATCGAGATGAAACGAACCGCACTGACGGCGGATAGAATCAGATCGCCTTCGCTGCCCACACGAGACCGAATCCATCGCTCGGCACATGCCGAATGATCTTGAAGCCCAGTCGATCAATATTTCCGGCGACCTCGTCAAAACTGTGCGTTGTCCCCAAATGATATTCCATTCTGAGATGCGAAATGTTTTTCCAGCAGTCGGAAGCTTGGAATAAATCCCACTCTGCTCCCTCGCAGTCGATTTTCGCCAAGTCTACAAAACCGCCCATCCTGGCGATTGCCTGCTTCAGGGACGCCTGTTTTGCCGATCCTTGCTCTGATCTTTTCGTTTGGGCCTGATTGCTGTCGCCACTTTCTAAGATTTCGACTGAGCCGGATTCGGAGCCCACGGCTTCAGGAAAGTATTGAAAATTCGCAACGCTCGCTTGATTCGCGAGGGCCGGAATAATCCTCTGATTAGGTTCGTAGGCGTGGATCGTCGCATTCGGAAAGTAAGATCGCGCGGCAACTGAGAAGAAGCCGACATTGGCCCCGATATCGAGAATGGTTTTGGGCGTGAAGCCCAATTGGCGCAGGCCATATACGTCTCCTATGAAGCAGCCTAAGAAATCGTTTTTTACACCCAGCTCATCGGGGAACTCCAAGCGACGCATTACGCCGTTGATCTTGATTGCCTTCGGAACATGGAATAGAGCATTGCGGATGAAAGGAACCCGGAACCTGCGGGCGTTACGCAACATGCCCAAATGCCTGATGATTCTTTGCGGCGTCATTAAGTATCCTTTGACGGCACGGTTCCTCGCAGTCGACGGGCCGCACCTCGGCGATGCGCCGCTTCCACGGCGGCGACGATGTCATCAACATATTCACGCGGCGACCAAGTCTCCATGCGAATTCGTGCTGCGTTCCCCATTTGCGCCAAGCGCTCGCGGTCCGGCAGAACTTGGCGCAGGATCGCGGCCAGCGCTGCGATGTCACCAGTTGGATAAACAAAACCGGTTTCGCCCTCTCGCACCAGATCGCGCGCCGAACCAACACTGCTGCTAACCGCCACTGCGCGACCGCAAACCATCGCTTCGTTGACGACGAGGCCGAAGGGCTCGTGCCCCGACGGAAGAACCATCAGGTCACAGGCAACGTACGTCCCGGGCAGCGCCGTTTGATTTACGAAGCCGAGAAATCGCACGCGATCCGCGATCCCGAGATCTT
Organism: Candidatus Acidiferrales bacterium; assembly: GCA_049790315.1. GTDB lineage: Bacteria > Acidobacteriota > Terriglobia > Acidiferrales > UBA7541 > DASPOJ01. The sequence goes on along the minus strand of JBAQYV010000197.1, from coordinate 28,208 downwards.
TGGCGCGCGCCTGGAGCTGCGCGCTCAGGGGTCCCGCGCCCGCGAAAACGAGATAAGAACCAGGCACATTGGCGACGGCAAAAGCTTCAAGGACGTCGCCGGGGCGCTTCCACTCTTGCAGCTTTGCGCAGAACAGCACGACTAAGCCTTCTGCTGGCACACCCCATCGCCTGCGCACGGCGTCGCGGTCGGCGCCTGCGGCCTGATCGAGCCACCAATCATTATCAACGACGTAGCGCGACAATCGAATACGCCCCTCCCATCCGCCATTAGGAAATAGCGATTCGAGATATTCGGTTCCCCCGCTCGACATCCCCAAGACGACATCCGCCATGCCAAAAATCTGGCGCACGATCTCGCGCTTCACGGCTCGCGCCAGACGGGACCTGTCACGACGGCTGTGGAGAGCGTGCGCGTCCGTGCTCAGGATCAGAGGGGCGCCGTAGCGTTTAGCCGCGAGAATTGCAATCCACTGGCTCGCGACGTAGTAACCCGTAACATATACCGCATCGAACTTGCCGTCGCGAACCAAGCGCCACATTCCCGGATTGAAGCAGCCCCAGAAGCGTCCCAAGCCAGGGCGTAGCGATCGATTCGGGACGACGACGTGCGGAAATCCCTGCGCCACGGGTGTGTCCCACGCCAGCGCGACGCCGAATTCCGGATCCACAGTGACCTCGGCGCCCTGCGCGCCGCAATAGGCGAGCAGCAACTCGATTCGCGGATCGCCCGCGAGTCGGACAAACAGCGGCGAGGTGTATTGCACGAAGTGAGTGCCTACGATCAAGAGGCGCAACGGCCGGCCGGACTTTGTGATCTCGCTCATCGTGGAATCGGCGCTCGAAGCGATCGTCGCATTATTCCGCTAAGACCGCGATGTAGAGTTGTGAAATCCGGCTCCAGGAAAAATATTTTTCATGGGCGCGCACATTGCGCTCGTGCAACTCCATCCACCGGTGCGAATCGGTGAGAACTCGGACGAGCCCCTGCGCAAGTGCATGGCGATCATGTGGCGAGGACCATTCAATGCCCGCTTCGGCCAGCGGGCCGCTGCGGACCTCACTTCCATATCCGACAACCGGAAGGCCGCAAGCGATTCCGGCGATCGCGCTCCCACGCTGCAGCGTGATGACCTTGCGAACAAAAAGGAGCGCGTCAGCACGTCCGAACTCGCGGGCGATCTCATCCGCGGGCAACACGCCTCGCACATCCAGACCGACCGAACATCCTTCGAGCAATTTTGCGAGGTCCTCGCGGACTTCATTCGAACCGCGGCCCACAACGATTAGACGCAAATTCGGAATCGTACTGCTTGCCTCTCGCGCGACGCTTGCTATGTCCGCCACTTCACCAGCGGACGCAGGCGCTTCCGTGACACCGAATACGATGACTCTCTTGTCGTCGGTTAGTGAGCGTGTCTCGGTTCGGCCATCTGCCTCGAGGCGGCAGGGAATATTTGCCCCGATGGGAATGAACACAGCCCGGTCTTTGCGTTCCGGCAACCAGCCAACAGTATCGAGCGGGACGGTGAAAATGCTTCTGACGGATTTGCGGTAGAGAGCACGCAGAACCCACATCTGGCACCAGCGGCGAGCGCGCTCGCGCCAGGTCTCGCCACCGTAACCCGCACACTCGTGAAACACGCACGCGCACCGCGCGCCGCGACTGCGAAGAATCGCGGCGACAGCGAGCACACCCCATGGAAAGCCGCGGCTCGACCAACTGAGCGCGGTATATTGCAGCAAGACCCAGTTCCCACGCCAACCGGCGCTCGCGCGCCACAGGCGGCGCAGCGCGCCAGCCCAACCCTCTTCGTTCCAGGACACGCGGACGATCGCGAGCGAGACGCGGCGCGACGCGAGGGCTTGGCCAAGAAAATTGCAGTAATCATCAATGCCATCGGTGGGGGAATCGCGTTTTCCTAGAAGCGCAATCATGGGCGAGTCCGGGAGGAAGGTCGGCACAGTTCAATTCTCAGGATGGTCGGCGGCCTCTCGCGTTAACTCCGTTATATCCCATCCAGGTCTGTATCTCGACGAGGCCGGCATCCTCAAACCACTTACGAACGGTTTCGATTCGCTGCGGCTGGTCGTATTTTGGCGAGAGCATGTCCAGGGCGCTCAGGATCTTCACTTGCTTCAACTCGTCGTCGGTGTAGTTCAATCTAGGGGCATGAGAGATCGGCCCGATGGGAATGAGCTTACCGAGGCCGGAGCCGATTTTCGGAATTCCGTTCAAGGCTTTCTTCACGTCAAACGCCGGTGGAATCGTCCAACTCAGCAGTTTATAAATGGTTTCGGTCTTCATCCGGCGGACGAACGGCCTGGCCCAGTACTTAAGAGGCGGAATGGTGCCGTGCATTTGGTAAACGTCGACGACGATTTCTCCGCCCGGCCGCAAGAACGGAACCAACCCCTGGAACGCCCGCTTCACGTCCGGGCAGTGTTGCAACACACCGTAACAAAATATTTTGTCGAAGGACTCGCGGCGCAAAGGAATATCGTAAATGCTCGCTTGGAATAAGTGAAGATTCTTTTCGGCACCGTTATTCCGATAGTTCGCGTCCACGGCATCGCTCAAATCGAAGGAGTAAACGTCGGCTCCGGTTTCGAGCGCGAACTGTGTGAAGCGTCCCGCTCCGCTGCCGGCTTCGAGGATTCTTTCCGCTTCCAGTCGAGCGGGCCACTGCGTCCCCGCCACGAACCGGTCACGGCTGAAATTGTTTCCCATAGCTTTGTCGATCTGGATGCGATCGAAGAGCTGCCATTGGAAACCGAACGAGGCCGCATAGTTCTCCGACGGCACAAACCGCGGCAGGTTGCGAATAATAGGGACGCGTTTGCCACACGAAGCGCATTCCAATTGCCCACGCACAATGTTTCCGGTCGAAGGATCCTCCTCAGCGACTTCATGGACGCGAAGAACGCCTTGGCAGGACGGGCAGATCAAGAGATCAAGGGTTTCTCGCCGCATATATTCTTCGTTCCGTTCTCAGGACCGCGCGATCAAGACCGCGATCCTCAATTGCTCTTCCAGCCGATGAAAGAAGCGAAACCGCACGGCGCATAAGGCCACTACACAAGGAATAGGTCCGCTAAATGCCACAATCGCGATTCCGAGTCTGCCCCATGCGTTCTTCGGTGGCAAGACAAGAACACGGCTGGCGCGTTGCGAACTTAAGTGGCCCGGTATAAATTATCCGTCGACCAGGAGTTCTACGACTACCGCAGCGACCAGTGCAAATGGCGTGACCGACGCAACGGCAAGCAAGTCTCGCATTCCCGAACTGGATGGTTTGCGCGGGATCGCCATCGCCCTGGTGTTGGCCGTCCATTATTTTTACTTCGCGCCGGGACCGAACCACCACCCGTCTGAATGGATCAAGCGCGTTTACGTTTACATGGAACACTTCGCCGCACTTGGTTGGAGCGGCGTCGATCTGTTTTTCGTACTCTCGGGATTCTTAATTGGTGGCATTCTTCTGGGCGCTCGCAGTTCGCCGAATTATTTCAAGACATTTTATGCACGACGCGCCTTTCGAATTCTGCCGGTCTACTACGCGTGGATTGGTGCCTACCTCATTGTGATAGTGGTGGCTGGACACTTGATTGAGACGCGCCTTCCGGGAGGGGTCTCGTACGAAAGCTGGTCTACGATCGCAGCGCAGTTTTTCTTCTTGCAGAATCTTCGCTCGCTGCCGTACACCACAATCGGCGGCGCGTGGTTTTCGCCGACATGGTCGCTGGCTGTCGAGGAGCAATTTTATATCGTTGCGCCGGCGATTATCCGCGCTTTGACCAGGCGCTTGCTCTATCTTTGCTTGGGCTTCGTGATTCTGTCCGCGCCCTTCCTTCGCCTGTATATTCGTTATCATTTCCCAATTCACTACCCAGGCGAGCCGAGCCTGGCATACATGCTCATGCCGTGTCGCGCTGACGCGTTGGCCCTCGGAGTGTTGACGGCATTGCTCTGGCATAACCAAAGCTTCCGCGCGTGGCTCAGCGACCATGGTGCCGCGCTGCTTGTTGCCGTGGCCGTTTTCTTTGTAGGGGTAGCAGCGCTGAGCAAGTGGGCTCCTGATCACGATTCCTGGACGGAGCAGTCGGTCGGCTACACGTGGGTCGCCATCTTTTACTCCTTAGTGGTCTTGCTCGTACTCTCCAGGCGGGAGGGGTGGCTTGCAGGGCTCACTCGAGTCGCGTGGCTACGGGAACTGGGAAAAGTCTCTTATTGTGTTTATCTGATTCATGCAGCGGTTGCAGTGTTCTGCCAGATGCTAGTGAAATCCATTTTGCAGCGAGCTGACACTTGGCAATTGATCGCAGCGAACGGCGCGGCCGTATTCGTCTCCTACGGGATCGCGCGACTGTCGTGGAAATATTTTGAGAGCCCCTTGCTGCGGAAAGGTCACAAATACAAGTACTGATCGGCTTTAGGCGCCTTCGCCGGCCGTTACGATACGTTTGGTCATCCACGCGCTAAAATAACTTCGTATTTCTCTGTAAAATACGGCCCCGTAAATCCCGAAGAGCGTCGTAAGTGAAACCAGCGCTAAGAGTTCCCGCCTACTGCTGACCTCAAATGCGAATCCGCGACGAACTAGCTCGGCCAGAAAACCCCCGGCTACAGCTGTAAGAACATAGGGAGCCGCGTTTCGGAATCCGCGAAACAATGTGCGGAATGATCCAGATGCGATATACAAGGCGGCGATGTGCGACGCGCCGACGGTGATCAGCACCGCCACCGCGACCCCGTTCGTGCCGTACGGCAAAGCCACGTAGATTCCCAAGCCGCTAAGCACCAGCGTGCCCGTTGCCAAAAAGCAAGACGGCCGAAATTTTCCCAAGGCTCCAAACGGATCGATCCACAAACCACGCACGGCGCCGTAGACCGCTAGAATCTGGAAGGGCACAATCGCCGATACCCATTTGGGCCCGAATAACAACGGGAACACGTCGGGCGCGCCAATCACGAGGGCTGCAGCGAGCGGACACACCAGAATTGCCATCAGCTTACTGGACATGAAAAAAGCCGACCAGAATCGTGGAAGATCGGAGTACAAGCGCGGCAACTCGGCGAAGACGACGTTTCCGAGGGAAACGCCGATAAACGAGATGGGCAGCAGGGAATAGTTGTAGGCCAACCCGTAGATTCCCAACGCCGCGATACCCAGATACTTGCCAACCATCAAGTTATCCACGTTGAAGACCAGATACCACGCGATCGCCTGCCCAACGTACCAGCCTGAAAATGGGGCCAGCGCACGCAAGGATATCTTCGAAAACCTCCAACGAGGGACCCACGCATAAACATAGAACAACAGAAACCCGATTACGATGTTGCCGGCCAGCGTGGCGAGCACAAACGACCAGACACCGTACCCACGCCATGCCAGCGCTACGGCAACCACAAACGTGGCGAGGCTGAAAACGGCGTCCACGATCGCTAGCGCGCGAAAGCGCAGCGAGCGCCGCACGAGGTTGCGATGCACTGTCGTCGCCGTCTGCACCCAAAGCGCGACTGCAAGAACGGCAAGAATCGGAATCAGTTCTCTTCTGTGGTAGATACGAGCGACCAGCGGAGCTACGGCTAGAACACCGCCCGCCAAGAGACTTGCGATTCCCAGATTCGCCCAAAAGGCCGTATCGACGTGCTCTTCCACGCGATCCTGGGAATAGACCAGGAACACGCCGGCGCCCACGTCGCTAAACATCGCGGTGAAGCCGATGACCACCGTGGCCAGGCCGAAAAGTCCGAAATCGTCCGGCACCAGCAGCCGGGCGAGGACGATGCCGCGCGCAAGACTCAGAGCCCTCGAGAAGAGATTGCTGTTGAGTATCCAGAAAGAGCTCTGAAGGACACGGGAGAGCAGCGCCTCGTGATGATCTGAGGCACCTGCAGCCGGCGGCTCGATCAGAGAGCCGGCCTGACTCGGGGGAATCATCCTCTCTCGACCCAACTGATGTATTCAAGACCCGGACATTCGATCTGGAGGCGCGCCCGATCTTCTTGCTGAGTTTCGCAGCAATCAATCACTACGCGATGCTTCGTCGCGTTGGACAAATGTTGAAGCAGCGGGACGCGCCGAAACTCCTCCCGCGCCGAGGCAATCACGACGACATCCGCCTGCGCAACGCACGCCTCCGCGGAATCCGCAAACTCGAAAGGGCCGCCCACGATCTGTCGCGCTCGCCCCATGACGGACGAATCCGGGTCGTACGCAACCACGGGGTGTCCCACCATCAAAAGAGCTAGGGCGAGATTCAGCCCGCGCGCTGGCTCCCCAGATCGAGAACTGCGATCATTCAATCCGAGAATCGCGGTGACGCCGTCGCTCGGAAGCTTCGAACGCACCAGCTTTACGAGCCGCAATTTTGGATCTTGGGCTTCCGCAACTCTTCGCCGGATCCTGCGCACTCCATCAATGGCAGCTTTCGGAATTCGCAGAGGGAGTCCCAAAGCCGGGTGGAATTCAGGCAACGTGTCAATGTAGCGGCTCAGATAGCGCATGCCGTGCGGACGATGCAGTCCGGCTGCATCGATCACATGCGTAGCATCGTAGAGGCAGAAGCTAGCGGCCTCCTTGCTCACTAAGGAGAAGTTATGGTTTATCTCCTGTCTCCATCTTTTCAAACCGTGGGGGTAAGTGGACTGATCGTGGTTCTGGTGCACCGCCATGAGGAACGGGCTGGCATCCACTACGGCTGCGCCGAGGCGCCGCGCTTCGTAAACGAGCCATGGATCCCATGCGCCACGTCCTACACCGAGCGGGAGAATGGCGGACCAAAGGTCGCGGGGAAACGCAAAAAAATCGCTATTCCCCGGAGGGGGGCTTTGCCGGCCATATTCCCTCACATAGGCGCGCAATTTCGTCTCCGCGTCTGCATCCTCGAAGCTCCGAGGATCGTCGATCCGCACGCGCCACACGCGCGCGACCATCAGAAATTTCTCGGACGCGGTTCGCGCGAGATTGAGCGCGGCGAGAAAATCACTCATCAAAATAATATCCGCGTTGACGTAGCTCAACAGGTTATTGCTGCCAAGTCGCTGCGCTTTTTCAAACAGGTCGGGCAGCAAAGGCGCGCCGAATTGGGTACGGGCGATGTCTGGAACATGAATCAGGCCGAACTCGCGGCAAATTTCCGCAGTGCCGCCGTCTTCACCAAAAAGAATGATCTCCGGCGCCGGGCGAAGCGCCATCCAGCTAGCAATCGCGTTGCGCTGGATAAGCCCGGTGTGCCCTTCAAATCGCTTCGGAGTGGCGAAAATGGTCAGCAAGCATTCCTCGTTCAGACATTCTGATTCGCGGATTGCCGCAAAGGCGCAGCATCGAGATCGCCCCGCCCAAGGGCCAAGTAGGAAATCCCGGGCCGCTGGCCCAGAAATCCGAACGCTCGCCAGCAGTCAATCACCGTGCGCGGGGCACCGGGCCGCCCCCATTGTTCGGCCGGGATGCGAGCGAACTCAGGCCAGGGCGTGGCTACCACGACGACTGAAGATTTCGTGATGCATTCTTCCGCGGTCGCCACCAATCGTGCGGCAGAGCCGAGAGCCGCAACGGAATTGCGCGCGCCTTGCGGATCATAGGCAACAAGGGAGATGCCGCGCGAGAGAAGTTCCTTCGCGAGCAAAAGGCCTACTGCTTCTTCAACAACATCGGTGTTCGGTTTGTACGTGAGACCGAGCACACCGGCTGTCTCGCCGGCGCCAAGATATTCGGCCACCCGGTCGGCAAGCCACGAAATTTGCGCGCGATTGAATCGGTGGGTGGCTTGCGCGAGGTCGGCCGGCGCGCCGATTTCGATTGCCAGCGCGGCGAGCGCCAGATTGTCGCGCGGAAAACACGGGCCGCCGTAGCTGACCGCGCCCTTCAGATATTTTCCGCCGATGCGACTATCCAGTCCAAGAGCGCGCGTGACCACATCTACATCCGCTTCCGGCAGGCGCTCGCAAATGCGCGCCAGCATGTTGGCGAAGGTGATTTTCGTAGTGACGAATGTATTGACCGAGAGTTTGGCAATTTCCGCGTTGACGAAGTTCATGCGCACAACCGCGGGCCGATTCTCGCAAACAGCGTGGTAAAGCGCCTCGAGACGTTCGCCTGTGGCGGGATCGGATTCGCCGATCAGGAGGAAATCCGGATTCAGAAAATCCCGAATAACGCTGCCCAAGGCGATAAATTCGGGGCCATAACAAAGCCCGAAGTCGTGACCTACGCGCATACCGCTCGCACGCTCGAGAGTTTCGCGTATCGGTCCTCCGGTCATCCCAGGCATCACCGTGCTCGTGATCACCACGACGTGCCGCGACCGCTTGCGCGCAAGCGCCGCGCCGATGGCTTCGCAAACGGGGAGCACGTAGCGCAGTGAGAAGCCGCCGGACGGCTCCGATGGCGTGGCTACAACGATGAACGTGATGTCTGTCGAGGCCACGGCCTGAGCGAGATCCGAAGTAGCTGTGAGCCGATTGCCGGCGAGGCGAATCGATTCGGCAAGATCGGGCTCAAAAACCGGCGGCCGGCCCTGCTGAATCGCTTCGACCTTCGCGGAGTCCGCATCCACACCAACCACGGTCATTCCCTTGGCCGCGAGAGCCGCCGCCATTGGCGAGCCCAGCTTGCCCAACCCCACCACCGAGATTCTCGGTGTTTCCGTCATGATTTGCCTCCACGCGGCGGAAGATGAATCGCAACAACTTGTCCGGAACGCACGCTCACTGCTGACGAGGCACCGCACCGGAGGGCTGCGCTCGCTGATGCTCATTATCCTGCTGTTCGATGCGCTGCATCATGGAATGGCGGCGCAGCAAGTACGTTTCGAAGTTTTGCGCCATGCTTTCCGGAACGACGGCGAACTGGTTATGAACCATCTGCTCCCAGGAAATTGAACCGCGCGCAGGCACTAAGTGCGTGCCCCATTGAAACATGAAACCCACATTCCAGAGAATCGAAACTCCCACCAAAGCCGCTGCCGCAAACCACGCACGCGATTGCGAAGCAACCCAATCGGCCAGCGCGGCAAAAAATGCCGCCAGGCCGATCACAAAGATAGGCGTCAGAGATACGAAAAAACGGTTGCCGAACGACGATATTCCGTCCCAGTCTCCATAGCTCGCTATGAAATAATAATAAACGAGCACGATCGCGCTGAGCGAAACGCTTAGAATCCGATCCCGCTTCCAAAGCAAAGCCAGGCCCGAGACGGCAAGTGCGAGAATCGGCGTCCAACTCAGAAGTCCGTGGTCGGATGAAAACAAAACTTGCAGCAGCACAGGTGATGTCCAATTCCAAGTGGACACGGAAGGGTATCCCGAAGCGAATGGACTGCCATAGATAATCTGGCGTGTGATGAATGTGGGAAGCATGGCGACGATGAGCACCGCGCCGAACATGATCCAGTGGCCGACGATCCGGGAAAATGGGACGCTGCGCGTCGCACCATCCGCGGCGTCACCACGCAAAGCGACGAGCGTTTCTGTCGCGGGCGCGAGTAACAGGATCGCATTCGGGTAGTACACGTTGACCATCAGCCCCGCCGACAGTGCAAGCAATATCCATTGGCCGAGGGGCCGCGCAGGCCGCGTTCGATTCCAGTACCAGAGGAACAGCGCAACGCTGAATGCCGACTGCGCGTGGGACCATGACGGATTGAAGTACATATAAACGGGCAAAGACGATGCCCACCAAATGGCCAGCGTCGCGAGAAAAGCCCAACGTTCGCCCACGTACGTGCGCGCGATGCAGAACGATAACCACAGCCCCAAAAACCCATATCCAGCCGTAGTTAGCGCCATGGCAACCAGATACGGACGCGAATATCCATCCGCGCTTATGTGGCCGCCAAAATGATCGAACGCAAGTACAGTCCCGTGGACTACGATCAGAACCGGCCCCCAAAGAATGGCCGGGCCGACCGAGAAATGATTGCCAATGTGGCCGGTGCGCGTGTACTGGTCGGGCAGAATGTTTCCGCTGGAGTCCATGCGGGCCATCTGAAAGCTGGGATTCGCGGCGCGCCAGTCTTTTTCGAATCGCAGATTGTGGTCTATGACCAACGACCGGGCGTATGCGTAGTAACCAACGCCGTCACCGCGCACCCAAGGATTTATCAGCGGCAAACTCAGCACGAACAGAACGACAAGCCACCAGCCATACGCGTGAGGTTTGCCGGCGCGAGAGCTGGATCTTTGAATCATGCGCACATCCTATATCGTCCGGCTCCAATCGCTGTCGGGACCTGATCTAGTAAGGCCGTGCGCACTATGCGGCGCCTCACGGCCTGATTCCCGCGTGTACCAGGTGAATTTGCGTAGTAAGCGAACCGTGCAGCGAACCGCGGCCGGTAAGCAAGCGACCGGGGCTAATTTGCGCCTTGAGCCAGTTCACGAGGCGCGACTACGAACTGTCGCTTCTTTTCCATATGTGCGACGACCCGCTCGATGATTTCCGGAAGCGGTGTGCGGGGACGGAAACCGATCAACCGCTCGAGTTTCGCGAGCGACGGCACGCGTCGGAACATGTCCTCAAAACCCGGCTCATAAGCCTGATCATAGGGGATCCTCACGATTGGCGATGCACTGCGTGTTTGATCCTTCACCTGGTGAGCCAGGGCTTCTATGGTGACTTCGTCGTCGTTCCCAATGTTCACAACTTCTCCGACGGCAGCATCGGTCGCAACCAGGCGCAGAATGGACTCTACGGCGTCTCCCACGTCGCAGAAGCAGCGTGACTGCTGACCGGACCCGTATACTGTGATGGGCGCGCCATCCAGCGCCTGACGAATGAAATTGGGCATCACCATGCCGTAGCGGCCACTCTGCCGCGGACCCACGGTATTGAAGAGGCGTAGAACAATTACCGGCAAACCTTTTTCTTTCCAATACGCCAGCGCCAAAAATTCATCCAGCGCTTTCGAGGCCGCGTAGCTCCAGCGTCCTTTGGTCGTCGCGCCCATCACCAAGTCGGCGTCTTCCTCGAAAGGCACCCGAGTGCTTTTGCCATACACTTCGGAGGTCGAAGCGCAGACAACTAGTTTGTGTTTTTTGGCCGCCGCTTCCAGAACGTGTTGCGTTCCGTTGACGTTGGTTTCAATAGTGCGCACCGGACTTTCGACAATTAACCGAACGCCAACGGCGGCAGCGAGATGAAAAACCACGTCGGCTTCATCCACCAACTCGGCAAGCAATGGGCGGTTTTCGAGTCCTTCCAGGAAGTAATGCATCCGCGTATGAACTTTCAGATGACGGATGTTTTCCATGCCGCCGGTGGAAAGGTTGTCCAGGATCAGGACTTCGTCACCCTGATCGAGCAAACGCTCCGCGAGATGAGACCCGATGAAACCCGCTCCTCCAGTAATCAGGCAACGCATATTCATTCCTCCAACACAAGGTCATACGAATTGATCTACAAGCCGACCGCGCGCGGATGTTCGGACTCGGACGAGTGTTCTCCCCGCTCCTTATCTGACTCTCCATAGGAATACGGATAGTACCGATATGAGTAGTAGTAATCGGGCACGCTTGCGTCTACCGCGTTGAGCACCACACCAAGAATCCGGCTGTTCACCGATACAAGGAGGTCGCGGGCGCGAGAGAACGCGTCTTTGGGCGTCTCGTGACTTCGCGCCACCAGAAGAACTCCATCCACCAGAACCGATAGAATCACGGCATCGGTGGCGGCCATAACCGGCGGCGAATCGATCACCACAAATTTATAGCGTTTGCGCAATTCCTGGATGAGCTCAGCTAGGCGCCGCGATGAAAGTAAATCGGCCGGGTTCGGCGGGATCGGTCCGGTGGGAATCGCGGTCAAATTGGTGATCGCAGGATGCGGCACCGTGATCAAGTCGAGCGAAGACACACCCGCCAAATACGAGCTCAGGCCTGCGTGCTTTCCATCCACCAAGTTCAGCGCTCGATTGATTCCCGGCTTTCGCAAATCCGCATCTACGAGCAGTGTACGGTCGCCCAATTGCGCCAGCGTCACGGCCAGATTCACGGCAGAGGTGGTCTTGCCCTCGTGCGGCAGAGCGCTGGTCACCAAAATCACTTGTGGAGGATGCTCAGCCTGAGAAAGCAAAAGAGAAGTGCGAAGCGCGCGAAAAGCTTCCGACATCTGCGACTGCGGCATGTTATGCGAAATCAATTCAACGTGGCCTTCTTTGCCGCCGTTCGCTCCCGATTTCAAAAGGCGCGAGATGCGCCCATTCCCGTGACCATTGCCGGAGGCGAAGGCGGGAACGACCGCCAGAGAAGGCAGCCGCACGAGCATTTCAATGTCGTCAGGTGTCTTGATCGTGTTGTCCATATACTCGCGCAGAAGGGCCAATCCAACTCCACCCACCAGACCGACGAGCAAGCCCAACAAGATGTTGCGGGCCTTCTGCGGTCGCGATGGCTCGGACGGAACCAAAGCCGGATCCACCACGCGAATATTCGAAGAGCGCAACCCGGCCTGAATTCCGGCCTCTTTCAATTTTTGAAGCATGCCGTCATATAAATCCTTGTCGGCATCCGCTTCGCGCTTCAGGATGTTGTACTGCACCGATTTCTCGGCGACGGAATCGGCTTCCGTCTTTTGCTCGTCCAGCGCCTGCTGCAACAGCATCTCGCGCTGTTGAGCGCCGCGGTAATCGGCGTCGATCTGGTTCGCGATGTTCTGCTTCTCGCGGTTCATCATGTCGTCGAGTTGTTTGATTTGCGCCTGCAAGCGAACAACTTTGGGGAACTTCGGTCCGTATTGCGTCAGCGCATCCGCATACTGAGCGTTCAGATCGCCTTCCTGCTTGAGGATGTTTTGAATCACCACGCTATCGCGCACGGCGGGAATCGCGTCAAAGTTTCCGGCCTGGGCCAATTGGTAGACGGCTTCTTTGCTGATGCGGTCGGCCTGAGCATCGGTCAGCTCTTTTTCAATTTCGCCGAGTTTCTCGGTGCTGATGTCCTGTTTTTCGTCGACGGTCCAAATCTGATTCGCGCGTTCGTAGGCCAAGCTGGCGTTTTCGTCGTTCTCTTCTTTAACCTTCATTTCGTCCAGTTGGCCGGAAAGCCAAGTGGACGCCTGTGAAGTCGCTTCATATTTGCTTTGGTAATTTTGCTCGATGAAGTTTTTGATCTGCGCATTGACCACCCGCGCCGCGAGCTGCGGATCGGTCGCCGCAAACGTGACGTCCAGCAATCGACTGTTGGGCACGCGCGTTACGCTCAAATTCGCCAAGAACGCACCGAGCGCCGCCGGGCGCGGCTGGTTGGCGCCGCCGGCTGATGCATCGATTGCGGGTTTGCCCGGCTGGCCGCCGAACTGCGGATCGTTTTGCAGGCCGACGCTGCGGATGGTCTCAAGAGCGACGGTCTCGCTCATGAGGATCTTTGCCTGCGTCTCGATGTAATCGTCCATGTCATCCATGTCGTAATCGGAGTCGTTGCCGTTATTCGTGAAATTCGTGAGGTTGGTGTTCTCTCGATCGATCTCGATCCGCGCAGTCGCTTCATAGATTGGCTGTGTGCGCACCGTGGTGACGGTCACGATGGTGACCACCGCCAATACGAACGATAGGATCAGCCATTGATGCTTGCGCAAAATCAACAGATAGTCGGTGAGTCGCGGCTCGCGTGGCGAAATGTCGAGCGGGAGAAATGGAGCGCGGGTGGGGATCGCGTCAATGGGGCCGCCGTTCCGCTCGCGCGGTGCTAGTGGCCGGCTGTTTTCATCCATGATCGCTTCACCGCTTCCTTCGGCTGAGCCTTGCTCGTCATCTCAATAGCAATATCGAAGTCGCGCGAACTCTAGAGGCCACCAGTGCCGAGCCTGTACAGCGCAACGCCCGATCCCAATGATAGAATGGCGGTCCCGGTTGTCCGCCACGCACGTTTGCTCGCGCTATCAGGGACAAACAAGATGTCGTTCGGCAGCAACTCCACGTCCGGCCCTTTCAAGTCCATCACCTTCTTCAGATTCACCGGCACTTCTTGTTTTGCGCCGGTAACCGGATCGTTGCGCAGGATGACGGCCTTATCTGATTTCGCCGTCGGAGTCACGCCCCCGGCTAGTGCGAGCGCCTTAAGGGTTGTGACTTCCTGATGATCGTTCTGCATCACGAAGCCGCCCGGGCGCGGCACCGCGCCGACAACGTAAATGATTCCCGCGCGCGGCACACTTACGACGTCTCCGCCTTGGACGGAAATATTGAATCTCGGATTGCCCGTATTGAGCAGGTCGTCCAGACTGATCGTAAAAGTCTGCGGCGGGTTCGGAGTGGCGCCACCACCGTTGTTGCTAGCATCGGCTGCGGACTGCGCCTCAGCGCTGCCATTGCGCGTCACGATTACGACGTTACCCGCGTCCGACGCAATCCCACCAGCCGTAGAGAGCACCTCGAGTAGCGTCGTCGACCGGACAGCCTCGAACACCATTGGATTCTTCACCGCCCCAATCACGGTAATCGGTTGGCTATGCTGTTCCTTCACATTGACGGTAACTTGCGGATTACTTACCAGGCCATTGACCTGCAGCAATTCGGCCAGCTTATCTTGCAGCTGAAATGCGGTCAGCCCGGCGGCCTTAATCTTTGTGGAAACCAGCGGCAGTGCGATGTAGCCCGACTGATTGACGCGAATCTCGCGCGATAGCTCCGGCACTTCGAAGACCTGAATGTCGAGCAGATCGCCACCGCCGATAAGGTAATCCCCGGGGCGTGCGGCGTCGGCTTGCGCAAGTGCCGCGATGCGGGCGTTGGCATCGTCCGGTGTTTCGAGCTTAGGCACACCTGGAAAGCTTGGATTCGCGCCGGTCGAAGTTTGGTTTGAAGGCTGTGCGACTTGTTGAGGCTGGGCAGAAGGTACCGCAAGCGATAGAGCCAAAAGGACAAATGCCGTCCCGCTTAGTCGCCTACCGAATGCAGACACACGTTCACACAGCATTGAATGCATCTCCCCCACGCGCCCGCCATTATACAAGCACTTGGGCGTATATAGCTCGTGTTTCCAGGAACCCAACTCCCACGCCATTAAATTTTGATGCATTCCGCAGCCGATTGGTGCGGCCTACATTGCGACCGACTGGACCTCTGCCAAGAATATGCACGGGCTCGACTTCGAGCGCGCCGAAGGATTGAATCGCGCGATTGCGTCGCAGATAATGGCTCGGCCAAGCGAACGCGCGCCAAATGACCGACCAAAAGAACTTAGCACTGCAAACTGAGATAACTGCGCGAAACACCGACCTCGAAGTCTCAGTCGTAATGCCCTGCCTCAACGAGGAAAAAACGATTGGGGCTTGCGTAGCCGAAGCACTTACCGCGATGGAGCGCGCGGGACTGCGCGGCGAAGTCGTCGTGGCCGATAACGGCAGCACGGACCGCAGCGTCGAAATCGCCCTCAGCCTTGGCGCGCGCGTCGTTCCGGTCGAGAAAAAGGGCTACGGCAACGCGCTCCTCGGCGGTTTCTCCGCGGCACGAGGCGTATTCGTGATCATGGGCGACGCCGACCAGAGCTACGACTTCACGCACATCCCGGCTTTCGTCGCGAAGCTACGCGAAGGCTACGACCTGGTGATGGGTAACCGGTTTCGCGGCGGGATTGCGCCGGGTGCGATGCCGGCGCTGCATCGTTATCTCGGGACTCCAGTGCTCACCGCGATCGCGCGCCTTTTCTTCGGCAGCCCATGCGGCGACATCTACTGCGGTCTGCGCGGATTCCGCCGCGATGCCATTCTTCGTTTGGGCCTACGCACCACGGGAATGGAGTTCGCGACAGAGATGGTCGTCAAGTCCGCGATCTTCCGGCTGCGTATCGCCGAAGTTCCCACAACGCTGCGCCCCGACGGTCGCGATCGGCCTCCGCATCTGCGTACTTGGCGCGACGGCTGGCGCGGCCTGCGTTTTCTGATGCTCTACAGCCCGCGCTGGCTCTTCTTATATCCCGGAATTCTGCTGATGCTAGCCGGAACAGCCGCGGGACTCTGGCTTATCCCCGGACCGCGCATGGTACACGGCGTCACTTTTGACGTGCACACGTTGCTCTTCGCAGGCTTGGCGGTGTTGCTGGGGTTTCAGTCAGTCGCGTTCGCGTTCTTCACAAAACTTTTCGCGATCACGGAGGGTTTGGCGCCCGAGGATCCGCGGCTCAACCGGCTCTTCCGTTACGTCACGCTCGAAGTGGGTGTCACCGTTGGCGCTCTGCTGATGGCGATTGGTTTCGCGGCGTGGATCGCCGTGCTGGGAAAGTGGGGTGCGCGGCACTTCGGCGCTCTCGATATCGACGTCACGATGCGCGTGACGATTCCCGGCGCCGTGCTGATAGCGCTGGGGTTCCAAACTTTTCTTTCGAGTCTATTCCTCAGCGTGTTGGGTATGGCGCGCCGCTAAGTGGCATGCACCCGCGCATTCGCTCTTCCGCGCCAGTTTTGCGCTGTCTACTTCGAACTCGTTCTAAGAAACGCCGCGAAATGCAGTCCTCCCCCAAACACCCACGAGGCCGGGGCCGGATAAAGCGGTAGGTCATGATTCCTACGCTCCTCGGTAACGTTGAGCTGATCAAACAGATCGCGCCATTTCGCCCGGGAAAGATACGCGTACGGCAACACCACACCATGGGGCCGATTTCCCACCCAATCCATGAAACGCAGGCGCCAGTGGTCCCATCGCGTTTCGGCTAGATGATCCTTGATCAAGATGAAATTCCGGCTGACGCGGCAAGCGTCTTCCAAAATCGCAAACGGATCGCGCGTGTGATGGAGCACATCCACGAACAAGCATCCGTCGAAGGATCTATCCGCAAAAGGCAGATACCGGCCATCGAACGCATGACATTCAATCGCACATTCCGCGCGCGGAAGCACTTCAACTCCGGTAATGCGCAACCCCGGAACCGTTCGCTCAAGCAATGCGCCAAGCGCTCCGTCGCCACAACCGACATCCAACAATCGGCAGTCGTGCGGCAGCAGAGCCGCGAGACATTCGGCCAATACCGTGATGCGGCGCGGGGAAACCAATCGCTCGTGCAACTCACCGATTCTCGCAACCGCGCGGCCCGGTTTCTGTGAAGGCGCGCGATCCGATTCGTCCGGCTTGCCTTCGCGTCGCGGTCGGCCAGTCATCGGCGCTCGCTCGCGGTGCGAAGCTCTCCTCTAGCGTGGGTTTTCGCGGCGGACGATGGAACGGGCAGCGGTCCCGGCGGCGCTGTCGACGAGGTGGCCAGCGCTGCGAGAAGCAAAAAGATTAAAGCATTGGCGGGGATATGAAGATTGAAATCCGAAAGACTGTGAATGAGCAATCCCACACATGCGGTGAGCGCGCCGATATGCACCGCCAAATCCGGCGTCCCGCGGCTCGCTCGCAGCGACTTCGTACCTTGCCAGAACAGCAGAACTAAAAACCAGGCCCCTAGCAGTGCCCCAACAGCGCCGGCATCAGAAAGCAATTCCACGTAGTCGTCATGGGCGTGGTCCACGACCAGCCCGTCGTAAAGCGTCTCATACCGCGGAAAAACTTGCTGCAGCGTGCCGAATCCGGTGCCTAGCACGGGGTGATCGCGGAAGATCTTCAAGGAATCGCGCGTCATCTCCACCCGCCGCGCCTCCGTCACTTCAAGAGAGCGGTACTCCGCGAAGCGTTCGAGCGATGGGCCGACGCCGATCCACGCGACCATCGCGGAAGCCAGGAACAAGATCAAAAAACCGGCTGCAAGTGTCCTCCACTCCTTTTCCCGCATCGCGACAAGCAAAACGAGAACAACGATCTCGCAAAGGAACGCGATAATCCCGCCGCGCGACGCCGCCAGGAACAACGCTCCGATCGGAAGCAGCGTGAGAATCGCGAGCAATGGCAACAGATCGCGCCGTTCGCCGCGAAGCACCAACACCGCCAGCCCCGGCGGCACAACCAGTTCGACGAACCCCGCGAAGTGATTGCGGTTTACGTACGGACCGAACGGAACTCCGCCATATTTCATTTCCCGGAACCAGTACATTTTCCCGTTGAATGTAAACTGCTGCACGATTCCAAGCAATGAAGCCAGGAAACCGAGAACCAGCAGGAACCACACGAATTCGCGCCAATCTTTCGTCGTGCGAAAGGATTGCACCGCCAAGAAAACCAACACGATCAGCGCAGAGCCTTTCAGCCACTCGATGCGTGTTGCAAATTCATACGCGCTCAGACCCGGAATGCTCTGAACCATCGCCACAATCCACAGGCCAGCGAGCGGCCATAGCAGTACGTTCCCGTGCACCTCAACGAGTTCCTCGCGCAAAACCGCGAAGCACCACCATACCAGCAGCAGCCCGGCGCCGATTTCGACGACTGCCTGCGACCACGCCTCGGTCGCTCCCTGGGCCAGCACCGCGAACGCGACGAGAGCGCAAATGCCCACGCGAATCACTTTCATGGCGCCGTCCCAGCCGGCGCGGCCACAGCAACGAGCGAGACATCATCCACCCATGCCGTCCCTTCAATTTTGGTCAACAATGTGCTCGCCGGCCGTCGCAGGCGCACAGTCAAAACTTTCGTGTCATCAGCTGTACGAAAATCTACCGTAATCAGAGTCCAGGGCTCGTTGCCCGCGACGCCTTGCGTCACCGTTACGGGATCGTTGGGATGCTGCGGATCGAATATCTCGAAGTGCACGCTGCCGTCGGTGACGAGATTCTCCGCGCGCATATAAGCGGAAAAACGGTAGAGCGTGGCCGGTTCTACCGGTACAAATTCGGACAAACCGGAGAAATCGACGTTCGTCGAACCGTCGAACCTAATCTCCAGATCGTACGACCCGGAGTGCGGATCGCTTGAATCGAGCTTCACATCGGCTCCAGGCTGCGGCTGATTTCTCCAACCGAATCCACCATTCGTCAATTCGGTCTCAAAACCTCCGTCGGTGACGCGCGAATCGCCGCTCGCTACGGATGGCGTCCCGCTGTCCGTGAGCGCCTGCTGCCACACTAGCCACGCCTGCGAAACATGGTTCTGCGCAATCAGCGCGTCAACGAGTGGGACTGCCTTGGCAAGCGGCGGCGCGTCGTGGCGCTGCACGATACGCTGCCAAACAACCAATGCCGCATCCGGGTGGTTCTGCGTAACCAGAAATTTCAGCGCCTCTGCGCGCGCTTCTGGGACATCAGGCAGCACGCGATCGAGCAACAAATTAACGTCCTGCGAACTGCGCCAGGTGCGCGACACAGCCAAATCCACCCATCGCGGCTCTGATATCAGCGCGCGATGTATTTCGGCATAAGCCTGGTCGGTTCGCCCTTGTCCCAGCAGAAAATTCCCGTAACGCCACGCAGCTTCCCCGGATATAGGGTGATCGCGCTCGGCCGTCTGGTAGGCCGATTCCGCCGCCGCAGCGTTGCCCGCTTCATCGTACGCGCTCGCGAGGTCAAGCCAGTAATACGGGGATTCCGGAATCAGATCGATGGCACGGCGGTAATACGAAATCGCGAGCGGCAAATCCTCGTTTTCAAAATCGAGCTGGCGATAGCGGCCCAACAAATACCAATGCTCGGCGTTTGAAGGCTCAAGTTTCGCTGCGCGCTGCCAATCCTGCGGATTGTCGGAGTTGGCCCAGTACATCGCCAATGCGTGCTTGCCGCCTTCCCAACACAAGATCGCAGCGACTAAAACGGTCGCGATAATAAATAGCGAACGCTGGGCGGGATTGGTTAGTCGTAACCGCATCTGCCGCTACTCTGCACTGAATCGCTATGATGGCGCAACGGTTTCAACTGGACGCGGCCGAACGGCTCGGCGGAACGCTGGGAAGTTCTCCGCCGTCGTCACCAGAACTTTGTGTCTCGTTCGCGTGGCGTATCAAGTTATGGAGACTCTCGGCAGGCCGAAACCAACCGGCTAGAGCCGTCTTCGGCGCATCTCCCTCTACCGGCAGCACGCGATGCTCCAGCTCCCGCGAAATGCGGAACACCAAGCCATCGCCCAAGCCCGTATTACGAACCTCGTGTAGAATTTCGCTCGCTCCCGCGCGCCTCAACTGCAGGCCGCCGCCTTGAAACTCACGCGTGGAAAGATTGGCGCTCAGCGTGAGCACGCGATCGCCCTTCACGTCGTTGTGCCAGGAATCGTAATGACCTTCAGTCGAATTCATCCGATAGACCCGGCCACTGAAATTGCCGATCCCATCAATCCCGGTGATTTCTCCAAGTACGCGATGCAGTTGGGGATTGTTCAGCAGAAACAGAATCAAGGATTCGGTGAGCGCATCCGACATACATGCTTCACGCGCGATGTTGTTGTCATTGCGCGCCTCAAACACCGCGGCTCCCACGCGATCGAGCAGCATCTCGAGCATTTCGGCGGAAAACATGCGCGGCAGGATCAGATAGTGCTCTCGATCGAAGCGCTCGCGGAGCGCTTGACGAATTTCGGGCGACGCGAAAACGTCCACTCCCGTGCGGGTTACTTGCAGAATCCGCTGATCGAATGGGCTCATGAGGACGAATGTGTTGGAGCGATCATCCGCATCCTACTCCGGCACTACGCGTTTCTCAATTCTCGCTCGGGCTTGCCGCGAGCCCCATGTGGGCGAGAGCCTTCACGCTCTCTCCGCTAAGACGCCTCAAGCTGGGCGCTTTTTGGTTTCCACGGCTCGATACATGTGCGCCGCAGGCTGCGTCGGGGAAGTCGGCGAGTCGCCAGGCGAACCACCTATCCGCCAGCGGTAAAGTGTTCGGAGTGCGCGGTCTCCTGACGGAGATTCCTCGCGCGCTTCGGCTTCCCATCCCGGAATCGAGAATCCTCGCGAGATCACGCGCGTCCCGGGGCGAAGCTGCTTCCGCAAGTTGTGCGCGAGGCGAAGGTTCCCGGGAACGCCGAGAAACAGAAAGACGACCGTAGCTTCCGACAAATCGGCCTTCTTAGCGTCTTGCATTAGGAAGCGCACGCGATCTTCAACACCTCGGTTCCGGGCGTTGGCGCGCGATTCAGCGATCCGCTGCGGATCGACATCAATGCCGAAGCCACGACTGCCGCAGCGTTCGGCCGCGCGAATCACCAGGCGGCCATCGCCACAACCTAAATCGTAGAGCACGTCGTCCCGTCCGAGTCCGGCGAATTCAATCATGCGCTCTACGTCCGCGGGACTCGTGGGTTCGAAAATCGAAAGGTCGCGATTGGGTTCCGATGTGAATCGCCGGCCGTACTGGCGTAGCAAACGCCACGGCCGAAGCAGCGAGGAAAAAAACGCCGATGAAGAGCCGGATCGGCCCGTCACGTCGGCGGCGTAGCTCCAATCGCGCTCGGTAGGTCGCGTGCTGATCCTCCAGGTATGAAGCAGGCCCTCGGTGAGCCGGTCGCGACTTCTCAACCTGAAACGCGCTCGCCGCAGAATCCCGCGTGGGGATTCTTCATTGCGTGCAATCTGCTCTCGCACTTGTCGCGCGAGTTGCGCTACCTTCGAATCCCGCCGCGCACGGCTCAGAACGCTTTCGGGTATAGGCGCTTTAAGCAAGTCGTGCGCGAGAACCGAACCGAGAAGCACGCTTCGCGTGCAATGCATTTCGGCGGCGGTGGCGGCGAGCTTTTCCCAATCAGGTCTCTCCGCAGCCAATCTCCCTACGTCGCAGATCCAATTCAGGCGCGCCCAAAAATGTTTCGCGCCATGAACACACAGAAACAAAATCGTATCTTCAAGCGAAAATGTGCGGATCGCGCGCCCGCCAATCTCGATGGTTTGCAGGCGACGCTCGAGGGCGTCGAAATTGATCGGAATCGGAAAGTAACGTAGTGTGCGTTCCGTGTGCAACTCTACCGGCAATTCCAGATTTCTGCGATGAAACGCGTATTGGCCAGGAAACTGTCCGCGTTCCGCTAACCGCAGTTCCTCGGGTTGCAACCAGGATTCATAACCGAGGTTTTCGAGCAATTCCCCAGCGCGGGGAATGTCGCGTTGCCGAAGTGCAAAATCCAAATCCAGGCAAGTGCGCTGCGCCAAATCGCGATAGGCCAGCCAGCTCTGTACGATTCCCTTGTAAGGAATCAGCAGAATCCCGTTAGCCTCGAACGCAGACAGCAGTCGCAGCATCTCGCCCAAAAAAAGAATACTTCTCTTGGCCAGATCCTGCGTCATCCATTCTAGGTACGAACGTATGCCGCCGGCCGCGCAGCCAGGCGCAATTGCGTGCAGACGGCGATAAAACGAAGGCACTATCTGGTGAGAAAGCAGCAGCGCCGTCAGCTCATCCCAATCGAGCTCTTCGCCGAGCAATGTCCGAATGCGATGCTCGTCAGCGTCGCTGGGCTCAATCCGCAGGCAAAGCAGAACAAGTTCGAGCTCCGGCGGCAAGCGCCGATCGTGAGATTCGGATGACATCAACGGTGCTCAGCCGCGAACAGGCGCGGATATTCGCTCTGCCAGCGCGGTTCGTTCCCGCACGTCGACCAGAATCCGCTCGCACAAACGGCGGATGTCAGGAGGATTTCCGTGAGACCGCACCAGACACATGGGCACGGCCTTCGCAAGGCGTCCCAGACACTGGAATTCTTCCGAGCGCATTCTCGGATCGAGCAGGAAGTTCACGTAGGTGTTCGCCACCAATGTCAGCAGTGCGTCCCTGGGCTGCATCGGCGTGAGCTCAGGCGGCTCCGGCGCTTCGAGATCGCGCCCCAATTTGTAGATCGCCACGAGGGGCATGGGTTCCACGCCAGGTCTCAGGTCCGAGCCGCCGAGTTCAAGGCAGCGCTTTTCCCACTTTTGCGTGAGACGCGGAAGCGCGTCCTCCGCGCCAAATAAATGCCGAACCACGTCCGGCCGCAGCCAAACCCGCTCATGCGCAGGCCTCACATAAAACCGGTCGTCCCGCTCGAAGAGCGAAGTTACATCGTCAGCCAGAATTGCATGTCCGAGGTGAAAAAATCCGGCGGCATTCGAGGATTTCCCGGCCCCCGCCGGTCCGATCAATGCGATGGCCTGTTGCCCGATGCGAATCGAACTGGCATGCAGGCAAGTGACGCCGCGCAGACGCTGCGCAAAGCCCAGTAGATTCCCCATCAGGTACAGCATCACATCGTCGAGCGCCAAGGGCTGCGGCCAATCCAGCCAAATTCGCGCGCCCTCGCGGTCCAGAAACGCCTCGACCCCGTCAGCATAGCGGAATCGGAAAAAATCTCCGCCACGAATGCGCCACACCCGCGACGCGGGACCGCCGTCCACACCTTCGTTCGACGCGACGTACCACACTTCCGCGTCTCGCAAATCGCTTTCCGTCAATTGCGTGGGGCCCTGTTGCAAAAATAGTTCAATATCGATACGACCGGATGCCGTACTGGTTGGAACCCCTGGAAGTGCTAAGTTTGAGGAAATCTGAAGGCCAAAAACTCGGTGGCGATGTTCCACAAAATCAAACGAAGCTTATGTGAAAAACACTGTCGTGCGGTTGTTGTGATCCTCGTGCGTATGTCCGGTTCCCTTCAGGGTGAGCTCACGAATCGGACCATACACCGTCAGTTCGGGACTCTTGTACACTTTAGGAGTATTTTTGGCCTCGGATGATCGCGTCATGACTGCCTCCGATATAAATCCCTATCTAAGGCTATACCGAAATCCGTGATTGGTCTACAACCTTAAACCGGGATCAGCCAGAAGTCAATCAAGGTAATACCCTAGAAACAAGCCAGCAACCAAGCGCGATCGCCGCCACATCAACCCTCCCGTTTGTGCGCAGCACCATGCGAGCGGGGTCGCCTGCCGGTCCAGGACCATCGTCAACTTGAAGAAATGGCACGACATCGGACCGAATGCTACCCAACTGAATCGATGCCGTGATAACCGCAAATCAAAGATAAAATCTGAAGACTACGAATACCTCGGCAGGTTTCTCTAAATCCGGAACGCTCTTAGGTCATAAAGGTTGTAGTGCGGTTCATGTGATCCGCGTGCGTATCACCAGACCCTTTCAGGGTGAGCTCTCGAATTTGACCATAAACAGTGAGCTCGGGCGTCTTGTATGCTTTACGGGCGATCTTCGGCTCGGATGCTTCCTTCACTCTAGCCTCCTCAGTGGAGCTTCTACTTTAATTTGTACTTGGCGGTCTGATACGACCGCAACCACAAATTAAGGAGGAGTGGCCTAAGATCAACCCCCGACATGTCCTCGGTCCACGTCACCAACGAAGCGCGATCACCAACCACGTAGTTCCCTAACTCAGAAGTGGGGCGAAACGAATGAACTTGGCCGCCGTCATTGGCCATGGCGGGTATCGAGCCGACTGCAAGCGGGGTCTTCGGCCGGCGCAGCACGTTCTCCGGAAGCACACCCCGCATTGAGGATCGAATAAGCTGTTTCCGTGAACACCACGGCACCGCGGGTAGTCGCAGGCAGAATCGAACGACGCGAAGGTCGAAAAGCGGATGGCGAGTTTCCACCGGTTTGGCTCGGGCGCCTGTATCGTAGGATTCGAGATCGCGCGCAAGAAACGGTGAAGTCAAACCGGAATAAGCGTCTGGCCGGAAAGGATGGACGCGCGGTCGCTCCGCGTACCATTTGTGCCAGCGAGCGCGCAAATCGAGGCGCGCGACCAACTCAGGATTGAGCCAATCGGGAAATTCAGGACGCGCTCGCTCTTGGCCACGCCATCTCCGCCACGCCATGCCAAAACCCGCTTGCGGTAAGCGGCCGCGTCGCAACGTGTAACGCCCCACATCCCACGCGAGCAACGGGAGTCGCCGTCCACGATAACCGTCGAGCGAAGGCATCAGAATAATATCGCCGCCGTGACCCAAAAGCTGGACTCGCCCGTACGTTCCCGCAGCCTCATGCCATTTTCGGTCCAGTGCGTCGCCAAAACTGTTCGTCGGTTCGGCGGTCGGAATGCGATCCGCCATCAATGATTCCCAGAAGTTCTCTCCGTCCACTGCGAGTTGCACGACAGGAAAGCCTAGGTGCGCGGCGGCGAGGGTTGCGTAATAGCCCTCGCGATCGGGCATGGCGTGTTCAAAAACGTAGGTGATCCCCAAGAACGCGTCGCGCGCTGCCTGTTTGCCGACAACTTCACAACAAGCCCCCGCGACGCTGGTGGAATCGATCCCTCCGCTCAGACTGAACGTCGCGCGATCCGTACGCAGCCGGTCGCGCACAGCTTGATACAGCAGCGCGCGAAACTCTTCGACGATCTCGGGGCTGCGCCGCCGCAGCGGCTCCTCAATCGGCAGCGTCCAATACCGCCGCACGTCGAAACCTTCGGGCCTGCCCGCGAGTACGTGCGCGGCGGGCACGCGGGCGATATCGCGAAACGCGGTCGTCTCAGGCCCAAGAATACTGCCGGTGACCAGAAAATCGGCGATGCCGTCCTCATCCAAGTGATCGGAAACATCCGGATCGATTCGCAGGGCTTCGATTGTGTTGCCGATCAGGAGCGAGTGCGCCGTCCGCGCATAGAACAACGGCCGGTGCCCTAACTGGTCGCGCGCCGCGAAGATGTGGCCGGCTCGCGCGTCCCAAATCACGAACGAAAAATCGCCCAGCAGATGATCGACGCAGTCTTCGCCCCAAGCCTCGAAAGCGCGAAGAAGAAGTTCCACATCCGGCCTCTGCGGTGTAAGTGCCGGCTGCAAACTCAAGCGCGCGTTGATCTCAGCGCAGAGCTCCTCACGCGCATCCAGGCGCGCGTCAGCTACGATACGAACGCGCCCATCGAAACTGAACGGCTGATTTTCCGCTGCGGCCTCGCGCGTGGTGCGAAACAACGCGTGACCCAATCCAGCCGGTCCATCGAACCACGCGGCCTGTGCGTCAGGGCCGCGAACGGAAAGAAATTCCGTCATCGCCTGGAGCAGCGCCGGATCGGCGGGTGAGCCATCGGTCCGAAACACGGCCACAAAACCGCTCAACGCGAACCGCTTTCGGTCGAAGCGATCGGTCCATCGAATCGCGCATAATGCTTGTGCACAGTTTCGGAATCGTTCAGCACTTCGCCTTCGAGTTCAACCCAGGCGTGCGCCTCAAAACGCGCGTTCTCCTTGCGAGCGCCAATGCGTAATTCCGCGGGCAGTCCGCGCCGGCGCAGCAGCCACCACAAAACCAAGGAACGCTCGAGACAATTCGGACGCAGCGGACCGCGTCGCTCCGCCTTTGTCGCAAGACCCGTTACTTCGCGCGCCAGCGCGAGTCGCGAGGCCGCGTCTCCCCCTGCCGCTGGAGCGTTGGCCACGTATTTTTCGAGTCTGCCGCGCCAGCGCGGAAATCCCAGAACGCGCAGCGCCACCACGGTCAGCGACAACATCATGCCCGCTCGCAGCACGACGCGCCGCTCTCGAGGAGCCAGACGCCAAAATCCTTTCCAGCGATTCATGCCGAGTCCTGCGCTCGGCGCGAGCAATTGAAACAACTCATTCCGCGCCAACATTCACGGCAGTGAGCCACCCGCAGATACTCAAAGCCATGAGCCTCGATCAGGCCGGCGATTTCGCTTTCGTGATTCATCGCGCTCGCCGCGCGTCGCCCACACGGGCCCAGGCGCGTTCGATTGACGACCATGCCACGCCAAGTGAATTCTTCATCGCTCCGGGAATCCGCTTCACGGCGGCAAGCGTTTCGCGCAAAGCTTCTTTCCAATGTTTGCGCCGGACCGCGATCCGCGCGAGCCGCGCGCGCAATCGCACGCCATCCTGCCCGCCCGCGGCGGCCATGCGATATGCCGCGGCAGCCTGCTCAAGATTTCCCATGCGATCCCGGACTTCCGCCAGATTCCACAGTGTGCGCCAGTGGCGGCGATCGGACCAGCGAGCCGGCTCAGTCGAGATCACCCCGGAGCCCAACAGCGAGGAATGGCCCGCGAGCGCGAGCCGCAAGGATGCCTCATAAGCCGCAGCGGCCTCTCCATAGCGCCGTTGCTGAGCCAAAGCTTTTCCCAGCGAGCGGTGCGCATCGAGCAGCTTCGGATCGATTTCGATGGCCTGCCGCAAGAACGCTTCGGCTTGTTGCCATCGATTCCGGCGCATCGCCAAACGAGCCAACCCCAGCAGCGCGATCGCATCGCGCGGGTCCAGCTCGAGCCCACGCCGAAATTCGCGCTCCGCTTCCTTTGTGCGCCCCGCGGCATAGTGCCAAAGCCCTTCGCTGTGATACGCCGTGCCATAGGTCGGGTCGAGCGCCAGTGCTTCTGCGTAAAGCTGCCGCGCCTCTGCTTCGCGTCCCATGTCGAGTGAAAGATTAGCGCGATGCCACGCCAGCGCGGCGGAACCTGGCAAATCCGCCGCCGCTTCGCCGTAAAACTTTTCGGCATCCTCGTGACGCGCCGCAAATCGCGCCACTGCCGCGGCGCGCATACCCTCCGTCCCGCGCACACGCCCGGCCGAATCGGGATGCGCTGCCAGCCGCAATGCCAACTCTTCGCCGAGGTATTTCCACGCGAGAGGCGTGTAGCCGCCTTCAACCGACAGCGCAATCGTTACAATATCGCAGCGAAGATTTTTCTGGGCGATTCGTTCGAGCAATTCGCCCGGCCAGCACCACGGCAGATCAGGATGAGGATCGTTGCCACGTGAATAATTCACGCGCGGCGTCGTCATAAAATCCACGTCGAGATCCAGCAGTATGTCTTCGCTGACGGCGGGGAGCGCATCGAGTGCGCAGACCGTCAGCGGGACGCCAAGCAGCGAAGTGCGAAGCAAGCTGTTCCGTTTTTGACCGCCCTGCACAAGGCGCATTGCTTCGCCCTGCTGCGCGGTGTGCGCTGCCTTATCGGAGTGCTCCGAACGCACCGCGTCAATAACACCGCGCCGCCCGGGATAGCTTCCCATCAGTTTGCGCAGCGCCGCCAACAGCAGCGCGCGATTTTCTGCCGTAGCAAACGAACGGTCCGGCACCACCCAATACCATTCACGCACCAGCCTTTCACGCAGCGCGTGACCTATAAAATTCGCAGCATTCGGCGGAACGCCATCAGCGGGGAACCAGGCGTCGTGATGCGGGTCTACGTGAACCAGAATTCGGCTCTGGCCTCTCTCCCGCCAGAGCGGAAGAGCCGCATCGTGATTTTCCATTATGTGAATCGCGGCCGGCGTGCAGCCTCCTGCCGCCAAGACGATCGGAGAGATGCTTGGCCTGGACTGCGCGGAGCGCATTGCTTTACTGGACTGCGCGGGGCGCATTGCTTCAAACGGCGGCATGAAAATCGCTAATGCGGCAATCCGCCCACAGCCTCAGGCCGCGGCGCCCTCACGCACCTCTATCACCAGACCTTCACTGCGCAGCTTTTCGAGCAGCG
>JBAQYV010000196.1:0-1744 GCA_049790315.1 Candidatus Acidiferrales bacterium | reverse complement strand
GCGAAGTCGGCCACCTGAATATCGGCGCGGGGCGTATCGTGCAGATGGATATCACCCGCATCGATCAGATGATCGCTTCGGGCGCGATCTATCGAAACGAATTGCTGCTGCGCGCGATGGCGCGCGGCCGCGAACGCCAATTGCACCTGATGGGGCTTGCGTCCGACGGCGGCGTTCATTCGCACCTGGATCATCTCTATGCGCTGCTGCGCATGGCGCGCGAAAATAAAGTCGAGCGTGTTTTTATTCACTGCTTCATGGATGGTCGCGACACCGCCCCGAATAGCGGCGTCGATTATCTGCGGCAGCTTCAGCAAAAGCTGCGCGAGTATGGCGTCGGCAAGATTGCCAGCCTCTCAGGCCGTTACTACGCCATGGATCGCGACAATCGCTGGGAGCGCATGGAGCGCGCGTATCGCGCGGTGGTTCACGGCGAATCGGAGTTGCGATCGGCCGATCCTATTGCCGCGATGCTGCGCAGCTACGAACTTGGTACCACCGATGAATTCACTTTGCCGGTGGTGATTACGGAGGGCGCGGGCGTGGCAGCCCCCGCCGCCGGCCCGATTCACGATGAAGACGCGGTAATTTTCTTCAACTACCGCGCCGATCGCGCGCGCCAGATGACGCGCGCCATCGCCGAGCCCGGCTTTCACGAATTCGCCGACACCGCGCGCCCCACGAAACTTTTCTACGTGGGCATGACGCAATACGACAAAAAGTGGCCGTGGCTCCAGCACGTCATAAGCCCGGAAAAGCTCGAGCACATCCTGGCCAACGTCTTTGGCGAATTGGAATTCCGGAATCTACGCGTCGCCGAAACCGAAAAATACGCGCACGTAACATACTTTTTCAACGGCGGCGTAGAAACGCCGTTTCCCGGCGAGGAACGCGTGCTGGTGCCTTCGCAGAAAGTACCGACGTACGATTTGAAGCCCGAGATGAGCGCCGCCGGAATCACCGACGCCGTGATCAAAGCCATTGAAAAAGGCGATTTCGATGCGATCGTAATGAATTACGCCAACGCCGATATGGTGGGACATTCCGGCAAGCTCGAACCGACGATCAAAGCTGTCGAGGCCGTCGACGAAGGCCTGGGCCGCATCTATCAATCGCTGAAGCCGCGCGGCGGCGCGTGGATCATCACCGCGGATCACGGCAACGCCGAGACGATGATCGATCCGGCGACAGGCGGCGCGCATACGTATCACACCACGAATCCCGTTCCCTTCATTCTGCTTTCGGATGATGGCAGCGCCGGTCTGCGCCCCGGCGGCTCTTTGCGCGACATCGCGCCGACATTGCTCGGCGTGCTCGGCGTTCCCGAGCCAGTAGAAATGACGGGCAGAGATTTGCGCACTCCCACTCGATGACAGAAACCATGAGCCGAAACGATGAGTGAAGTCACGCAATCTGGCTGGACGCGCTTGCGAACTCCTACAGGCCGATTCGAGTATCAATTTCAGGGCGAAGGACCTGCGGTGCGCCAGGGAAAATACCGCAACGCGCGCGACTATAATTTCCTGGTGATGGACGACGAACGCATGCTGTATCGCATTCCGGTTTGCATTAGCGACGCGGCGCTCGCCACGATGCCTGACGCCGGAACGAAACTATGCGTGGCGGCGCGCCAGCTTCGCTTCGGCCTCAACAGTTACCAGCCGCGCGCGAACGCGCCGTACGAAGAACTCGATTCGCTTTTCGCTGTAGACGCGCGCCGCGCCGAAGAACTTTTGCGTCACAC
>JBAQYV010000195.1:0-1811 GCA_049790315.1 Candidatus Acidiferrales bacterium | reverse complement strand
GCTTCGGCGGGCCGGCAAAGAAAAATGTACGCGCGTTATTGCACTGGGCGCAAGAATTTTCTTTGGTGAGGCAAAAAAAATGCGGGCGACGGCGGGGAGATTTGAAATTTCAGATTGGAGATTTCGGAGAAAGCGACGGCAAGGGCGACGGATGGGACAACGACAAGGGCAAAGTCAGAAGCAAAAGCCAAAGCTCGCTCGGGTGAAACGCGCGAGCGGTATGCGCTGTCGCGCGACGGGTTTTTGCAGCGGCTCCGCGCTGGGGGAACTTGCGGCGCGCGCCGCATGACTGCGCGGGACACAGGCGGCGTGGCTTTGGCGCGGGGCGACGGCGGGGAGATTGCGAAATTCGGATTCGAAATTTCAGAGGAGCGACGGCAACGGCAAGAACAAAAGCGGAGGCTTGCTCGGGTGAGGCGCGCAAGAGGTACGCGCTTCGCGCGGCGATCTTTTTGTCGTGGCTTCCCGGTCCAGGAGCGACCGGGACGCAAACGGCGCGGAAGGCGCGACCCACAAATGCCCAGCGCCGCGAAGGCGGCGGACCAGTGAGCAGCGCGGGCCACGCATGATTAGTCAGTAGTCCAGTTCTGGAAGGTTCAGGCCGTGCGTGCGCGTGCGGGTTCGAAGACGTAACATCCAACTCTGTTCATGTCGCTCGACTTCCCATGTCCTCAGGAATGAGCTCGAGAATCGAAAACCTTAAATTGAGTGGATCGCGGCCGCGCAACTTTTGATTGCCCCCGTCACCGCTGTCTGCGTAATCCATCCAGCGCCCAAGCAGGTTCTGTTTTCCTGAAGCTTTTCCCACATATCCTCTTCCATCGGAAACATCGAAGATGTAGTAGATTCCGCACCAGGCGCGCAGTTTGGTCCTCCACGATTCGGGAAGCAACTTTAGCTGGTCCCATTCCAAATCCCAGTCCCTGTAAGAATCCGGCGGTTGGTTATTCAGCAGGCTCTGCGCGTGAATCGCGGTTATCTTAAAGACAGCCCGATCCGCGAAGCGATGCCAGTTTATCTCCCTGCCCGGCCATTTGATTGTCAGTTTGCCCTTCCACTGCTCAAAGAAATCCGGCCGTAATCGCAGATCAAACCACAGCCGGGACTTTGTCTCCGTTGGATGGCCGTGGCTTTCCAATTCCTGGACTGAAGGCACCGAGCGTATCTAATCCGGATTTCTTAAATCTTCACCGTGCCGTTGGTAGAGGCCGATGAAAAGTGCATGTCCGAGCTCGTGGCCAACGAAAGAGGCCACATACGACGCGGTCTTCATTCTCTTTTCGACCTCCGCCGACTGCGTTTGCCGATAGGCATTAAATACAACGGGGTGATCTGCCGCCAACCAGGGAAACACCTTTCGGAGGCGTCCCTTAGGTGTGTGCCGCAAGACCGGGACGGTTCGTGGGTCAATCTGATGCTTGGCGAGAAGATCCTTAAGGTCCCAATCCATCGGTCGCCGCTCCTTAATCGGCGATTACAGCGATAGTGTTCGGCGAATGCAGGCCTGCGCATGGCCTTAATCGGCGATTCAGGTCGAGTGTGGCCTTGAACGACTGGGAAGCGAACGGCGCGGAAGCCGCGACCCACGAACGCTCATACGTTGGCACGCGGGCGCCCGGCGCACAGAGACGAACCGCGAAATTGCAATCGTGCTGGAAACAATCTCAGGCGATCGGCGGCTTACGGGAAGAGGCCGCGGACCAGGGTGGCGTCGGCTACGCGGCCTACTGCGAGGATGTAGGCTCCGGTGCGGAGATGGGTGCGGTTGCGGCGCGCGGTCTCATGAACTTCCATGAAGGCGCGGCGGATGA
>JBAQYV010000194.1:0-3522 GCA_049790315.1 Candidatus Acidiferrales bacterium | reverse complement strand
GAGGTGGGCGCGGAAGAATTCGCGCCAGGCGCTGGAGCGGGCGGTGGAGCGATGCGCCGCGTGGGGTCGGGACCAGCGGGGATGCTGAGATCAAGCGTGTCAACCAGATGGTGGTGCGCCGCATCGTAGATGCGAATTTGGCCGGACTTGCCAAGAGCGGGAGTGCCCGCAAAGGTCAGGACCAGATGTGTATCGAGATTGACTCGGACCGCGCGATTCGCCGGGAAGCAGGTGACGCCGGCTGTGTGCGCCCCCGCGGGCCCGGCGGTCAACAGGGCAACGACGGCGATCAAACAAGTCGCGTAGATTACGGAGCGAATTCTCATGGCAAACGCTCCGGATATTATCAGATTCAACCGAAAACATGAGATGAATCTCAACGTAGCTCGGGAGTGGCGATCCCGGCTCCCACAGTTCCGATGTGGCTGCAGAAGTACGACGTGCATCACGCGCGACCGGGCAGGCGGCGCACAAAGGCATTGTTTCGGTTCTTGGGCGTGACTTAGAATGCTGATTGAGTCTGGCGCCGGATTTTCGCGATCTGGTCCAGCACGGTTATGTTAAGTGAGGTCGCCGCTTTGAATCCTGTGCCAACAAAAAAGCCGGAGCCCGGCAAGAAGGCGGATTTCGAGCAGTCGCTAAAGCGGCTGGAAGAAATCGTGCGGCGGCTGGAGAGCGCGAGCCTTTCGCTGGACGACGCGATGAAACTTTTCGAGGAGGGCGTCGCGCTTTCGCGCGATTGCCAGCAACAGCTCGATCAGGCCGAAGGCAAAGTGGAAATTCTGCTGAAGAAGGCTGGCGGCGAAGTGGTTGCCGAACCGTTCGAGCCTGAGGGCGCCGCGGAAATCGCGGACGATGACGAAGACGATGAAGGCATCGAAGGTCCCGAGGACGAACCCTGAGAGTGCCAATCGTTTCGGAATTAATTCCCCGCTGGTCCACACGATGAAGCTTCCAGATTTTTTCGAGCAGGATCGGCAACTGGTTGAGGAATCGCTCGAGCAGTTGCTTCCGGCCGGGGACACTCCGCCGCCTTCGATTCATCTGGCGATGCGGTATAGCGTATTTGCGGGCGGAAAAAGAGTGCGACCGATTTTGTGTCTGGAAGCGGCGCGGATTTTCGCGGCCGAAGTTACGGCGGCGCTGCCGGTGGCGTGCGCGTTTGAATTTATCCACACGTATTCGCTGATTCACGACGATTTGCCGGCGCTGGACAATGACGATCTGCGGCGCGGGAAACCTACATGCCACAAACAATTCTCCGAAGCGCTGGCGATTCTGGCGGGCGATGCGCTGTTGACGCTGGCGTTTGAAGTTCTCGCCACGGCGCCGGTTGAAGCGGGGCGGCGCGTGGCAGTGCTGGCGGAAGTGGCGCGAGCGGCGGGAACGCGCGGCATGGTTGGCGGGCAAGTGGCCGACATCGAAGCCGAAGGGAAGCGCGCGACTCCGGAGCAGCTTGAATATATTCATCGCTCGAAAACCGCGGCGCTAATTCGCGCAGCGGTTGTGGCGGGGGCGCTGTGCGGCGGCGCGAGCGACGCGGACGTCGCGCGGCTGCGCGAATTCGGAGAGAACATTGGATGGGCGTTTCAGGTAGTCGACGACATTCTGGATGTCGAAGAGACTTCGGCGGCGCTGGGAAAAACCGCTGGAAAAGACCAAGCGCAAAATAAGGCGACTTATCCCGCGTTGTATGGACTTGAGCGCTCGCATGAGTTCGCCACGAAACTTGCGGGCAACGCGATGGCGGCGCTCGATTCGTATGGCGCGCGGGCCGCGAATCTTCGGGCGCTGGGCGAATTCATCGCGCTGCGCCGCGCTTGACGAGTTTTGTGTAACGCGCCGCACACAATCGCTGTGACTCCAACGAAAAAGAAAAAGAGCGGGACGAAGCGACTCGATGCGCTGCTCGTCGAACGCGGTCTTGCGGAATCGCAGCAGAAGGCGCAGGCCATGATTCTTGCGGGAGAAGTGCGCGTGGAGGGGCAGGCGCACGTGAAGGCTGGCGCGCTGGTGCCGATCGACGTGAGGATTGAGATCGTGGGCGGCGCTTCGCGGTATGCGAGCCGTGGCGGCGAAAAACTGGCTGGGGCGCTGGAGGATTTCGGCGTTAGCATTGCGGACAAAGTTTGCGTAGACGTGGGCGCTTCTACGGGCGGCTTCACTGACTGTTTGTTGCAACACGGAGCGCGGCGTGTGTATGCCGTGGACGTAAGCACGGATCAATTGGCTTGGCGATTGCGGCAAGAAACGCGAGTTGTGCAAGTGGAGCGGAACGCACGATATTTGCGGGCCAGCGACTTGGGCGATGTGGCGGCGGACATCGTGACCGTGGATGTCTCATTTATTTCCGTGGCGACGATTTTGCCGGCGGTGGTTGCGGCGGCGGGGACGCGCGCGGAATTCGTGATTCTGGTGAAACCGCAATTCGAGGTGCCGCGGGCGGACGTGGGCGCGGGAGGAATTGTGCGCGAAGCGGCGCTGCATGAGCGCGCGATCGAGCGCGTGCGCGCAGCGGCTGTTGCGGCGGGGTTGAGCGTCATAGGAATGCGCGCGTCACGGCTGACCGGCGCCGAGGGCAACCAGGAATTTTTCATCCACGCGCGCTGGCCGCACGCGAACGAGCCAGCTTCCTAATCCGCAACTCCACGCACACGCGAAATTTCCGGAGTGCGAGCGCTTGCGGTAGAATGCGCGCGTGACCAATTCCATCCGAAATGTTGGCATTATTGCGCGGCCGCGGCGCGCGGACATCTCCAAAGTGGTGCCGCCGCTGCTGGAGTGGCTCGCGGGGCGTAGCGTGAAAGTGTACGTGGACCCGGAAACGGCGGCGTCGATTTCTGGTTCTTCGCGCGCGGACGAGCGGCGGCGGGAAGAATTGCCGGGACTGGTCGATTTACTGATCGTGCTGGGCGGAGACGGGACACTGCTGGCGGTTTCGCGACTCGAAAATCCGCGCGGGATCCCGGTTCTGCCGGTGAACCTGGGCGGGCTGGGATTCTTGACCAGCGTGACGCTCGATGAACTGTATCCGATCCTCGAGGAAGTGTTCGATGGCAAGAATCGAATCAGCGACCGCGTAATGCTTGGCGTTGAAGTGACGCGAGGCGGCCTGGTGGTCGACCGGCAGCGCGCGCTGAACGACGCGGTGATCAATAAGGGCGCGTTGTCGCGGATTCTCGATCTGGAACTCACGATCAACGGAAGATTCGTCTGCTGCTACAAAGCCGATGGGTTGATTCTTTCGACGCCGACAGGATCGACGGCGTATTCGCTGTCCGCGGGCGGACCGATCGTGTATCCGCTGGTTGAAGCGCTGGTGGTGACGCCGATCTGTCCGCATACGCTGACGAACCGGCCGCTGGTGGTGCCGGATGCGGCGCGGATCGAAGTGGCGGCGAGCGGCAAAGAATCGGTCTATCTGACGGTGGATGGACAGGTTGGGAGCAAGCTCGAATCGGGCGACCGCGTGGTGGTGACGCGCGCCGCCGAGCGGCTGCGATTGGTGCGGCCGGAACGGCA
>JBAQYV010000193.1:0-2623 GCA_049790315.1 Candidatus Acidiferrales bacterium | reverse complement strand
CGAAGTTGCCATGGCTCTCCTTGAAGCAGGCGCGCGCGTCGCTGTCACCTATCGCCGCGCGGACGAGTTTCAAGCGTTCGTCGCCGCGGCGGAGCGCACGGGAGCGCCGGCGCCGGAGGGCGCGTCGCTCGATGTGACCGACGTAACGGCAGTCGAAACGTATGTCGCCGAACTTGCGGCGCGCCACGGCCGGCTCGACATCCTGGTGAACGCCGTGGGCGGATATGGCGGCGGGAAGAATGTGTGGGAAGCGGGCGCCGACGATTACGATCGAATGATGGCGCTGAATTTCAAAGCCGGATTCGCGCTGGTGCACGCGATCGTTCCCGTGATGATTCGGCAAAATCGAGGCTTGATCGTGAACGTGGCCTCGAAGGCGGCGTATGGACACTCGCCGGGCGCGGCGCTGTATGCGGCGTCAAAGGCGGCGGCGTTGGTGCTGATGGAATCGCTGGCCGAAGAGGTGAAAGCGTACAACATCAACGTAAACTCGATTGTGCCGTCGATTTTCGACACGGCGGCGAATCGGCAGGCCATGCCCAAGGCCGACTACTCGAAATGGCCGAAGCCGGAACAGATCGCGCGTGTTGTTTTGTTTCTGTGTTCGGAAGATGCGCGTTTAATTCACGGCGCGGCGATTCCCGTGTACGGGCGCAGTTAGGAACTGCGGTTAGGATCGCTTCGCTTCTTCTTCAAGCTCCACGAGAATCTTTTTCCCATTCGGATTTGTCACCAGAAAAAAATTGATGCGAGCGTTGTCCGCGCCGGCGCGCGCTGCGGGATAAATCGGTTGTAGCGCAAACTGCGTCTTCAGAATTTCGGTCGCGCGATCGACGTCCGAAGCCGCCATTTCAACGTGCTGGATACCCCTACCGAATTTCCGAAGATAGCGCGCGATGGCGCCTTCGCCCGATGGATCGCGCGTCGTCAAAACTTCAAGGCGCGCATCGATACCGGCGCTTGCGCGCACGCGCAGATGGAACTCCGCGGCATCTTGTTCTGGCGGAACGTCGGCAAGAAGCGGCGAGTCATTGGCATTGCGAATCGCCGCGAAAAGTTCAGGTTCCACGACAACGCCCGCCGTGAATTCCGGAGAGGGCGCGCCTACCAGGCGCGCGAATTCAGGATTTTGCATCCAGCCGCACGCGAAATAATCGATTTCGTCGCAAGCCATGCGGAAGATCGCGGTGGCCGCGGCTTCGCGCTCGGCGCGGAAGGCGCTGGCCAGCGCGGAAATCGCAGTCGCGATGACGGACTCGCTCTCGGCCATACGGATTATCGCGGAGGGAAGACGGACGCGACGGCGTTGACGTTGGTCAGCGCGATACGCGTCGTTTGACTGGCGCGCACGGTAACCGGAACATCCCAGGACTGGCGGATATCGCCACCCTGCGCGACGGCGCCGAGCGTGCCCAGCCAATAATCGCCCGCTGGAACTCCGCCGAACGAACCTTGGCCGTCCAGGTCGGTATCGGCCTGGGCCGCGAGGTATTGCGTCTGTTCCATTCGCAGCGTGCGCTTTTGAACGCGGTCCAGCTCGCCCGAGACCAGCGCGTTCCATTTCCGGATCGGATTGATGTCGGTAATTTCCACTTCCATGCCGTCTTTGCTTAGCGGATTTTCGGTGGCGTAGTGCAGAAGCGCCGCTCTGTAATCTTTCACTTCTTGGGCATACTTGTCGGGATTTTTTTGTTGGTCGCCCGGCTTGTACTTCGGCATCGGGAAACCCGATCCAGGGTAACCGGTATTGAACTGCACGTATGCTTTCGTGAATTCCGGAACGCTGAGCAAAAATTCGGGGGTGAGCGCGTGCGTGAAGTCCGGCCCCGCGAGGTCGATCACCTTAGTCTTTTTCATCCAGTCCTTCAGTTCCGGCGAGATCGCGAGGCTGTCGATGAACGCATTGATCTGCGGCGGCGGATCGGCCGCTTGCGCTTCGGCGTAAACGTCCGCGATGCTGCGGCGCAACAGATAAAATGTGAACTGGCGCGCGGGTTGCGGCCGGCCGTCGGTCGGTGTGACGCTGGCGGAGAATTCGATCGAGCCCGTCGGCGCGGACTGCGCAGCGGCTGAATCGGACAATGCGCCGAGCGCCGCAATTGCGGCAAGCGCGGCAAAAGCGAGCGTCGCGCCGCGCAGCGCGCGCATGCGGCTCGCTTTTATCATGTGTTGCATTGTGTACTTTATTGGGAACATGCGGACGATCCTAGCAGATTTGCGAAATCAATTGACGCGTGGCGCGCGGCGGAATCGCGGTTGTGATACTACCTGCCAGAGCTCACAGCAAGCGGAACGTGACTTCGATGGGAACGAGCGTCGCTACCGGCTTGCCGTCCGGCCCAACCGCGGGCTTGAAGCGCCAGCCCTTCACTGCTTCAATCGCTTTTTCATCCAGCCCCAGCCCCAGCCCCTTCACCACTTGGATTTGAATGCCGCGTCCGTCGGGCGTGATCACGGCTTGCAGCATCACCGTGCCTTGATATTTTGCTTTACGCGCTTCGTCGGAATAACTGGGCCGCGGGCAGTATAAGCAACTCGGGTAACCCACCCCGCCTTCGCCCGCGCGGAACACGCCGCCGCCGGTGCCGCCGCCTTCGCCGGGTCCGACGCCGCCGCCTTCACC
>JBAQYV010000192.1:0-22938 GCA_049790315.1 Candidatus Acidiferrales bacterium | reverse complement strand
ATGCTATACGGTGGTGTGAACTGGAAACGCTCACCCTCGCTTGACGCGTCAAAGCCCACCGAAGGCGTGCCGCTGAATTTCTCCGCCGTTTCGCCTGCGGCAACGCCCCGCCCGCGTACCACTGCATCGCCTCACGCGCCTTACAGCACCTCAACCTCACCCGCGAAAAACCGGCCATTTTCGCACTTCTCATCTCGCAACTCTTCCAGAATCAGCACTTCCAAGATATTCTCAATCTCCCACATCTCGCTGATTCGCAATGGCTTGAAGTCTACTGAAATCAACACTTCTAAAAATAAGCACTTAAAGTCTAATCATTTCAACACTTCCGGCGCAAAGGACTTAAAGTCGTTTAGAATCAACACTTCCAAAAAACACCGTAGGGGGGTGGGGGAGTACCTCAAAAGCCAACAATTCGGTCGCTCCGCTACGTGCGAATTCCCTCGACTTCGCGCTCAGCAGAGTCTGGTGTGATACGATGACGCATATTCGCAAAGTGTGAGGAGAGTTCGTGCCACAGCATACGATTTCGCGCAAAGAACTGAAGAGAGACGAATTCCGCGAAGGCCTGGTTCACGGCGCGGAAGCCGTGGCGTCTCACCAGAAAACCGCGTATTCCGTCGGCATTGTGATTTTGGTGGTTGCCCTGGGCGTATTCGGCTGGCGATTTTACACGCAGCGGCAGACCGTGAAAGCGCAAGCGGGCATGGGCGACGCGCTGAAGACTTACGAAGCGCCCATCGCCAACGCCGCTGAGCCTCCGTCCCCGGGCGAATTGACCTTTCCCGACGAAAAAACGCGAGATGCGCAAGCTGACCTGAAGTTCGCCGACGTCGCGGCGCGCTATCCGCACACGCGGCCCGGCGAAATGGCCCGCTATTACGACGCGCTGTGTCTGGAAGCGCTCGGCCGCAATGATGTCGCCGAGAAAAATCTGAAGACCGTGGCCGGCAGCACCGATCCCGATTTCGCGGCCCTGGCGCGCTATCAGTTGGCGCAGTTCTACGACAAAAACGGCCGCGGCCCCGAAGCCGTCGCTTTGTACCAGCAGCTCGAAGATAAACCGTCGGTGCTGGTGCCCAAAGCGCTGGTGATGCTGAGCCTGGCCGATCACTATGCCCAGAGCGATCCCGCGCAGGCCACCAAACTTTACGATCAGATCAAGAAAGATTATTCCGGCACGCCCGCCGCCGATCAAGCCGACGAGCGCCTGGAACTCCTGAACTCGAAATCGTAGGCGGATTTCCTTGTCCCGCGCGATGACGGCCGAGTCGAAATCCTTCAGCGCGCCGTACGCCATGGACGTCCTGGCGACGCGTGGCCGGCGTTACCCCGAGCCGCCCCACCCCTATCGCAACGATTACGCTCGCGATCGCGATCGCGTGATCCACTCCCGCGCCTTTCGCCGTCTGGAAGCGAAAACTCAAGTCTTCACCACGCGTTACTCGGATCACTTCCGCACGCGCCTCACGCACACGCTCGAGGTCGCGCAGATCGCGCGCACCATCGCCGCGGCGCTCGGCCTCAATGCCGATCTCGCCGAGGCCTTGGCGCTGGCCCACGATCTGGGCCATCCCCCCTTCGGCCACGCCGGCGAGCGCGCCCTCGATGCGCTGATGGGGGCGTACGGCGACCGCTTCGATCACAATTTGCACGCGCTCCGCATCGTGGAGCAATTTGAGCAGCGCTATCTCGATTTTCCCGGCTTGAATCTCACGTTTGAAGTGCGCGAAGGAATCGTAAAGCATTCGCAGGATTACGACGCGCGCGAATTCCCCGCTCTCGCCGAATATTTCCTCGATCAGCGCCCGCCGCTGGAAGCGCAAATCATGGATTCCGTTGACGAGATCGCGTACAACACGGCGGACTTGGATGATGGACGCGAAGCGAGGCTGCTCGACGTGACAACGATGTGCGCCGAAGTGCCGCTGTTTGCCGAATGCTACGCCGAAATCGAGCGCGCGCATCCGGCCGGCCGCTCGCAACTCAAATTCAATGCTGCGCTAAGGAAACTGCTGGATATTCTCGCGACCGACTTGATCGCGAATACCGCGAAGCAAGCGCACGAAGTTGGCGTCAAGAGCGTCGACGATGTGCGCCGCTTCCCGCGCCGGCTCGCCGGCTTTAGCCTCGCGGTAGCTGAAGGCAACGCCACGCTTAAGCAATTTTTGCGCACGCGGCTCTACGATCATCCATCGATCGTGGAGGATTGCGATCGCTCCGTGGCTGCGCTCAAAGAATTGTTCGCCTACTATATTGACCACCCTGAAGCCATGCCGCCCTACTACGCGCGTCAGGCAAAACCCGACCGCGCGGAGCGACTTGTTTCAGCCGATGCGCCGCATCGCGTCGTCTGCGATTACGTCGCCGGCATGACGGATCAATTCCTTCTGCGCTTGCACGCCGAACTCATCGGCCCGTCCGATGCTACGCGCGCGGCTCCGGCGCCGTAGCGCCGTAACCGCTCATTCCAATTCTTCAGTTCCCAACGCGCCTTCCGGCAGACGGAGCGAATCGCTTACCACGAGTTCTGAAACACGCAGTCGCCTGACTGAGAGCTCTCCAATCTGCAAAGATTTAATTTTGGCGCGCCGGACTTTGATCATGCCGATCGCGAGTCTGCCGATTGCCAGCGCTCCGATCGCGACCGCGCCAATTGCGACGGCGCCGAACGCGCCGGCAGTCTTCGCGACCCCGGTGGTCTTGCGATCTTTGGACACGACGGACTGTTTCATGGCTCAAGCTCCTTTGACAGGCACTCGCCAGGTAATCACGTTACGATTCATCGGAGCAAGGAAGAAAGAATGCGACAGCATTGGACTTGGCGCTGAATGTCACGGCCAGGAATCTTGCCGGGAACGAATCGATTGCACACCAGGAAATTTAGTGGCGATTGCCCTTGATGGGCCTCGAAATCGGTTTGAGCGTGGCGCGCCAGCAGCGCTCGCACACCTCATCGGGGTAAACGAAATAGTTGGAAACCTTGTGGCACTTGGGGCATTCGATCGGGACATCCCGTGCAAATCCGCGAACGCTGAGTCCGCGCGCACGCGCCTGGCGCTCCACCCATTTTCCGAATTCGCGCGCGATGTTTCGGTTGGTTACTTCACCGTTTGAGCCTTGCGATTCTTCGGGCGCTAAAAAAAACGGCCACGGACGCAACAATATAATCAATCCCACTGCGAGTAAAATCGCCAACGGTACGAAGAACATGTGCCGCACCAATTCCGTTCTGAGAGGTCTGTGCTCCCAACAAAATAAACTTACGCGACCTCATGATCGGAATCACATCGGATGTTTGCCGTAGACTCCAATCGGGTACTAGCTTTGTAGGACGCGGGAATCGCAGAAAAGCGGTGCGCAGACCTGAGCGAGTGGGAGACGAAGGAGAGCCATGCGCGAAACCCGACGATCAGTTCAAAGGGTAACTCCGCTCGTAGCCGCATCATTTACCGCAAGTCCAACCCTCACATACACTTAGGCACGTGAATTGGACACCGTCCCGAAAGCCTCGCCGGCGCTTCCTTGACTTGGCCCGGACGCTCTCTATAATTAGTGTTTGCTTCAAAGCACATACGAATCGCTATGTTTATCGACGTCAAAGAACTCGCCCTGCACAAGATCCAGATCCGCCAGAGCTATGCTCCGGGGGCGCTGGATTTCAAGTCGGGCGAATTCCGCCAAGTCGAGCCGCTTGAGGTGCAGGCCAAGGCCGAATTGCTCGAAGATCACATTCGGCTGGCCGGCGACCTGCACACACGATTGGAAATGGTGTGCGCGCGGTGCCTTGAGCCGGTCGTTGAGGAGATCAGCCGCGATTTCGACCTGACGTACCGTCCGATGGCTGGCATCAGCCGCGAAGAAGAGCTTCGCCTGAAGACGGATGACACGGAAATCGGCTTTTACGAAGGCGATGGCCTGTTTCTGGCCGACGTGCTGGCCGAGCAGGTGCTCTTAGCATTGCCGATGAAGGTGATTTGCCGCAGCGATTGCCGCGGCCTGTGTCCGCAGTGCGGCGCCAATCTAAATGGTGAGGATTGCCGCTGCGACGCACACGCCGCAGACCCCCGCCTGGCGGTGCTCGGGAGAATCAAACAGAACTGGCAGAAGAAGCATTAGTCATCTAGCGGGCGAACGGCATAGAATACAGCCGTCCCCTACGGGCCCCGCGAAGGAGTTTGTATGCCCAATCCGAAA
This sequence comes from Candidatus Acidiferrales bacterium, assembly GCA_049790315.1. Classification (GTDB taxonomy): domain Bacteria; phylum Acidobacteriota; class Terriglobia; order Acidiferrales; family UBA7541; genus DASPOJ01. The sequence goes on along the minus strand of JBAQYV010000192.1, from coordinate 18,741 downwards.
CGTCGTCACTCTCACCGGCGCAAGAACCAGCGGCGCGCGCACGATCACCTGAACCTGCCCGCGCTCGCCGAATGTCCGAATTGCCATGAGATGAAGCAGCCGCATCAGTCCTGCCCGCACTGCGGTTATTACAAGGGCCGCGAAGTTGTTGACACGTCCGCCTGAGCCGGGGCGCCGCTCGTCGCTCTGTAAAGCGTTCGTTCACGTTCTGCACGCGATCTAAGGCCAGACTCCCCCTGACCGAACACCGCCAGCAGCGATAAGGTGCGATTTTCGGCGTGACGCCGCGGGTGCGGAGATTTTGTTGATGATCGAGGAACTCAGACGCCCACGGTCTGAGCGTCAGGGTGCTGGCTCTACCGGGCGCGGGCTCTACTTGGAGCCGGCCACAGTGGAGAGCCCGCCAGAATAAAGACACCTAGCCAGAAAGCAGGGCATGAGATGGGTAAGCTCGCATTCATGTTTCCGGGTCAAGCGGCACAGTATCCGGGAATGGGCAAAGACCTTGCCGAAAAATTTCCAACTGCAGCGGCCGTGTTCGCCGAAGCCGATCGAGCGCTGGGTGAATCGCTTTCGGGAATTTGCTTTGGCGGCTCCGAAGACGATCTGAAGAAAACCGTCAACACGCAACCGGGAATTCTCGCCGTGTCCGTAGCCGCCGCGCGATTGCTGGCGGAAAAAGGAATTCGTCCAGACTACGTTGCGGGACACAGCCTGGGCGAATTTTCCGCGCTGGTTGCGGCGGGTTCACTCGATTTCACGGACGCTGTGCGACTGGTGCGGCGACGCGGACAATACATGCAAGAGGCGGTGCCTGAGGGTAACGGCGCGATGGCCGCGATCATGGGACTTTCGCCCGCGCAAGTTTCGGAAATTTGCCGCAAGTCGTCTACTGCCGATGGCTCTGCCGCGCCAGCCAATTTGAATTCGCCGGATCAAACGGTGATTTCAGGCTGCGCCAGCGCCGTGAAACGCGCCGTGGAATTGGCGTCGCAAGCGGGCGCCAAGCGCGCCGTGGTGCTCGCGGTCTCCGCGCCGTTCCACAGTGAGATGATGCGGCCCGCGGCCGAGCGTCTGGAAGGCGATTTGCGCGCGACAAAATTCGGCCCACTGGCGATTCCGCTGGTCACCAACGTGGACGCCGAACTCATCACCACGGGCGATGAAGCGCGATCGGCGCTGATCCGCCAAGTGACGCTGCCGGTGCGCTGGGAACAATCGATTCGCGCGTTGATCGAAGAAGGCGTGACCTCGTTCGTCGAAGTCGGTCCGGGCCGCGTGCTAAGCGGCTTGCTGCGGCAGATGGATCGTTCGGTGCATTGCACGAACGTCGAAGACGAAAAATCGCTGGGCACAACGCTGGAAAAATTGGTGCAAGCGCGGGGCGAAGTCGCGGAACCATAGTTGATCAGTTGATCGCATTGGAATTGACATTTCAAATTGGAATCGAAAACGGAGCCGCTTCGATAGCACATGTTTGATTTGACCGGCAAAGTCGCTCTCGTCACGGGCGCCTCACAAGGAATCGGCCGCGCCACGGCACTGGCGCTCTCGCGCGCCGGCGCGCGCGTGGCGCTTGCGGCGCGCAACGCCGAAAAACTTTCAGCCATCGAAGCGGAAATCGCGGCGGCCGGCGCGGAAGCGCTCGCCATTCCGATGGACGTCGCCGACGCCGACCAGGTGAAATCCGGCTTCAAGCGCGCCGTCGAGCGCTTCGGCCGCCTGGACATTTTAGTGAACAATGCCGCCGTCACGCGCGATGGCTTGGCGATCCGCATGAAGCCCGACGATTGGGACGCGGTGCTGCGAACGAATCTGACCGGCGCGCATCTGTGCGCGCAGCAAGCGCTCGGAGTAATGCTTCGTCAGCGCTCAGGCCGCATCATCAATGTGACTTCAATCGTGGCCGAAACCGGCAATGCCGGCCAATCGAATTACGTCGCCGCAAAAGCTGGACTGATCGGCCTCACGCGCGCTCTTGCCGTCGAAGTGGCTTCGCGCAGTATCACCGTGAATGCTGTGGCGCCCGGCTTCATCGTTTCGCCGATGACGGACCCGCTCAGCGACGCGATTAAACAAGCGTTGCTCGAACGAATTCCTCTCGGGCGCATGGGCGCGGACGCTGATGTCGCGGCCGCAATCGTTTTTCTCGCCAGCGACGAAGCCGGTTACATCACCGGCGCCGTCCTCGACGTGAATGGCGGAATGCGGATGGGCTAGGCCGCCGCGAGTGAGCCGCACGCGGCGCCGAGCCGCGGCGGTTGACCTAATCGCGGTGCATGCATAGAATGGGCGGGAGTTATTCGGGTAGTTCGAAGTTCGAAGCACGTTGGGCAAGCCAGCACCTCAACCAGCCGGAGCGGAGGCAAAACGGAAATGGCCAGCACGGAAGAGCGCGTCAAGCAGATCATCGTCGAACAGCTGGGGGTTGACGAAGCAGAAGTGACTCCGACCGCTTCGTTTGTGGACGATTTGGGCGCGGATTCGCTGGATACGGTTGAGTTGGTGATGGCGTTCGAAGAAGCTTTCGGGATGGAAATTCCCGACGAGGACGCCGAAAAAATCGCCACCGTAAAAGACGCGATCGATTACATCGAGAAGCACGCCTCGGCCAAAAAGTAGCCGGCCGCTCCCCGCATTCCACACAGGAGCACGAGAATGGCTCCGTTGAACCGACGGGTTGTCGTAACGGGTGTCGGCCTGGTCTGCGACCTCGGCATCGGCACCGCGGACGTGTGGCCGCACTTGCTGGCCGGCACGCCCGGAATCGGGCCCATCACGCATTTTGATCCCACTGGCTTCGATTGCCAGATCGCGGGCGAAGTCCGCAATTTCGATCCGTTGAATTGGCTTGAGAAAAAAGAGATCAAGAAAACCGGCCGGTTCATTCAGTTGGCTCTGGCCGCCACCGATTTCGCCATGCAAATGTCGGGCCTCGAGCTGACGCCGGAACTTCGCGACAATGTGGGCGTGTACATCGGCACGGGCATCGGCGGATTCGACGTGATCGAGCGCGAGCACACGAAATTGATGCAGGGCGGGCCCGGCCGCATCTCTCCCTTTTTCATACCGGCTTCCATCGGCAACCTCGCTTCGGGACACATCTCCATTCGCTACGGCGCGCGCGGCCCTAATTCGTGCACGGCTACGGCGTGCTCGGCTTCGGCTCACTCCGTTGGCGATTCGTTCCGCATCATCCAGCACGGTGATGCCGAAGCCATGATTTGCGGCGGCAGCGAAGCCGCCGTCACTCCCATGAGCATCGGCGGATTCGCCTCGATGAAAGCGATGTCCACGCGGAATGACGAGCCTGGGCGCGCCAGCCGGCCTTTTGACGCGCAACGCGACGGGTTCGTCGTCGGCGAGGGCTCAGGCGTCCTGATCCTCGAAGCACTCGATCTCGCGCAGCGGCGTGGCGCAAATATTTTGGCGGAAATTGTGGGCTACGGTATGAGCGGCGACGCATTTCACATCACGCAACCTTCCGAAGATGGCGATGGCGCGTTCCGCGTGATGCGCGCGGCCATGCGCGACGCCGGCATCGCGCCATCGCAAGTTGGCTACATTAACGCGCACGGCACGTCCACACCTCTCGGCGACGCCATCGAGACCAAGGCCATGAAGCGCGCCTTCGGCGACGTCGCGAATAAAATTGCCGTCAGCTCGACGAAATCGATGACCGGGCATCTCCTCGGCGGCGCCGGTGGACTTGAGGCCGGCATCAGCGTGCTCGCGCTGCGCGATCAAATTCTGCCGCCCACGATCAATTACGAAAATCCCGATCCTGTCTGCGATCTCGATTACATTCCCAATCACGCGCGCAAAGCGGAAGTGGAATACGCGCTCTCAAATTCGTTCGGTTTCGGCGGCACCAATGCCGCGCTGATATTCCGCCGCTGGGCCGGCAAGTGAAATTCCTCGTTTGCGTTAAGCAGGTTCCCGCCAAAGAAGCGCCGCTCGCGATCCGCCAAGATGGAACGTGGATTCGCGAAACCGATATCGGCTTTGAGATGAATGAGCCCGACGGTTTCGCTCTCGAAGAAGCGTTGCGCCTGAAGGAAAAACACGGCGGCGAAGTGATCGCGCTTTCGATGGGCCCCGAGCGCGCCAAACAAGCCACCAAGGAAGCGCTGGCCAAGGGCGCCGATCGCGGCATTCACGTTGCCGACGACAAATTCTTTGCGCTCGATCCGCTGCTCGCCGCGCGTTCGCTGGCCGCGGCGATCGAGCGCGAAAAGCCGGATCTGATCCTTACCGGCCTGCAAAGCGACGATCAAGGCTCGGGGCAAACCGGCGTGCTGCTGGCACAGATTCTCGATCTGCCACACGCCACGCTCATCATGCAAATCGAAGTTCACGAAAATCGTTTGCGCGTGAAGCGCGAACTCGAATCCGGCTGGTTCCAATGGATCGATCTGCCCTGGCCCGCCGTGCTGACCATTCAATCCGGAATCAACAAGGTTCGGTATGCCACGCTGAAAGGCATCATGTCGGCCAAGAAAAAAGAGATCGCCACGATCGCGCGCGAATCGCTGGGTATTTCTACAACGGCGACGCAGCGCGTCGAGCGAATTTATGTGCCGCAAAAAACAAAGAAAACCGAATTCATCACCGGCACTCCCGCCGAAGCCGCGGCGAAACTTGTCGAGAAGCTTCGCCACGAAGCTCGAGTTCTGTAGGCATCGCGCATGAATATCCTGGTGGTAACCGAACAACACTCCGGCGCGTGGAACAGGACGAGCTTCGAGGCTCTCGCCGCGGGACAGCAGATCGCCGCGGAAACCGGCGGGCGCGTTGCGGCGCTCGTGATCGGCAAGGGCGTCGCGGCGCTGGCCGATGAATTGGCAGGCGCGAAAGTCGAGGACGTTTTCCTCGTCGAGCACGATCTGCTTGAGGCCTACACGCCCGACGGATTCACGATCGCGCTTATGCAAGCCATCGCGGAAGCCAAACCAGATCTGGTTTTATTCCCGCACACCTATCAAGTGCGCGATTTCGCGCCGCAACTCGCCGCCTCTCTAGGCAAAGGCATGATCGGCGATTGCGTCGGCCATCGCGTCGACAACGGCCGCATCATTTTCGTGCGCCAGATGTTTCAAGGCCGCACCGCGGCGGACGTGAGCTTCGAAGGGGCGGGTCCGTGGTTCGCTTCGTTGCAAGCCGGCGCGTTTCGCAGCGACAAGGTCGCACAAGGCGCAGCGCACCCGCCGGTGACAAGAGTCGCGGTACATCTCGACGCCGCGCAAATTCGCACCAAGCCGGAATCGCCCTTCCAGGAAACCAAGCAGGCCGTGGATCTGTCGCAAGCACCCATACTCGTCGCCGTGGGCCGCGGAATCAAAGCTCCTGAAAATATTGCGCTCGTCGCGCGATTGGCGAAGCTCCTCGGCGGCGAACTGTGCGCCTCGCGCCCGATTTGCGATGAAGGTTGGCTGCCGATGGATCGCCAGGTCGGAAGCTCCGGCCAAACCGTCGCGCCGAAACTATATCTCGCGCTCGGCATCAGCGGCGCGATCCAGCACGTGGTAGGAATGAAAGGCTCGCGCACCATCGTGGCAATCAATAAAGATGCGCACGCTCCCATCTTCGAGGTCGCCGATTACGGCGTCGTCGGCGATATCTTCGAGCTGATCCCGGCCCTCACGCACGAACTGGAAAAAGCGAAAGCGTAGTTGACCTGCCGCCGCGCGCGATTTCCTTTCCTGCTAGAATCGCCGCGTGCCTGCCGATTTCACCGAACGCGAGCGCCTTGATGCGGATGTACTGATCGTTGGTGCGGGACCAGCAGGTCTGGCGTGCGCGCTCCATCTCGCGAATCTGATCCGCAAGCACAACGAATCGGGCGCCAAGCCGGAACTTTCCGCGGAGAATATTTACGTCGTAGAAAAAGCGCGCGAACCGGGCGCACACCAACTCTCCGGCGCCGTCCTCGATCCGCGCGGCCTCGCGGAACTCGTACCCGATTTTGAAAAGCACGCGCCGCTTGATTCCGCGGTGAAGGACGACGCGGCCTATTTCCTGACGCAATCATCCGCTTGGAAATTTCCAATCACTCCCGCGCCGCTGCGCAATCGCGGCAATTACGTTGTCTCTCTGAATCGCCTCGTGAAATGGATGGCCGGTCTTGTCGAGCAGGCGGGCGTGAACCTGTTCACGCAATTCGCCGGTGCGGAATTAATTTTCGACGGCGATACCGTGACTGGCGTGCGCACCGAAGACAAAGGTCTCGACAAAAACGGCAATCGAAAGGAAAATTTTACGCCCGGCTACGAACTGCGCGCGAAAGTCACGGTGCTCGCCGAAGGACCGCGCGGCTCGCTCACTAAAGATTTAGTCGCGCGGCTTCATCTGGAGGGCCTGAATCCGCAGGCGTACGCGATCGGCATCAAGGAATTGTGGGAGGTTCCGCCCGGACGCATCGCAGCCGGCAGTGTCGCGCACACGCTGGGCTGGCCGCTCGATTCATCGCAACATGGCGGCGGCTGGCTTTACGGGATGCGCGATAACCGCGTTTCCGTGGGCTTGGTTGCGAGTCTCGAATATCACGATCCGCGATTCGATCCGCACGAAGCGTTTCAACGTTACAAAACGCATCCGCATATCCGCCGCATCCTGGAAGGCGGCACGCTCGTGCGCTTCGGAGCGAAAACAATTCCCGAAGGCGGCTGGTATTCGATGCCGCGCCCTTACGCCGATGGCGTGCTGCTGATCGGCGATACCGCCAGCTTCCTGAACGGCCAGCGATTGAAAGGCATTCATCTCGCGATCAAAAGCGGCATGCTCGCCGCAGAAACAATTCTCGAATCGTTGCGTTCCAGCGACGCTTCGGCGCGCACGCTTTCCACATTCTCAAAAAAAGTGGACGCAAGCTGGATCAAGCCGGAACTTTGGCGCGTCCGTAATTTCCATCAGGGTTTTAAGCACGGTCTCTACGCCGGCCTATTCCACACCGCAATGCAAATGGTGAGCGGTGGCCGAGGTCTGGTGGACCCGATGCACATGCGGCCCGGTTTCGAGGAATATCGCAAGATCGCGCCCAACTCGCCCGCGCCGCCGCGCTTCGCCGGCGATGGCAAGCTCACGTTCGACCGTCTCACCGATGTCTACCACTCCGGCACGCGCCACGAAGAAGATCAGCCCTGCCATTTGCACGTCGCGGACACAAACATCTGCGCTGATCGCTGCGTCGTTGAATACGGAAATCCCTGCCAATATTTCTGCCCCGCCGCCGTTTACGAAATGGTTCGCGGCGCAAAGGGGCTGCGCCTGAAAATCAACGCGTCCAATTGCGTGCACTGCAAAACCTGCGACATCGCCGATCCCTACCAGATCATCACGTGGGTTCCGCCCGAAGGCGGAGGCGGACCAAACTACGAAGGAATGTGATCGCTCGATGTAACCGCTTGAAGTGATCGCGAAGATTTACGGCAGGAAACCGTAAACGTCGAGTTCCGTTTCCGTGCCCGCATACACCTTGCCATTGCCCACCAACGGCACCGTGAAGTTCAGCGCCACCCCCGGAACATCGCGCGCGCCTGCTTGACTGCTGTTGTAAAGTTCCGACGCGAGATTTTTCGCATCATACGCATGCAGAACGGCCGGAGTAGGCGGATTGCTGCTGTAGCCCGCGGAATCCAGCGCCCAAACGATTCCGGTATTCCCGGCATTTGAAGAAATCGCAGGCGATGGCGCTTGATCGGAAAAAACGTCCGGCGATTGCGATGCCGGCGTCGGCGCGAGTACCGCGTTCGATATCGGATACGCGCCGAGCTTCGCGCCATTCGCGCCGGCGTACACGCGGATTGTACCGGTGGAATCCGCCCAGACCGCCGGCGTGCCCGAAAGTGACGCTCCAAGTGAAATTTCCTCGACCGGCGCCGAATCCGGGCACGTGCCGCCATTGAAATGTCCCAAGCTCGAGCGATCGAGGACGTACAAACTGCCCGCCTCGTCTCCACCGAGCAACAACCGCGGATGCGCCACACTGCCCGCCGCATCAGGTAACGGCAAAATTCCGATCGAGGTAAGATCGCGCCCCAAACTGAGTAGCGTGGTTGCATCACACGGCGCGAAATAATCGACGACGCTCAATTGCGACGGATCGAGTTTCAGAAAACTTTGGCCGTAGTCGTTGTTGGGTTTCGCGCCGCTGTTTGCATCGAACGTCCCGACGCCGGACGCCGCATAAATGTATCCCGAATCCGGATCCACGGATAATCCCGCGCCACCGAGCCAGATTCCGCCCGCGCTGCCGTTCGGCGTATCGCTGAATGCCGAAACTTGTGCAAGCGTCGTCTTGTCGTAGCCCACCACCCAGCCGTGATACGGCGCGATAGTGCTGAGCGATCCGAATGCGACGTAAACGGTGTGGCCCAAAAGCAAAAGTCCGGCGCCTTGATTTTCGGTCAACGCATCGAGGCCGACCATGCCGCCGCTACTGCCGTCGCCGGTGCCGGCGGCCAGCGGCGTGATCACCACCGGACTCCCCGGCTCCTCGATGCCCGTCGTGATGTCGATGGCGTGCAATCGCTGCACGTATACGGGATTCAGCGCGGAGATGTTCTTGCTTTTGGTCACCACGTAAATCGTGTTCGTGGTTGGATCGACCACGGGTGTGCCGGTAATGCCGATGAACGGCTGAATACTCGTGGAGTTCGCGTCCGCCGCCGGCACCACAACTTCTCCGGTTGGCAGTAAAGATGTCGCGCCTCCGTTCAAGTCACTCCAATACGTCACGCACGGGGAAGCGTCGGCGTCGAACGCGTACAGACTGTCGTTTTCCGTGGCGACGAAGACCACGTTGTGCACGCCGCCGGAGATCGCAAGATTTGCAACGTAAAGCGGCTCCGCGTAAATCTGGCCGTCCACGGGACACAAAAATAATTTGCCGAAGTTCGTGGCGTTCACCGTCGCCGGAGAAAGCGCCAATTCCTGCGGGTTCTGGCCGGTTCGCTGCAAATCATTGCGCCAGGTAAACGTGCCGGCATACGCCGTCACCCATAGCGTCGCCGTAGCCGAAGCGGTGGGCGTCGCGATGCTGGTGGCAAGGATTGTGTGCTGGCCCGCGGCCGCGGCGGTCGGCGTATAGACACCGGCGGAAATCGTACCGAGGGTGGCATTGCCATTCGCCACACCGTCCACGCTCCAAGTAACGTTGCTGTCGGTAGTGTTTGTGCCGCTGGCTGTGTAGGTGATCGCTTGCGATGTCGTCACGCTTGCGAGCGGCGGCGTCAGCACGACCGTCGTCGGCGCGGGTGGGTCTGGTGGCGGATCTGGCGGGTCGGAGCTGGCGGAACTTTCACCTCCTCCGCCTCCGCACGATGCGAGCCACGGCAGGAGCAGGAGGGCGAGCAGCAGCGACGCGAGCGCTCTTACAGATCGCCGGCGAGATCGAGCCGGACCGCAACCCGCAATGCCATGCGATGCGCCGCTGGACGCGCAGCGTCCGCGAATGCCGGAAATGCTACTCGTTTCGCGAAGATAGCGAGCAAACAGATTGGGCAAAGATTGGAAGAAAACACTTTTCGGAGGGCGCCGAGGCCAAACTACCACTCCACCAAGAGTGTGTCAATGCGTCACTATAAAATTCCCGGCAACAACTGGCGGTGAGATTGAACCCAGGGGTGCTACGAACCGCCGAACAAGTTGCGAATATAACTGCGCATGCGTTGATACACACCGGGACGCGCGGCTGCGGGCGCCGCGCCTGAGGATTTTTGCTGACGCGGGGCGCTTGCGGACGGCGCGGAGGAATTTCGCGCCGGAGGCGCGGCCGCCTCAACAACGCCGACAAAGAGCGCGCCCGGTTCAACGCGCGCATGACGCACGATCAAGATCGTTTGCGGACTGGGCTGGGTGGAGGACGAAGCCGCGGAAGGATTAAACGTCAGTGGCGGCATATAAACCTGGTAGATGGCTTGATCGTTGTCGGCCGGAACCACCGGCGCGATTGCAGGAGCCGCGGGTGGCGGCGCGTCAACGGGCGGCAGCGGCGCACTCATTCTAGCCGGCGGACGGGGCTGATTCGATTCACTCGATTCAATCGCGGGAGATTGTTGAATCGGCGGCGCAGGCGGCGCATAGCGGGCCAATCGCACAAAGCAGAGACACGACCCGGCCGGGGCGGCGGGCGCAAGCGCGCCGTCGGCCAGATTGATGGCGCCACCTTCCGGAACAATTACACTCTCGTCCGAAAGCTGCTGCGCGACACGCACGGCACCCTGCGTTGACGTGACGCACATCGCGCCACTCGATTCCAGGGCCACGGTGAGGTCGCGCTGTTGCTCGCCAATCGCGATGGGGGTTGCGGTAATCAGCGGTGTGTAAATCACCACGCTCGTCGACGGCGGCAACTGGGGGTGCACACGGCCGTAGTCAAGTGCGAGCGTGAGCGTGGCTCCCGATTGCACTACCGAGAAGTGCGCCGGCCCGCACACTCCGATTTCGCCGCCGCCGCCAAGCTCGATCAGCGCTTGCCCCGTGCGCACGGTGATCGCGGCACCGCTATCGAGTGGCGTGACGCCTTGCTTCACGACCATCGCTTCGTTCGGCGCGGCCTGCACTAGAAGGTCGTCGCCTTCGATGGTGCCGATCGTATTCGGTACCGGAGGAGATTGCGCCGCGAGCGCCAACGCGCAGCACGCCATCAGCACGCACAGAAATATGCCGCGGCTGTGGGCTGACGCTGCCGTGCGCCGAGACACAGGAACTTTGGCTGAGGTCGTCACGAAGCCACCGAAGATTCACCTATACTATAACCACTATAGCGATAGCCGATGACAGAACCCGCTAAATCTGCGCACGCGCTCCGCGAAGAGAACGGCCAGGCCGAAGACGCGCTACCCGCGCGGCACTACGACACCCGATTGTCGCCGCTTTCGCCGGGGCGACGGCTGCAAGTGCCGGTGCTCGGCCTCGCAGGCTATGCGCTGATCCGCTCGATCGGGCCGACGCTGCGCTTCGAGGTGCTCGGCAAGCCAAACATCGAGCGCGTGCATGCAACCGGGCGCCGCGCGATTCTGGCGTTCTGGCATCGCGCGATTTTCAGCGCCACTTGGTGGTGGCGCGGGCGCGGCATCGTCGTGCTGAACAGCGCGAATTTCGATGGCCAGTGGACTCGCCGCGTGATCGAACGATTCGGCTTCGACACGGCGCAAGGAAGTTCCTCGCGCGGCGGCCTGCGCGGGCTGGCGGAAATGGCCCGCAGCCTGGAACAAAATCACGACGTGGCGTTCACGATCGACGGGCCCCGGGGACCGCGCTACGTCGCGAAGCCAGGGCCGGCGATGCTGGCTCGGCGCAGCGGGTGCCCGATCGTGCCGTTCCACATCGGGGTGGAGCGGGCGCGGACACTGCGTAAGACATGGGACCTGTTCCAGATCCCCAAGCTATATTCGCGCGCGGTCGTCGTGATACATCCGCCGATCGAAGTGTCGCGGCACGCGGATCGCAGCGACGTGGAAGCGAAGCACGCTGAGTTGCAGGCGGCGCTTGACCGCACGCGCGATGTTGCCGAATCGTGGTTCGCGCGTTCCGAAGAAGAGCGCCGACAAGCGCGCGCGGGATGGAACGCTTGAGTTGTTGCCGACTCTTCGATTCGCAGCACCGGGCGGAGGCTAGCTCCGCCCCTACAAATCCTGCGACCCATGCACCTTCGGTGCGGCTACTGCGGAGTCAGCTCGCCTAGCGTCATGCGGACGTCCATCTTCTGAGTGCCGCGATAAATCTGAATTGTTACGGTGTCGCCCGGGCGATCCTTGTCGAGCGCGACAGCCATATCGAGCTGGCTTGTTATTTTCTGGCCGTCGACGGCGGTGATGACGTCGCCGCCGATGGCGATGCGCGTCATGCCGGCGATGACCGTGCGATCTCCACCGCGGAATCCGGCGCGCGCGGCGGGACTGTTCTGATCAACCTGCTCAATCAGCAAACCCTCGTCCACCGGGATACCGAGCGCCTGAGAGAAACCGGGCTGAAGCGCGATGGCTTGAATTCCCAGATAAATTTGACGGACGCGGCCTTCGGTGATGAGTTCGTTGGCAATGCGTTTGGCTGTGTTGATCGGGATGGCAAAGCCGATGCCGGCTGTGGTGCCCGAGGTGGAGTAGATCGCGCTATTGATTCCGATCACTTCGCCATGCGAATTCAGAAGCGGACCGCCGGAATTTCCGTGGTTGATCGCGGCATCGGTCTGGATCGCGCCGTCAATGAAGGATTCGTCGCTGGTCTGCACGGTGCGGCCGAGGGCGCTGACGACGCCAGTGGTGAGGGTGCTCTGAAAACCGAACGGATTTCCGATGGCGAGCACATGCTGGCCGACCTGCAGATTGTTGGAATCTCCGATAGGAAGCGAGGTGAGTTTGTGATCGCCGGGATCGACTTTTATCAGCGCGACATCGTCGCGCACGTCGGTACCGACGAGTTTGGCGGGAAAGCGCTGACCGTCACCGAGGGTGACCTCGATGGCCTGGGCATTTTCGATGACGTGATTGTTGGTCAGGATGTAGCCACGCGTATCCATCACGAAGCCGGAGCCCGCGCCTTCGGCCGCGACCGGATCCTGAAAGACGTCATATTCGAGCGTGCGGGTGACGATATTCGCCACCGCGGGCGCGGCTTCGCTATACACCTTCACATTGATGGCTTCATCTTCGCTCATTCCCGCCGTGTTCGGCGGGCTTGGCGGGCGGGGCACGGCTTCGACGTTATCCGGTCCGCGTGTGCCCCAGCGACTGCCGGCCCAGTAGCAGCCGAGGCCGAGAATCGCACCAAGCGCAATCAGGCGGAACGTACGCGAATACGAGCGCGTGGGATTCATGAAGATTTTCTCTCGCCCGCCGCCGAGATGCCCTGCGATGCGACGAGCTTCAAGCGATTGACGAGCGCGGTGACCTGGCGACGCGTGGCGTCAAGCGTTCCAGAAGCGTCGACGAGGTCGTCGGCCATAGCTTTTTTGCGATCGAGCGGCATCTGCGCGGCGATGCGCTGCTCGGCTTCGGCGCGCGTCATGCCGCGACCGGAAGCGTGGTCGGTGAGGCGTATGATCTGCTGCTCGGGCCGGCACCAAACGACAACGAGGCGATCAAGATGCGCGTCATAGGCCGCTTCGATCAACAACGCTGCGGCGAGAACGGCGATGCCCGAGGGATCGTCGCGGCCGATACGCTCAAATTCCTTATCGGTGACTTCGAGCACGCGCGGGTGAACGATCTTGTTGAGCACTTCCAGGCGCGAAGGCTCCGTGAAAACGATGCGCGCGAGAGCCGCGCGATCCACGCGCTTATCGTCGGCAAGGATTGCAGCGCCAAATTCGCGCACCACTTCGTCGTAGGCGGGCTGGCCTGGCTCGATCAAATCGTGCGCCAAGGTATCGGCTTCGAGCACGTGGCAACCGAGCATGCTCATCATCGCGGCGACGGTGCTTTTGCCGCAGGCGATTCCGCCTGTCAATCCAACGCGCAGCATCAGGACCTCCCTACGCTTCGTGCGGGCAGATTCGCGCCTCGACGCAGGCGTGCGGCGCGAACGGTGTTGCTCATCAACATTGCGATAGTCAAAGGACCCACGCCACCGGGCACGGGCGTGATCGCGCTGGCAACTTCAGCGGCATCGGGATGAACGTCGCCGACGAGTACCGAGCCTTTCGCGCGGAATTGCTCCAAGCGTTCGGAGTGATTGACGAAAATGCGCGCGGCTTCGATTGCATCGGTGATGCGATTGATGCCGACGTCGATGACGGTGGCACCGGGGCGAATCCAACTGGATTGAACCATCGCGGGGCGTCCGATCGCGGCGACGACGATGTCCGCGCCGCGAACCACACCGGCGAGGTCGCGCGTTTTCGAGTGGCACACGGTGACGGTGGCGTTGGCGTGGAGCAACAGCAGGGCCATGGGTTTGCCAACGATATCACTGCGGCCGACTACGACGGCATTGGCGCCTTCAATCGCGATTCCGCTCCGGCGCAGAATTTCCATCACGCCCGCGGGAGTGCAGGCCACAAGGCCGGCGCGTCCCGCGACAAGCTTGCCGAGATTGAGGGGATGAAAACCGTCAACGTCTTTCGCTGGGTCCACACTTTCCAAGACGCGCTTGGAATCGACCTGCGGCGGCAGCGGCAACTGCACGAGGATGCCATCGACATCTTCGCGGCGATTGAGATCTTCGACGAGCGCGATGAGCTCGCCGGTTTGAACCGTGGGCGGCGGAGAGAATTGGAAACTTCCCAGGCCGAGCTTTTCGCACGCGGCGATTTTGCTTTTGACGTAAATGTGCGAGGCGGGATTTTCGCCGGCCAACACAGCGGCGAGGCCAGGCTTAATGCCTTCGGCGGCCAGCGCGGCGATTTCGTGTTCCAGTTCCGCGTAAATCTGATCGCGGATGGCGTTGCCATTGAGTATGCGGGCGGTCACGAAGGATCCTCGGATCGGTAAGGTGTTTCGCGTTGTCTCGAAGTCCATCTTATCACGATGCTTTGGGACCGACTTGCGGCAGCCCACGCGGTGCGTGACAGAATGACGGGAGGACGAAGAAATCCGTGCTCTCGGCCGGTTTTCGGTTCCGGGACGCTACGAATAGCGGCGACCGCCGGTAGCAGTTGCGCTCTGACGACTCCCCCTCCCCCTAGGTGTTTCCTGGAAGTGTTGATTCTGCGCGACTTTAAGTCCTTTGCGCCAGAACTGGTGATTCTAAAAGGGTTAAAACGGCGTTTTGCAGAAGTGCTGATTCTGGAAGGTTTACGAGGGGAAAATGGCGAGGTGTGATTGGCGCTCATGGGTCAGCATAACACGATTAGTACCAGTATGTCAATATAATATATATGGCATTCGAATAGAAATCCACAGACCCGCTATTACGGATGGGGTGACGGCAGGGGAAATACCGGCAGCTTCGCCACGCATGAGGAGGGATTCTTCGACTGCAAGGCGACTCGTCCGCGCAGACATGAACGAGAGAGAAAAGAGCCGCCTCCCCGCCCAGAATGACAAGGTTACTTTGCGCGCCGCCTTTTAGACTTGGGCGAGTGTAAAATGGGCTGGTTCTCGAAGTTGAAAGGAACTTGCGGCTACACGATGCGCGCGCTTGCTCTTATTCTGATTGCAGCTTCCCTGCCGTGCCGCGCGGGCTTTGCGGCGCCTGAAGCGAGAAATCCCGCGCAGTCGGTTTCGGCGATCGAGAAATCATGCGTGGATATTCTGGCGCGCGACAAGACGGCTGCGCCCAACTATTCGATCGGCAAAGACGATCCGCAGGGCGGAACACCCGGACCTTGGCAAACATTCGCGTCGGCGGCGGACTTGAAGAAGACGGCGGCGGACGCGAGCTTCGAGGATCAGGCCTGGGTGTGGGAAAGCAACGGAACTGTGGTGCACGCCAGAATCAGCGTCCCGAGCCAAGCTTGGACGATCGTGGCCGATTACTGTTTTCGGCCGGACGGAACGATCGGGGAAATAACTTCGGACGTGCAAAATTTCGCGGTGAACGAGATTTGCCGGCGCGAATGGAAATTCGACAGCAGGGGACGCATCCAGGACATCACCGAGAAATATCTCGATATGGACACGGGGAAGCCAAAGAAACAGGAGCGGGACTTCGGAGACGTGGACACGACGATTTATTTCAAGGTGGCGGACTTGCCGTTTGCGGCGTTGCTGCCGAAACCGGGGGCACAGCCGTAGCGTGCGCTCGTTGTAGGATCATTTCGTCGAGCGATACGATTCGCTATATGAAGACGCTTCGCAGAGCGGCGGGCATACTGAGCCTTCTTACGGCGCTGGCAACTGCCGGCCTGGCACAAATCACTTTCAAGCCGCCGGAAGTGACGTCGGTTACGGACGCATATCGCATTGATGCAAGGGTCGTTGATGGGTTCGTCGTGCTAGACGTTTCTATTGACGCAACCGGCGCGGTGAGCGGAACGGCCGCGCTGCGAGACCCCGGGGCGATGGCTCATGAGGCGGAGGCGTCGATCCGAAAGTGGGGATTTCGTCCGGCCAGCGGGAGCAGCGGCCCGATTCCATCGGAGATGACGGCGGTGTTCGTGTACCGGCCGCGAAGCTACGCTCAGCCGCCCAGGGACTTCAAACCTGTTCTGCCCGAATCACCGGCGGACAGCGCAGACCCAGACTACATTCCGCCCGGAATTATTTCGGTAGGGTATCCCAAATATCCGGAGAACAGCGTCGCGGCGGGCTCCGTGATCGTTCAAGTTACGGTAGATCGAGCGGGGAGTGCGGAATCAACCAAAGTCCTTCGCATGATGGGTGGTCCGTTCACGGCCTTGGCCACCGACGCGCTGGGAAAATGGAGGTTTCAGGCGGCGACGCTTCGGGGGAAACCTGTGGCGTCGAAGATCGCGGTGGCATTCATCTTCCAAGCACCCCTGGCTCCCTCAGAGTAGCCTCTTCGGAATTCGTGCTCTAGCGTTCGCCGACCGCACGTGGCAAACGAACCACGTAATCAAGGATGGCGAAACCAGATACATGGAAGACGCGTCATCTCAACGGGCCCTTAACCCAGTTGGAGGGTGCCGATGAAAACCTCGTTGAGCAATTTCACTCGTTTCGATTTATTTCCGATGCTTGCGATTTTTGGCCTGGTACTTTCAATGGCGGCGACGGCGCGCGCCCAAGACAAGGCTGAGCCGGAAATTGTGCGGCTGAGCTACGTGCGGGGGGACGTGCGATTCTCGCGCGGCAACGGCAGAGCCCCCGACCTGACGAAACCATGGGAGCAGGCTGTGCCGAATCTGCCATTGCTTACAGGCTACGCGGTGGCGACGGGAGACGGGCGCGCGGAAATTGAATTTGAGTGTGGTTCGGTGCTGTACTTAGCGGAAAACTCCGTGCTGCTTCTCGAGACGCTGACGGAAGTGGATGGAGTGGCGACCACCGACATGCAACTGCTGACGGGAACGGCGACGGTTTCATTTCATCCGCTGCCAAACGAGGTGTTCGAACTCAGAACCCCTACGGCGAAATTCCAAAACAGGCCGTCGGTTGTTCTGCCGGATTTATTTCGAGTGGACAGTTACCTCGACGGCGCGGAGTTGTCGCTGATGCGCGGCGGCCAAGCACTGGCGAGGCGATGGTTCATGGCGTCGGGCTCGCAGATCACCGGGAATCCGTTTCCCGGAGGAGCGGACGTCTCGAAGACGGCCGCGGATTGGGATGCGTGGGTGGGCGCCAGAGTGACGCAGCGAGCCAGAGACACGGCCGCGGCGCTAAAGGCTTCCGGACTCACTTCATTCGTGCCCGGCTTGACGGATTTGTACAACGGAGGAACGTTTTTCTCGTGCGCGCCGTTTGGAACTTGCTGGGAACCGAATGGGCTGACAGATGCGGACCAACAATCCGAACCACACGCCGCGGACCAGCCGGCAACCGAGACGGGCGCGGTAGATGAATCGGACGTGGCGAGCGCGCCGGACACGGACGCCGGCGCGCGAGTGGAACTTGTGGCGTTGCGGACCGGAGCGCGACAGACGAGCGGGGAGGAATCGAGCGCTCCTGCGAGCGGCGCGGCCGACGCGGTGGGGCCGCAGACACCACAGCAGGATACAACTGCTGCTCCAGCGCCAGCGTCGGGAACGGCGGTGCGGGGCAAGAAGCGCAAGCCAACGTTTGCGGAATATTACTATCCGATGGGGTGGTGTTCACCAGACGAGCTTCATGTGGAAGCACTGAGAGATCCGATCACGGGAAAAAAGACAGTGGTTCAGGCGGATGTCGAAGACGCATATCCAATGTGGCCGTGGGCGCTGTGCCACTCGGGCGCGTGGGTGCATCTGCACGGACACGCGACGCGGTACACGTTCGTCGTGGGACGTAAACACCATCATCCGCCGGTTCATTGGATTCACACCAAGCAAGGCAACATGTATGTGCCGCGGCATCCGAGCGACGTGAAAGGCAAACCGCCGCTGAATCTGAAATACGGCGTGTACGAAGCGAAGAACGGGCCGCTCGGGCCATTTGAGCTTACCGACTTCAAGGCGACACAGAAATATACGGTACTCGAAGAGGCGCCGAAGGAATTTCGTGACGCGCAGCTTTCGCAATTCGCGACCGTTGCGCGACCGGAGATCACCGGGCGGGTGATCGTGGCAGCGAATCGAAGCGCCGCACCAATCAAGTTCGATTACAGCACGCGGAATTTTGTGCAAGCTGGGACGCCGATGGCGGGGCACACAAGCAGACCGGTGGTGGTCGGCAAGCTCTCCGCGAGTGGCAGATATTCGGGCGGCTCCGCAGGCGATGCGGGCGGAGGGAGCGGACGAGCGAGTAGCGAAGGTTCGCGTGGCGGCGGAGGACGCGCGGGCGGCGGAGGCAGGGGTGGAGACGGTGGCTCACGTGGTGGAGGTGGCGGCGGTTTTGGTGGAGGCGGCGGGGGTTCGCGCGGGGGTGGGGGCGGGGGCGGACATGAAGGCGGAGGTGGCCGAGGCGGGGGTGGCAGTAGCGGTGGACACCACTAGTCGAGGCGCAAAGAAAAACCCCAGGCGCTAATTCCGCGCCTGGGGCACCTGTGAAGATCAAACACGAAAAGAAATCCTGAAACTACTTCTTCAAGAATTATTTTCGCGCTATACCGAAAGAGCGCGAACCAGCCCGCTGCCCTTAATAAATATCGTACTGCTCCCAGTGCAGCGTGGGATCGGCTTGGATGATTACGCTCTTTTTTGTGGCGCGTTCGAGTTCTTCGATCATGTTGGACTCGCGCGTTTTGAGGGCTTTGGCGATTTCG
>JBAQYV010000191.1:0-51714 GCA_049790315.1 Candidatus Acidiferrales bacterium | reverse complement strand
CCGATGACGGCGGCGTCAATCGGGGAATTCGGACGGCCGACGGCGGTCATTGCCGAAAAGCCCTCCGTCGAGAGGAGTACGCGTTCGCCGACGCCCGCGCCGACGGCGTCGAGCGCCAGCACCGGTTCGCCACGATCGCTGCCATCGAGGTCGAGTGGCTGAATGACGAGGATTTTGCGGCCTTCGTGCGAAGGTACTTTCTGGGAAGCTACCACGTCACCGATCACACGTGCGATTAACATGGGATCACCGAGGCGTTGCGGGCAGCGAATCCTGACGTCGATTCGCTGGAATGTTCACTTCGTCGACGATGGCGACGACGGTGGCTTCGGTGGGAACTTCTTCGGGGAGAAAAGGGAAGCTAGCCTCTTTGCCGCGGCACCAATAAACGCGCTCACCTGTGCCGGCGCCGACGGCATCGAGCGCAACGATGGGTTTGCCTTTGTCGCGTCCTTCACGATCGATGGGCTGGACGACGAGGAGTTTTTTGCCGTCGAGCGACGCGTTCTTCATGGTGGCAACAACTGTGCCGACAACGCGTCCGAGAATCATGGCGTCACTTCTTCCGCGCGGAGGCCAGGGCCGCTTCGTGATGGGCGTCGAGATCGATGGTGTCCACGATGCCGACGACGGCGGCGTCGACCGGGCGATCCTTGCATTCGGCGGCGTTGCGCGCGGAGCTGCCGGTGACGATCAAAACGGTCTCGCGGAAACCAGCATCGACGGTATCGACGGCGATGATGTAGCCGGATTCGTCCGCACCTTCGGGCGAGATTGGTTTTACGACGAGGAGCGTTTTGCCTTCAAGACGCGGATCTTTGCGGGTGGAAACTACGGTGCCGACGATGCGCCCTAAAATCATGTTTGAGAATTTTGCGAATTTTGGCCGACGCGCGCCACAGACATCGCCGCTGCCTTACACAAGCGCGCGATCCGACATCCGCTAACGGGCCGATGCGGCTACGGCCGATTTGCCGATGGGAAGCACGTCTTCGAGCGATTGATGCGGCCGCGGAATCACGTGCACCGCGATCAATTCACCAACGCGGCGCGCCGCGGCGGCGCCGGCATCGGTTGCGGCCTTGACGGCGGCAACATCGCCGCGCACCAGAGCCGTGACGTAGCCCGAGCCGATTTTTTCCCAACCCACCAACGTTACCTTGGCCGCCTTCACCATGGCGTCGGAAGCTTCGATCATCGCCACGAAGCCGCGCGTTTCGATCATGCCAAGTGCTTCGCCCATTCGATTTCCTCCGAGGACAACTCGCGCTGAGCCACGCGCGGCGCCCTTCAGCGCTTCGGATCTTCGCGATCGTCATCCCGATCGTGGCCATGCGAACGCGAACCTTGTCGTGAAAGCGCGGGTTCCGGTTCGGAGGCAACAACGAGGATGTCGGTATCGTCCGGCTCCGGCACAGTAACACCGTAGCGCGGGCGCGCCGCGAGCAATTTTTCCACATCGCCGCTAGAAAGCAAGGATTGTTTGCCGAGCATCGCAGCGACCAGGGATACGTGCGCGTAATGTTCGACCAACTCCATGCGATGAAACGCGCTCAAGAGGTCCGTGCCGTAGGTGACCACGCCGTGATTGGACATCAGGATCGCGTCGTAGTGCGTCACCAGCGGTTCGATCGCGGCGGAAAGTTCCGGTGTGCCGGGTGTGCCGTAACGCGCGAGAGGAACCGTTCCGAGCGCCACAACCATTTCGCACAGAATCGCTTTATTCAGAGGTTCGGCAGCGGCAGCGAAACCCGTGGCAACAACAGGATGCGCATGAACCACCGCATTGACTTCGGGCCGGAGACGATAGATCAACAAATGCATGGCGAGCTCGGAGGAGGGCGAGTGGTTTCCGGAAATCTTGCGTCCGTCAAGATCCGTGACGACCAGATGCGCGGGCGACATCCAACCCTTCGAGCAGCCGGAAGGTGACGTGAGAACGCGATCACCGCTCAAGCGCACGGAGATATTACCCTCGGTCGAGACGATGTAGCCGTGCTCGAGCAGCCAGCGGCCGACCGCACAAATCTCGCGGCGGTGCAGCGCCAGGCTCTTCTTGTTGCCCGGTGAGATCAGATCACACTTCATCGATAGATACGCGCAAGGCGCGCGCCGCTTGCGCGGACACGGCCCTGCCCTCCCCGCACACCAAGCCCGTGCGGAAGCAACGTGTTTAAACGAGTTAAGGGAAAAAATCCAGCACGAATTGCGGGCCGGGGTTCCTGGCGCCGAAGCTCTTGGCCCAGGGGCAGTTCCGCGATCGCAACTTGTTCGCGATCAGTTAGATGCGGCCCGCGGACGGGGCTGGCGTTCGGCTGAGACGCCGCGGCACTCCGCAAAATGTCCGAAAAGGTGATCAAGCGTAAATTCCCCTGAGCTTGAGGGCCGAAGCCACGCGATCGATCGCCAGAATGTAAGCGGCAATGCGATTGCTGGTGCCATGAAGCTCGGCATAGCGCACAACGGCATCAAAGCTATGCTCCATAACATCTTTCAAGCGCTCATTCACTTCCCGTTCTCGCCAGAAATACCCCTGTCGATCCTGCACCCACTCGAAATAACTGACGGTGACGCCGCCGGCGTTGGCAAGAATATCGGGAATGACGAAAATTCCCTGCTTGTCGACGATTTCGTCGGCCATCGCGGTGCACGGACCGTTGGCGCCTTCGCACAGGATGCGTGTTTGAAGGCGATGCGCGTTCTCGCTGGTGATTTGGTTTTCAACCGCGGCAGGCACCAGAATCTCGCACGGCTGAAACAAAATCTGCTGCGCGGAAACGCGAAGACCGCCTTGCGGAAATTCGGGCAAGGGGCGGTGCTGGACGGCGACCCAATCGATTGCTTTCGGAAGATCAAAACCTTTTTCATTGTAGAGGCCGCCATGCACGTCGGCGACGCCGACAATTTTGTATCCGGCTTGATGGAGCAACAGCGCCGCCGAAGATCCGACATTCCCGAAGCCTTGCACGATCACTCGCGCGCCGCCGCGCGGAATTCCCAATTTCTCGATGGCTTTGTCGCATACGATTTGAATGCCGCGCCCCGTGGCTTCATGCCGGCCGAGCGAACCGCCAAGCTCGATGGGCTTTCCGGTGACGATGCCGGTGACGGTGTGACGCGAGTGCATGGAGTAAGTGTCCATGACCCAAGCCATGGTTTGCTCGTTGGTGCCGAGATCCGGCGCGGGAACATCGCGCTCCGGACCGATCCAATCGGCAAGCTCCGCCGTGTAACGCCGCGTGATGCGTTCGATTTCGCCTTGGGAGAGTTTACTGGGATCGCAGATCACGCCGCCCTTGGCGCCGCCAAATGGAATATTGACGACCGCGCATTTCCACGTCATCCAACTGGAGAGGGCGCGAACTTCGTCAAGGGTGACATCGGGCGCGAAACGAATGCCGCCTTTGCATGGTCCACGCACGATGGAATGATGCACGCGGAAACCGGTGAACACTTCCAGGTGACCGCTATCGAGCATCACCGGAATGTATACGGTAATTTCCTTGTTTGGATACCGCATGTAGCGGTACAGGCCTTCTTCGAGATTCAAACGCCGCGCGGCCGCCTCGAATCGGGCTTCCGCCGATTCGTAGACGTTGAATTCATTGTGCGCGATCAAAGTGGCCATGATGTTTTTTCAGCGGAGAGTCACGATAAAGCTCCGCGGCTCCCAACGAATCCCGGGCGGGGCACAGATTCGTCGGACAGGAACGGGGTAAGGGCGAAAGACAGTATACAACCCATTGCGCGCGGCGCAAGGCGGCGCTATCGGAAGCGTTACCGGCGCGGCACTGTGCGTCGAACAAACTGCTCAAGCAGCAAACGAGCCAGGCGTTCCGAGCTGTGGCGCACGACGCCGTCCTCTTCGAGCAGACCGGCGAGGACGCATCGGACGCCGAGGCGCCGCAACTGGGCGAGATCTACACGCACGGGCTCGGCATTGCTCGAGCGATAGCGGCGCGCCACGGCTGGGGAAATCGGCGTATCGTTCGCCACCACCCAGTCGATCAACTTTCGCCGCGTTTGCCGCTGCAGGATGCGCAGGTGATCGGCCAGGGAAAAGTTGGGAGTTTCCCCGGGCTGCGTCATCAAATTTGCGATGTAGACGCGCGTCGCGGCGGATTTTTCAATAAGTTCGGCAACGCCTTCGACAAGCAGGTTCGGCAAAACGCTCGAATAAAGCGAGCCCGGACCAAACAAAATCAAATCGGCCTGCTCAATTGCTTCGAGAACTTCAGGCAGAGGCCGCACGCGGCGCGGAGACAGCTCGATTCTGCGAATTTTCTTGCGGCTGCGGACGATGCGCGTTTCTCCGGAAACGATCGAGCCGTCTTGCATCACGGCGCGAAGCGAAACATTTTCGATGGTGGCTGGGAAAATTCGGCCACGCGTGGCCAGGACTTCGCCGCTTACGCGCACGGCCTCCGCAAAATCGCCGGTGACATGGCTAAGCGCCGTAAGAAAAAGATTGCCGAAGCTGTGGCCGCGAAGTCCGCGTCCGGAACTAAATCGATATTGAAACAGCCGGCCCAGCAGCGCTTCGTCCTGCGAGAGCGCGACCAGACAATTGCGGATATCGCCGGGTGGAAGAATGCGATATTCGCGGCGCAAGCGGCCGGAGCTGCCGCCATCGTCGGTGACGGTAACAATCGCCGTGAGGTCGGCAATCGGAAAGCGAGCGAGATCCTGGCGCCGCCGGGCGACATACTGCTTCAAGCCACGCAGCAACATCGAAAGGCCCGTGCCGCCGCCAATGGCCACGACCCGCACGCCGAATTTGCGTCGTTGCGATGCGCTCAGCATTAAGGCGTTGTGCTCCGCGCAGGCCGGCGAACTAAAACGCTACGCCCAGCACCGTCCTGAGGAGTGTGGATCCAGCAGAGCGGCGGCGCGATTAACCGCCTGATCCTTCGCGCTCGGGATAGAGAAGCTCTGTGAAGCGAGGGTCTTCCTGGAGAAACGCGAAATCTTCATCGTTGCGTGCGTGATAGCGATTCTCGGGGCGCAATTGAATCGCGACCTTGAGATTTTCCATGGCCGATTCGGCTTCGCCCGTCAAACAATCGAGCGCCGCCATGGCGTAGAAAACGTAGTCGGCTTTAGGAGCGAGCTTTTTCGCGCGGAGCAAATGCTCCCGCGCTTCGTCCCAACGGCCGAGATTCATCATCGCCACGCCGCCCTGATAATGTTCTTCGGGCGTACGGGGCGCCGTGGCCGGCACGCGGCTCAAGCGCTGATCGGCGATGCGCAAATGCATCTGCGCGCGATCGGCTAACTCTTTACTGGGGCCGGCGATGACTTTGTCGAGAAGCTGCTTGGCCTTCAGGAATTTTTGCTGCTGCAGAGACTGCACAGCCTCTTCGTAGGTCTTGAGCTGCGCCTCAACGCGCGGATCCACGATGGCGCGATAGGCCTCCGCATGAGCGGCGGTCGGCTGTACGGCCTTCGTTTTCTGGGACTTAGCTCGGCCTGCGGAACTGGGTCGAGAGCGCGAGCCGCGTCGCCGGCCCGTCTTGCTCGCTTTCGGCATAACGCGCGCATCTTAGCAAAGCCGCCGAATAGAAGCAACTAGAGCCATTATTGCCGCTGGCGACACAATTCGGAGCGACGTTTCCAATCTTTGGCCGCGAAGCGGCGACGAACTGTACGAAGACGCCATGGGCAATCTCAGCACGCGGCAATCGCTTCGAGATTGGACTGCCCGAACCGCTATGCTATAAGTGGAAGGCCGGCTCTGTCCGGAAAACCTGTGCCTTTTATCAACTTCCCCGCGCGCGAGATCAACTGCAAGCTCGTCTACTATGGCCCCGGCCTAGGCGGCAAGACCGCCAATTTGCAGTGGATCTACGATCACACTGGAACGGGCCAAAAAGGCAAGATGATTTCGCTGGCCACCGAAACGGACCGCACGCTGTTCTTCGATTTTCTGCCGCTTGATTTGGGCACGATTCGCGGATTCAAGGCCCGGCTACATCTCTACACCGTGCCTGGACAGGTCTTTTACGAGGCCAGCCGGAAGTTAATTTTGAAGGGCGCCGACGGTGTGGTATTCGTGGCCGATTCGCAGGAAGAGCGGTTGGACGCGAATCTTGAGACGCTGGAAAATTTGCGGGAACATTTGAAAGAACACAAACTTGAGTTCGACAAAATTCCATACGTGCTGCAACTGAACAAGCGCGATCTGCCCGGCGTGCTGTCTGTCGAGGAGCTTACCAAGCAATTGCAGGTGAAGGGCGAACCGATCGTGGAAGCCGTGGCGGTGACCGGGCAAGGGGTGTTCGAGACCCTTCGCGAAGTGGCCAAGCTGGTTCTGACGGAACTGAAAAATAGCGCCTGAAAATCTTCAGGATTACCCGCACGCTTCTGGTTCGAATTCTTATGAAAGTGCAAATTCGAGTGCGCCACACGTGGAACCTCACGCCGGGCGAAGCGCGCGACTTGCAGCTCAAGCTACGCTCACGCGTGGAGCTGAAAGATCGCCTTCCTCGAATTCGCACCGTGGCCGGCGCCGATGTCGCGCTTGAATTGCCGGAGCGCCGATCCTGGGAAACAGGCACGGGGCGCGCGATCGCAGGTGTAGTGCTCTACCGATATCCCGAGATGGAAGAAATCGAACGCGTTCACGCGATTCGGCCGCTTCGTTTTCCGTACGTACCGGGATTATTGAGCTTTCGGGAACTTCCGGCGCTGCTCGCGGCGTTTTGCCGGCTGAAGAGCGCGCCCGATCTGATTTTTGCCGACGGCCAGGGGTACGCGCACCCTCGCCGTATGGGGCTCGCAAGCCACCTGGGAGTGCTGCTCGATCTTCCTACGATCGGCGTGGCGAAATCACGTCTGGTGGGGCATCACAATGAGCCGCCTGTGCGCGCCGGCAGATGGACGCCGCTGCTTGACCAGAGCCCGGAGGGCGGTGAAGAACGTATCGGCGCGGTGCTGCGCGTCGCGCATGGTGTGCGCCCCATCTACATATCGCAAGGGCATCGGATTTCGCTCGAGACGGCGATCAAATTCATACTGGCTGTTTCCGATGGTTATCGCATTCCGCGGCCGACGCGGGATGCCGACCGCTACGTCGCGGACGTGAAACGTGGGCGGCGAGGGTATTAGCCACCGCGTGGACCGTGCCGGAATGGGATGTTTTCCGGATCGAAACCTCGCCTGCAATTCTTCGATGGCAATTTTTTTCGAGCCGTATAATCGGGCCTAGTGAACGAGTGGGACGTAATGGCCTATCGAGTGAGGCCCGTCCAACCGCACATTTCACGAGCAAAATTTTCCATGGAATCGCCATCGCCCATTCTGCCGGAAGTGCCCCGCGATTTGAACTGGGCAAAAATTCAGACGCAACTCGAACGCCTGGAGCGCCGCGACTGGTGGCTGTGGAGCTTGGCGGTCGTTGTGATGCTGCTGCTTACCGCCGCGGTCATCTCGATGAGTTTTCCGGAGCTGATTAAGGTCGACGATCCGTTTTTCCGCTATAGCCTGAATCGTGCCGTGCGCGGTCTGGTGGGCTTGGTGCTGATTTTCAATGGATACACGGTCTATCAGCAATGGACGATCAAGCGCCTGCGGAAACAATTTTCGGCGCAGCTCAACATGATGGGGCGTTTGGAAGATCGCGCCGCGGAATTGCATCGCTTGGCCACGGTGGACGCGCTGACGGGCCTTTACAATCGCCGCTACGCGGAACAACGCCTGGCGGCTGAGACGGCGCGCTCGCGGCGGTATGGACATCCGCTTCTGGTGCTGGCGCTCGACCTGAACAAATTTAAAGAGATCAACGATACGCACGGCCACGCGGCCGGAGATTTGGTGCTCCGTCATTTCGCCGAGCGGTTGAACGCGGCGGTACGTATTTCCGACGTTGCGGCACGTATGGGGGGGGACGAGTTCCTGGCCATACTGCCGGAATGTCCCGCGGAACAAATCGATGCGATCTTGAAGCGGCTGCGCCCGCTCGAAGTGGATTATGAAGGGCACAAAATCCTTGTGACCTTCTCGGCCGGATGGGTGGGCTACGAAACCGGCGAATCGGTGGAACAATTCCTGGATCGCGCCGACCGAACGCTTTACGCGGATAAGCGCAGCGGCAAAGCGGCCGCGCGTGAAATACCCGCGGCAGTCTGAATCGAATCGCCGCTTCCTGGCGCCAATTCCGCGCTCTTCAAAGCATCCATTTACTGCCACTGAGGTTTTCTAAATTTGCGCCAACGTGTGCCCGATAGCTGATTGAATGAACGCTCGTTGATTTCAACGCTTGCTGCGATCAAGCGTGAACGGGTCAGAAAAACCAAGGAGGCGAAAACCTTTCGGCTTTCACCTCCCGGGGTGGGGTAGTGCAGGGCAAGCTTGGTCATTCCGCTCGACGCGCCCATCGAGCGCCGTGCGATATTCTTTTCTTCAAGTAACACAGGCGCTGCGTGCTGTCAAATTTCGTGAAGCGACCGCAAAGCGATCTAATGTCCGCTCAATGTAGTCGAATCTGAAGGGTTCAAAAGCGCGAATCAGTCGCGGTGGTCCATCGGAACGTAGGGGCGCTCTTCGTGTCCCATGTAGATCTGGCGGGGGCGAGCGATCTTCTGCTCGGGATCGAGAAGCATCTCTTCCCACTGCGCGATCCATCCGCTGGTGCGCGGAATGGCGAATAGCACGGGAAACATCGCCGCGGGGAATCCCATGGATTGGTAGATCAACCCGGTGTAGAAATCCACGTTGGGGTAAAGGCGGCGGGTGATGAAATATTCGTCCTCGAGCGCAATGCGCTCGCATTCCAGCGCGATGTCCAGCAGAGCGTTGCGGCCCATCACCTCGAACACCTGATCGGCAATCCCTTTGATAATGCGCGCGCGCGGATCGTAATTTTTATAAATGCGGTGGCCGAAACCCATGAGTTTCTTTTCGCCGGCTTTCACGCGCTTGATATAATCGGGAACGTTTCGGATCGAGCCGATTTCCAGCAGCATGTGCAGCACTTCTTCGTTGGCGCCGCCATGCAACGGGCCGTAAAGCGCCGCAGTGGCCGCGGCGGCGGCGGAAAACGGATCGACGTGCGAACTGCCCACGCAGCGCATGGCATTCGCGGAACAATTCTGTTCGTGATCGGCGTGCAAGATGAAAAGAACGTCGAGCGCGTGCTCGAGCGTCGGATTCGGACGATATTTCTGCTCGGTCGTCTTGAAGAGCATGTTCAGAAAATTGCCGGCGTAGCTCAAATCGCTGTCGGGATACGCATAGGGCATGCCCAGGCTGTGCCGGTATGAGAAAGCCGCGAGCGTGGGCATTTTGCCGATCAAGCGCCAGGTTTGTTTGCGGCGCGATTCCTGATTGAAGATGTCGCGGGCGTCGGGATAGAAGGTGGAGAGCGCCGCGATCGTCGAAATCAGCATGCCCATCGGATGGGCATCGTAATGAAAACCTTCCAGAAACTTCTTGATGCTCTCGTGAATAAACGTGTGGTGATTGATGTGGTAGGACCACTCGTCGAGTTGCGAGCGGCTGGGCAGTTCGCCGTAAAGAATCAGAAACGCGGTCTCGAGATAAGAGCTTTTTTCCGCCAGCTCCTCGATCGGATAGCCGCGGTAGCGCAGGATGCCTTTGTCGCCGTCAATAAAAGTGATTTTGCTCTTACAAAGCGCTGTGTTGTTGAACGCCGGGTCGTAGCTCATCAACCCGAAATCGTCGCCGTGGGCCTTCATGGGCCGGAGATCGAGCGCGCGAACCGTCTCGGACGAGATGGGCAGCTCGAAGCTCTTCCCTGTGCGGTTATCGGTGACGCTGAGCGTATCGCGGCGCACGTCGGACTGCTCTTTCGTGGTCGTGCGCACCGCCGGTTGGGTCGGGTTCATATCTTGCCTTCTTCCGCCAATCGAGCCTGACTCCGTAATGTACACCAAGTCGAGTGCCCTTAGGGAGTGAGATGCGGCCGAGGCGCATCCGATATGCACACGGTGCGCACATTTTACAGGCCAGCCTTCCCCCGGGTACCCACTTGCATCTTTTGGCGAAAGGTGGCATCTAAGTAACTAAGTAACCAAAAGAACCTTTATTCCGGCGAGCCTGAAGAGCGCTCGCAGCCAGATTCCGCCGGGCCGCAAGGTTAGCCCGCACCCGAGGAGGCGATGCCATGATCGAGGTGATTCCTTCCGAAAAGCGGCATCATTTTGAAAATGAATGGCTTTCGACGAATTGGCACTTTTCCTTTGACGACTACCACGATCCGCGGAACATGTTTTTCGGGCCGCTGCGCGTTTTCAACGACGACATCGTGCAGCCCGAGAGCGGGTTCCCGACGCATCCGCACCGCGAAATGGAAATCGTGACTTACGTAATCGACGGGGCGCTCGAGCATCGCGATCAAATGGGCAATCGCGGCGTGGTGCATGCGGGCGAAGTTCAGAGGATGAGCGCCGGCACCGGAATTCGTCACTCCGAATTTAATCGTTCAAAAACTACGCCGGTGCACCTGTTGCAATTGTGGATTTTACCCTCGGTGAAGGGGAGTGCGCCTTCGTGGGAGCAGAAGAGTTATTCGCTCGAAGCGCGCAAAGGGAAACTGCTGGCGATTGCTGAGCCGGCGGAGCGCGCCCGGAAAGCAGGAGAAGCAAGCGGCGCAGTGTCGATTCAGCAGGACGCCACGATATTTACGTCACTGCTCGCGCCCGGTGAGAAAGTGAGCCATCAACTGGATCGCGGCCGGCGCGCGTATGTGTTCGTGATCGAAGGAAAGCTGGACGTGAACGGCAAGGTTCTCACCAAGGGCGATCAGGCGCGCATCGCGCCGCGCGTCAGACGCGAGCGGCAACTCAAATTCAAGGCCGCCGACGGTGCCGCATCCGCGGATTTTCTGCTGCTCGATTTGCCATAGCCACAGCCGAAAAATTCCGTTGAGTCATCTTGCTTCCGCCGCGTTTCAAGCATCCAGCTTGAAGCGGTTCTCGCCTAGACGGTACAGGCGTCGCCAAACCAGACGATTCATCGTCACCACAATCAGCGCCATTAAAATCGTCGCTGCGAGCAGCACGTCAAACCGTCCGGCGTCGGTGGCGCTGCTGATGATGGAGCCGAGCCCCGTGGTCTGCAGCGTCGTCCCGCGAAAATGAAAATATTCGGCAATGATGCTGGCGTTCCACGCGCCGCCGGAAGCCGTGAGCAAACCGGTCACGAGATAGGGGAAAATCGCCGGAAGAATCAGCAGGCGCCAGCGATTCCACGATCCGAAGCGGAAAACTTGCGCAACTTCGCGCAGGTCCGAGGGAATGGCAATGGCTCCGGCGATCACGTTGAACAAGATGTACCACTGAGTGCCAAGAAGCATCAGCACGATCGCGGCAATGCCCATACCCCCGCGCAGACTCAACAACGCTAAAAGTATTACCGGGAATAACGCCGTGGCCGGTACCGAAGCCGCGATTTGCACAAGCGGCTGAGCGATGCGCGCCAGACGCGGGCTGAGCCCAATCGCCACCCCCAGCGGAACCGTCCACAGCGCGCCCAACAGCAACGAGCCTTGCACGCGAAGAAACGTGTACGCCGCGCCGCGAAGAAGTGCCAGCATCTCCGACGAACCCAACTCCACAACAAGCTTGTAACCATGCAGCGCAAGCCACACCGTGACCGCGATGCCTGCTGCGTACGCCGTGGCGCGCCGGCTGGTTCGCCGCCAGCCTCGCCGCGACGCCAAGTCGGTAGCCGCGGCGGCATCAAGCGATTCTCCAGCCGGCTGGCAAAGCGACAGCATTAATCGCTCGCCCGCGGGCGCGACCGCCCGGCGGTGGAACGCGGCGAAGATTTCAGAGCGGCGCAACAGGGTGAGCACGGCGGAGCGCGAGCCGCTCGCGGCGCCTACGGATTCCATTTTGAATTTATCGGCCCACGCGATTACCGGTCTCCACAGAAGTTGATCGAGCAGGACGATGACTCCGATCATCGCCGCGAGCCCCCAAACGATTGCCTTGGTGTCGCCATCGCCGGAAGCGCGTTGCAGATATGAGCCGAGACCCGGCAAACGAAAATCGCGATTGCCCAACTCAAACATTTCGCACGCCATCAGGAAAAACCAGCCGCCCGCCACCGACATCATCGAATTCCAAACCAGACCGATGGCCGCGTAGGGCAATTCGAGTTCAACGAACCGCTGCCATGGACTGAAACGATAAACGCGCGCCGCTTCTTTGAGCTCAGTGGGAATGGCTTTTAGCGAAGCGTACATGCTGAAAGCGATGTTCCAGGCTTGCCCCGTAAAGATCAGCAGAATTGAGCCGAGTTCAAGGCCGGCTTGGCGCGATGGAAACAGCGCGACCATTGCGAGCATCACCGCCGGCAGAAAACTGAGCACGGGGATGGATTGCAGCACGTCGAGCAACGGAATCAGAATGCGCTCAGCCGCGGCCGAGCGCGCCGCGGCGTATCCATAAGCGATGGCGAAGACCAGGCTCAGCACATAGGCTATGGCGATGCGCAACAGCGAATCGAACGCGTAACCCGGAAGCGCCCACGGGCGCATCGAAATGCTCGCTTCCGGAACCGCGGGCTGCGTCCAGGCGTGACCCGTGCGCCAAAGACCGCAAATCACCAGGGCCAGCGCGGCGAAAACAACGGCATCCACCAACCGCGATTCCACTCGCCGCTCGGCGAAAAAGCGGCGGAAGATTCGGGGTTCGGGCTGGGCGGTGGTGGAAGCCAGGAAGGACACGCGTTTATTTCTGATTGCTTTTTCTCATTCTTGATCCAGCGCTGAGGGTTCCGTCAACACCAGGCGGCCGCGGTCGGCATCGTAATCGAAGATTTCGGCATAGCGTCCCCACTGAATTGCGGTTTCAAATTGGCGGTTCGCGACGTCGGGATTGAATTGCTCTTCCAGAAGATCGCGGAAGAAATCGTCGGACAGGGTGTGATCGGTCTTCGCGCGGAGCGCTTCTTCTATCTGGCGCAACAGCAACACGCGCTCTAGCGCGGCACTGCGAAACAATTGTTTCCTCTCAAGAATGCTGCCCGCGGCGAAAGCTTGGCCGGTCGGCGAAATCCGGCCATCGCCTTGATCGACCGTGAGGAATCCAAGCAACTCGGCGGTTTCGACGATCGGCAGCAAATCGTCCACATCAAGCGATAACGCGGCCGCCAGCGCATGCAGATCCTCGCGGCCTCCGCGATCGGCCAGAAGTTCGAGGAGCGCACCCATTCCGCCGGGGCGCGTCTGCGGCAACAACGGGTAGCGCGTTGCGGCGCGAGTCGGACCACTCACCGCGGATGCCGCCGGCGCCGCGAAATCAGTGTTCGGCTGCGTGAGTACCTGATAAATGCGATCGACTAGATCGAGGAACTCTTTGTCCTTGCGCTTCCGCGGATGCGCCAGCGCGACCTGAAAATCAGCGCGGATGTGCGCCGGATGAGTTCCAAGCACGATGATGCGATCGGCCAGCACCACAGCTTCCTCAATGTTGTGCGTGACCAGAAAAATTGACCGCGTGGGAATTTTGTGCTCGAACCACAGCTCCAGCAATTCGCCGCGCAGCGTTTCGGCCGTAAGCACATCGAGCGCGGAGAACGGTTCGTCCATGAACAGCACTTCCGGCTGCACCACGAGAGCGCGCGCAAATCCAACGCGCTGCTTCATGCCGCCGGACAATTCCTTGGGATAGGCGCTCTCGAAGCCGTCGAGTCCCACGGCATCCAAAATGCGCACGGCGCGCGCGCGACGCTCGGCAGCAGCCACGCCGCGCGCTTCGAGCGGCGCCTCAACGTTGTCCAGCACCGTCAGCCACGGGAATAGCGCAAAACTTTGGAACACGATGCCAACATTCGGCACTTGGCAATCGAGCGGACGTTCGTGCCACAACACTTCCCCAGCCGAGGGCGCGGCCAAGCCCGCCAAAATTCGCAGCAAAGTCGATTTGCCGCAGCCAGACGGTCCGAGCAAGGCCACGATGTGCGCGGGAAAAACATCGAGATCGGTCGGCGCGATGATTTCAACGCGGCTGCCGTCGGGTTGTGTGTAGAATTTTTCGATGCCGCGAGCGCGAATGATCGGAGCGTCGGCAGGCAAGACGGCGATTGGTTCGGCCGAGGTCGCCGCGGCGTCGGGATTCAAGATCGGCTCTGACACACGCGCATTATGACGGAACTCCGCTGCCCGGAATACATCTTCGTGGCTTCAGATCCGGAGGTAGATGCGCTTGCGGTCAAGCGGCCACATCAGCACAAGCCATAGCAGTACGTAAAAAATTGCGAAGGCCAGCGAAGCGTTTCTTGGACTGGCGTGTGGCGCGAACAGCGTGTTGTAGAACCATTCATACCAGGTCTGAAAATCGCCGTCGGAATCTCGGAGACCAAAACTGATAGCGGCCTTGACCAGAAGCATCGAAAGAAAATAAACCGCGATGGCGTTTCTTCCGAACACCAGAAACGGCGCGGCCCAGCGCCGGTAGCCCTTTAAATCCACAAGCCAGTAGCACGCCGCCAGAAGCAGCACGGCGAATCCACCGGTAAAAATCACAAACGTGCTCGTCCAAAGATTCTTGTTGATGGGGAAAAATGGATGCAAGAGCCGCCCCAGAACCAGCAGCACCGCACCGGCCGCGGCCAGCCACGCCGCTTTTCGTGTGCCGGTTCGCGGGGAACGCAGCCATTCGCCGGCGAGAATTCCGAACAGCGTGGAGGCAATCGCAGGCAACGTGCTCAACAGACCCTCGGGATCCCACGTGACGGACTGATCCCAAAGATGGCCACCCATGATCTTGCGATCGAGATACGCGCCGAGATTTCCTTGCGGATCCAGATGTCCCACCCCGTACCCAGGCACGAGCACGAATTTCATCGCCGCCCAATACCCCATCAGGATCACGAAGGCGCAGCCCGCGATAAAAACCCAATTGCATTTTGCGCGCGGCGCGCCTGCCGCCTGCGTCTGAACTCGCCAACTCGAGAGATACAACAAACCCGCGGCGAGATAGCAAATCCCGATCCGCTGAAGCACGCCCATAAAGCGCAGCGTGTGCCAGGAAAAATCCGGAAACGTGTTCAGAAAAATTCCGATCGCGAACAGGATCACGCTGCGCGTGAAAACGTGCCACGCCAATCGCCCGCGTCCCATGCCGCGATTCAGGCGCGCGGCGAAAGAAAACGTCATGGCCACGCCCATGATCAAAAGAAAAAACGGGAAGATTAAATCCGTCGGCGTCCATCCATTCCATTCGGCGTGCTCGAGCGGCCAGTAAATGTGTTCCCACGTACCCGGATCGTTCACCAGAATCATGGCCGCGATCGTGGCGCCGCGAAACACATCGAGCGAAACCAGTCGCCCGCCCGGCGAGAACACAGGGTCGGCGGCGCGCAACGCGGGAACCGCAGCCGCTTCCACAGCCGCCATGACGCCTCCGGTTGGAAATTCTTGGGGGTGATGCTACAGCGACGCGGCTCCCGCTGCAATCGCTTGCAGGGGAGCCGCCGTGTCTCCGCCTCGGGCGGGAGGAAGAGATCGAGAGAGGAAAGAAAGCTAACTTACTGCACAGTCGTGGCGCGCACGCCCAGGTTGTGTGCGCCGGCCGCGAAGGAACTCGCGGTGCCCAGAACTTGCGGCATCCACCAGATTTTTCGCTCCCAGGTGTGGCTGCTGTACATCATGCGGCGCGCCACATAGTCCAGCGCCACCGGCGTGATCTGCATCACGACGTAAAGCGAATTATTATCCGCGAATGGCTTCAGGAATGGATTCATCTCCACGCCTTGGCCCGACGAAATCTCACGGCGTGTCGTCCATGAATCAAATCCCGCGCCGGTGTGTTGCGCGATGGAGAGGGCCGTCCACATCCGCTGATCGCGACGCGTTTCGAATTTCGGATCGATCACACTGAACATCGCGGCCTTAAAAGGGTTGGTCTGCCCGGCCGAGATCGGCGGCGTGCTCAGTGCCAGTGAAGACGACTCGGTGGCCGAATCCGGCGCCGGACTCAGCACAATGGGCGCGGCAGGAAGCGGCTCCGGCGAAGCCGCTGGTGTTTCGGCCGGGGCCGCTGCCGGTGTTGCCGAAGCTGTCGCCGCCGGGAACACAGGCGTATATGCGGCGCTCGCTGCCGGTTCGGCAGAAGATCTCGCCACGGCATCCGAGCGGCCTGACACCGCGGCGCTCGAAACGGCCGCGGACGCGTCGAGTTTCGAAATATCGATTGAAGGCTGCGGATGAACTTGCGGCTGAAGGAGCAAAACTGCCAGGGCCAGTAACATCGCTAACACCTCAGTGTGTTCCGGGGGTGAATCTCAGCTCATGGCACCCCGGCTGCGTGTAGCGAATCTATCGGCCAGCCCCATTTGCACCAATGGACAGACGGTCCCAGTGGCCCCACCCAAAGGTCCTGGAACTTTAGTTAAGTAATTCACATTGTTAGACTTATGGGAGATTTACAGGACACCTCCGCGAGCCTTCAGCCCGTCAGGGAGCGGCCGAGGCCCCGCCAGGCCAGTCAACAATCAGATATTTCCCATCCGGCTCGCGCTCAAGCACCGGCGCGTACAACCCGATAAGTTGCCGGCGCCACCATTGTCCCGTCGAGCGTTTAGTGGCGCGATCGGTGAACCAATATTGCCACCTCACCGCGCGCACCTGAAGCGGTGGCTGGTTCGGGAATGGATTGTTCGCGAAAAGCGCCAACACGTCCGGAGAGCCTTCGAGCAACCGCTCTTCTGTATTCAACACAAACGGATACTCGCGCCAAAAACCAAGCGATGCGAACCACAGATTCCAATCGAAACGCGGTTGATAGGGCGCGTAAATTCTTGGCGCGCTCGAAATGTCCTGCGGCTTGTAACGAAACGAGTAGGCCGTCCACGTTTTCCCGTCGGCAGAACCCTGAAACTCGATTTCGTAACGGTTGGGCGTCATGCTGGCAAACAAACCGAATTCATTGGCCACGCGGAACGGCTCAAGCCAGCGCACCGGCGCAATGGGAAGTGGCGCGCTGGACCAAACCATCAGCACGAGCAGCGTCGCCGTGACATAAAAATTCACCACCAGCCAGGGTATGCCCGTGTAGAAACGGAAATCATCGAGCGCCGCGCGCCATTCAGGCACCGGTTTCGGGACAGCCGCGCCGGCGCCGGAATCCACTGGCTGAGATTCGGGCAGCGCTGGCGCGGCGTTGCGTGCGCGCCAAAATCGATCGAGGAACCGGTCGTCCAGCAGCAGAATTCCGAGTGCGAGCACGATGTAATTCAGAAACGCGTAATTTGCCGTCAGGATGATCGAAATCTGCATCGGTGTGATGATGAAAAACAAAACGATGCGAAATTTCCGCGGTAGAAACATCAGAAACGCCAGCACCAGCTCAACCGCCAATATGTAGACCACAACTGTGGCGTGAAATTTGTGCGGCAAATGCTGCACGTACCAGCCGATCCACGTGGGCAGCGGACCGTTCTGATAATACTGATCCATCGCCGTTAGCCCGTGCCATTGCGGATCGTGGCTCAGTATCTTCGCTATGCCGGACTCGAAATAAATCCGGAAATTGAGCCACACCAGAAGAAACCAGCTCACGCGCGACGGCGGATGCGCTCGGCCCAGGCCCGGCCGCAAACCCGGCGGCGCGAAGAACAAGCACAGGAAGCCGGCTTCCAGCAGCATGCCGTCCGACTGGTAACTGGAAAAATCCTGCGCGGCGCTGATGAAGGCAAGGAATGCGACAAGGCAAATAAACGTCGTAGCGCGCGGCCAAAGATTCAGCATCAGCAACACCGAAGCCGCGATGCCGATCCAAACTACGATAAGCAACGCGCGATCGCTCGATGAAAACCAGTACAGCGTTGGCGCTGCCCAGAAGCGCGCCAGCCCAAAATCAAAATACTGGGCCACATCCTTCAAGTATTCGTCCGCGGGTAGAAGTCCGTCGGGGCCAATCAAACCCCGAATCTGAAACAGCAGCGAGAAAAACGCGGAGAAGAAAATAAATCCGAGGGCGCGCATGAAAAGCCAGCGCGCTTTCAGGAATCCCGGGCGCCACTCCGGATCGGAAGCGAACAGCCAACGAGGCAATTCATCGATTGACGGCATCGAGCGCATTATACCGGCGCGAGGCGCCGCAGTCATATTTACCCTGGATGCGAAGAATGTTTAGCGCGACGGCGCCACCGCGGATTTAGGCGCCGGCGGTTTTGCTTTCGTTGCCAATTGCGGATTTTTCGGCAGGCTGAGCAGGTTCGCCATCAATCGGTAGCTGCCTGGCACACCCTCGGGCAGTTGCCTGTAAAGCGCGAATGCAACATAGACGTACGCGCCCCTTCCGTATCGCGCGAAAAGCATCCCGCCTTTTTGCGGCTCCTGGCCTGCGTCGTGCATTTCAAATGGCGCGTCATACTGCGAATCCCATTCGCTCGCGAAACCGTGGCCGCGCTCCTCATACCAGCCTTTGAAATCGTCGGCGGTGATTTGATTGGGCCACGAAAGCGCGGGATCCTTCAGGTTTAGAATCTGGACCGCGCTGTCTTCGTCCACGACAATCTGCGATCCGATAGTAAGCGGATAAGGGCCATCGCTCGGCCGATACTGCCCGGCAGCTTGATATTGAACGATCATCACGCCGCCATTTTTCACATACTCAAGCAGGCGGCTGTTGTTCGCCGCCAGCTCCGGCCGCACCGAATACGATCGCACTCCCATCACGATGACGTCATATTTTTTCAGATCCGCCGCGGCTATGTCTTGCGCGCTCAAAAAATGAACGTGCACTCCCAGCGCTTCGAGCGCGCCGGGCACATCGTCTCCCGTTCCCTCGATGTATCCGGCGTTCAGACCGCTCGCCATCTTCACGTTCACGCCCGATGTGCGGTACTCCGCGGGCGAGTAAAGATTGTAGGGTCTAAGGCCGGGATATCCCGTAGTTACAAAGCCGGTCTTGTAATCTTTGCCGCCGTAGGTCGCGATCGCGGTCACTTGGTAGCTTTTCTCCGCGAGGCCCACGGGATCGATGCGGAATTGCACGCTTTGCGTTTCGCCTTCGATCGTCGTGGAAAATGGAGCGCTCGCCGGCATCGCGCGCCAGCCCTCGGGCAAATCAAGTTTCACCGTTCCCTGCGCCGCGCCTTTCACTTCGCTCTTGATCGTAGCCGTCAGCGTGAATTGTTTTTGGCCCAGCGGGACGATCCCGGCGCTCGGCGAGATCGCCACGGAAATCGCCGGCGTCACCACCAGTGGATTTTTTACCGCGCCGAGCCCTGTCTGCCGCGACACCGTGTCGACGAGTTGCCCGACGCGAATTGTGGCGCCGTCGTACGTGAACTCGGCCCACGCCGAAAGCGGATACGGCGTGAATGATAGATTCCTATAGCGCGCATCCGTCAGATCGTAATAAGGCTGCTCGACATTGGGCCGTGTAAAGTAGGGCGCTGTCGGCGCTGCGCTTGCCGGCACGTTCACGCTGAAACGCTGGTCGACGGCGGAGCCGCCGGCTAAAGTTCCGCCCTGCGTTTTTCCATCCACATCGATTTTCCACTCGCCGCTTTGTGCGTCTGCGTGCGTCCCACCTTGCGGACCCTCGAGCCAAACACGCTTGAGCTCGATCGCTTCCGTGCCTTGATTTGCGGCGTGCGCACGAACATAAATATTTTGGCCGGGAATCGCGGATTGGAATGTATCCCCAGGCCCGAACCCGCCGCCTTCGCCGCCAAACTGACCTCCCGGTCTGCCCTCCGCTCCGGCGGGCGCCGGCGCGATCACGGCGTCGAACTCGAATCCTAGTGCGATCGCGAGCGCGTCGTTGAATTGCGCTTGCTTGATTCTCAATTCGTACAGCACGTCGTATTTTGATTCGGCGGAAAGATCGCTCGCGTTCACCTGATCGATCAGCGCCGTAGTGGCTTTCAATCCCTCCGCCAGCGTTCCCGCGATTTTTTCCGGGCGATCGGCCGAAAACTGGGTCATGGCTTGTTCCACCCGTGCGTTGATTGCGGCAAGCGCTTGCCGTAGAAACGTCGCGTCGCCATCCTTCGCAAGGTTCGCGATGCCCGCGAGCGAAACATCGATGCCGTCGAAAAACGATTGCTCCTGATCGTCGCTTTTCACCAGCGAGCCGAAACGGTGATACGGCGTGGAAGCCGGACCAGCCTCGGGGATAATCGGCCCGCCGTACTGCGACTTCTGAAAACCCCATCCTTCGCGCGAGATTTGGTTATACGCGGCGCCCAGCAACGGATCGTAAGTGCCTTCCGCCACGCGAAGATTGATCGCAGGCAAGCCTTCGATCCAGGTGTTATTCACGTAATCCTGGAAGCGCGCGGGCGCCCATTGTCCGCTGGCCGAATCGAATATTCCCTGCGGCCGGATCGCGTTGCCGGGTACACGCGAATAAACCTTCAGCGGTGTCCACGGCCGAAGGCCTTCCTTGATTTGGTCGGGGAAAGCATTCGGATCGCCCGCGGCTTTGAAAACTTCCTGCGCCACTTCGCCCGACACCTGATGTTGACCGTGGCCATCGGTAGGGCCGCCGATGAAGACCGAGGTCACCACCAACGGGCGCGTCATGCGCACCACGCGGACGGCGTCGCTCAATACGCGCTCGTGCGTCCATTTCTCAAGCGCTTCCTCTTTGGTTTTTGAAAAGCCGTAATCGATCTCTGTGCCCCAATACTGATTCGCGCCGTAATAGCGGTCCGCCGCGAGCAATTCCATTGTGCGGTCCAAGCCGAGTGCGTCCCAATAGTCGTCATTCATCTCATTCTGGCCGCCCTCGCCGCGATTCAGCGTCATTAAGATCACGCGCGCGCCCTGCCCGCGCGATTCATATGTCAGCATGCCGCCGTCTTCATCATCCGGATGGGCCACGATTTGAATCAGGCTCGCGCGCGTGTGCAGTTTCAGCAGAATCTGCCACAGACCTGTGGCGCCACGATCGATTGCGAGAGCTTGCGCATCCGGTGCGGGCGCGATGTCCACTTGCGTCGGAGATGGTGCCTGCGCGACGACGCTCAAGCCGGCGAGCGCCACAACTACGGCCAGCGACGCGGGAAGGATCGCGCGCGTCAAGATGCGCAGAAAACCATTCAACGATGTCGATTGTGGAATCATCGTTTCGCCGAATTTACAGCGCCGAGCTTCCGTCCAGGGCCTTCGTGCCGTCATGAACCGTGTCCTCGATGCGCAGGTGTGATTTTTGCTTCGCGATGGCGCCACGAAAGGTATACCACAACCGCACTCATGGTAGCCGTGGTCCGCTCGCGGGGCCAGAAATGGCGATGTTTGCCCCGGGCTGCGGGGCGCTGGTAGAGTGAATGCGCGATGAAGATTGGCATCACATGCTATCCCACGTACGGCGGCTCCGGTGTTGTGGCCACGGAATTGGGTCTTGAACTCGCCGCGCGCGGGCACGAAATCCATTTCATCAGCTACGCCCCGCCGATTCGCATGGGAGCCCCGAACGATCGCGTTTACTTCCATGAGGTCGAGGCCACGAATTATCCGCTGTTCAATTACCCGCCCTATACGCTGGCCCTCGCGGTGAAAATGTTTGAGGTGGGCGAATCGGCGGGTCTCGATTTGCTGCACGTGCACTACGCCATTCCGCATTCCGTGAGCGCGTTGCTCGCGCGTTCCATGGCCGGCGCGCGGCGCTTGCCGTTTATCACCACGCTGCACGGCACGGACATCACTCTCGTCGGCAACGATCGCAGC
This sequence comes from Candidatus Acidiferrales bacterium, assembly GCA_049790315.1. Classification (GTDB taxonomy): domain Bacteria; phylum Acidobacteriota; class Terriglobia; order Acidiferrales; family UBA7541; genus DASPOJ01. Next base: position 30,062 of record JBAQYV010000191.1, on the reverse strand, counting down.
TATCTGCCGATCACGAAATTTTCCATCGAGCAGAGCGACGGCGTCACCGCGATCTCGAATTATCTGAAAGAGCGGACGCTGGCCGAATTTGACATCAAGCGTCCCATCGCCGTGATTCCGAATTTCGTGAACTGCGACCTTTATTTTCGCGCCGACGATCCCGAATTGCGCGCGAAATGGGCGCCTGACGGCGAGCCGATTTTGATGCATCTTTCAAATTTTCGCCCGGTGAAACGCGTGACGGACGTGATCGAGATTTTCGCGCTGGTGCGAGAGAAAATTCCGGCCAAGCTCGTGCTCATCGGAGACGGCCCGGATCGAGGCTCGGCGGAATGGCTGGTGCGCCAGAAGAAATTGCGACGCGACGTTGTTTTTCTCGGCAAGCAGGATCGCGTTCAGGAAAAACTCGGAGTCGCGGATTTGTTTCTCCTGCCGTCGGATCTTGAGTCGTTCGGCTTGGCCGCGCTGGAAGCCATGGCATGCGAAGTCCCCGTGATCGGCACGGACGCCGGCGGCATGCCCGAAGTTGTCGACAATGGTGTGGACGGATATCTAGTGGCTCCGCGGGATGTCGTCTCCGCGGCGAAATTCGCGCTTGAGATATTGACCAGCCCGGGCCGCGGCCGCGAAATGGGCCAGCGCGCGCGCGTCAATGCGCGCAAAAAATATTGCGCAAACGATATCATTCCGATTTATGAAGCTTTTTACCGGGAAGTTCTTGACGCCGCCCCCGCCGCGAAGATTTAAATCGATGCGGCGGCGCGTCGCCGCGCGTTGCCCAGCGGCGCCGCGCTTAGGCATTCCTTGGCCACGCGACTTCGGATAAGATTCAGAACCGGAACATGCGGAAAATCCTAGCAGCCAATCGCAGCGAAATCGCCATTCGCATCCTGCGCGCCGCCGATGAACTGGGCCTGCGCACGGTCGCTATTTATTCCCAGGAAGATCGGCTCAGTCTCCATCGGTTCAAAGCCGATGAGGCGTACCTGATCGGCGCTGGGAAAGGGCCCGTCGAAGCGTATTTGGATATCGACGGCATCGTGGCCCTGGCGCTCGAAAAAAATGTCGACGCGATTCATCCCGGCTACGGATTTCTCTCCGAAAATCCCGCATTCGCGCGCGCTTGCCACAAAGCCGGCATCACTTTCATCGGACCCACACCGGAACTTCTTGAAATGCTCGGCGACAAAACTTCGGCGCGCCGCCTGGCCGCTTCCGTCGGCGTGCCCGTGCTGCCCGGCACCGAAGCGCCGGTGCGCTCGGTGGAAGAAGCGCAACGCACCGCTGCGAAGCTCGGCTATCCCGTGATTTTGAAAGCCGCGATGGGCGGAGGCGGCCGCGGTATGCGCATTGTGCGCGAGGCAGGTCAACTCGCGGCGCTTCTCGAAGAAGCGCAAGGCGAAGCGCTCGGCGCGTTCGGCGATGCGTCTGTCTTCATCGAAAAATATTTGGCGCGCGCGCGGCACATCGAAGTGCAGATTCTCGGCGACGATCACGGCAATGTATTGCATCTCTGGGAGCGCGATTGCTCCGTGCAGCGCCGTCATCAGAAAGTGATCGAAGTCGCGCCGGCGGCGAATCTCGATCCGGCAATTCGCCGCGAATTGTGCGGCGCCGCTGTGCGCCTCGCGAAAGGCGCGGGTTACCGCAATGCCGGTACCGTCGAATTCCTGCTCGATGCGGATTCCGGTCATTGGTACTTCATCGAAGTAAATCCGCGCATTCAGGTGGAGCACACCGTCACCGAAGTGGTGACCGGGATCGACCTGGTTCGCTCGCAATTTCTGGTCGCGCAGGGGCATCGGCTGCACGAACCGCCGCTCGGTCTTCCGCAGCAGGACGCCATTCCTTTGTACGGCTCCGCGCTTCAATGCCGCGTCACAACCGAAGATCCTGAAAATAATTTCGCGCCCGATTACGGAAAACTCACCACGTATCGCTCGCCCGCGGGTTTCGGAATTCGTTTGGATGGCGGCACGGCTTACGCCGGTGCGGCGCTTTCCGCTTATTACGATTCGCTGCTGGTGAAGGTCACCGCGTGGGGCATCACACTGCCCGAAGCGTGCCAGCGCATGGATCGCGCGTTGCGTGAATTCCGCATCCGCGGCGTGAAGACGAATATTCCGTTCCTCGAAAATGTGGTCCACCATCCAACCTTTCAAAGCGGCGGCGTCACCACTCGTTTCCTCGATGAATCGCCTGAATTGTTTCGCATGCCGCGCCGCGCGGACCGCGCGACGAAATTGCTCGCGTATCTCGGCGATGTGATTCTGAACGGCAATCCGGAAGTGAAGGGCAAGGCCGCGCCGAGTGTGTTCGAGACGCCGCCGACTCCTCGCGAAACTTCGGAAAAGTCCAAGAGCGCCGCACCGGCTGGTTCGCGGCAACTCTTGCTCTCGCTCGGACCGAAACGCTTCGCGGAATGGGCGCGCAACGAAAAACGACTGCTGATTACGGACACCACGTTTCGCGATGCGCATCAATCGCTCTTGGCCACCCGCGTTCGCACGCGCGATCTTCTGGCCACGGCGCCCGCGGTCGCGCACAGGCTCTCGAACTTGTTCAGTCTTGAGATGTGGGGCGGAGCCACATTCGATACGGCGCTGCGATTTCTGCACGAAGATCCCTGGCAACGCCTGCGCGAATTGCGCGAGAGCGTTCCGAATATTTGCTTGCAGATGCTGCTGCGCGGCGCGAACGCCGTCGGTTACACGTCGTATCCAGACAATGTCGTTGCCGCATTTGTCCACGAAGCGCAACGCCAAGGCATGGATATTTTCCGCATTTTCGATTCGCTGAATTCGATCGAGAACATGCGAGTGGCCATGGACGCCGTGATGGACTCCGGCGCCGTGTGTGAGGCGGCAATTTGTTACACCGGCGACATTTTGGACCCGGGCCGCCCGAAATATTCGCTTGGCTACTACGTGAAAATGGCGAAGGAGTTGGAAAAACTCGGCGCGCATTTTTTGGCAATCAAAGATATGGCCGGACTTTGCAAGCCCTACGCCGCATTCCAATTGGTGAAAGCGCTGCGCGAAGAAATCGGAATTCCCGTTCACTTTCACACCCACGATTCGAGTGGCTTGGCCGGCGCGTCCATTCTGATGGCCGCGGATGCCGGCGTGGATGTGGCCGACGCCGCTGTTTCCGCGATGAGCGGCGGTACGAGCCAGCCTAATCTGAATTCGCTTGTGGAATCGCTGCGCCACACGGCGCGCGAAACGGGTCTCGACATCGAAGCTCTGAATGAGTGTTCGGATTATTGGGAAGTGGTTCGCAAATATTACGCGGCATTCGATTCGAGTCCGGGAACGGGGTCTGCGCGAATTTATCAGCACGAAATTCCCGGCGGGCAATTCACCAATTTGCGCGAGCAGGCTGTGTCGATGGGGCTCGGGCACCGCTGGCACGAAGTGGAGCGAGTGTACGCGGAGGTGAATCAACTGTTCGGCGACATTGTGAAAGTGACGCCGTCGAGCAAAGTCGTGGGCGACATGGCGATGTTTCTGGTGGCGAATGAAATGCGGCCGGACGACCTTCTGCAATTGGACACCAAACACAATCTGGCTCTGCCGAATTCCGTGGTTGAAATGTTCGCGGGCAGCCTGGGAACGCCGCCGGGAGGCTGGCCGAAAAAACTTCAGAGCATTATTTTGCGCGGCGAAGAACCTCATGCGGGACGCCCCGGCGCAAGTTTGCCGGCGGTTGATTTTGCGGCGGCACAAGCCGCGCTCGAAAAACAGGTGGAACACAGTGTGCACCTCGACGAGTTGCTCACGTCGCTGCTTTACCCCGAAGTGTTCGCGCAATTCGATCGCTTCCGGCGCAGCTATTCCGACGTGAGCGTGCTGCCGACGCCGGCATTTTTTTACGGACTGAAGCCGGGCGACGAAATCACGGCGGAAATCGAATCGGGAAAAGCGCTGATCATAAAATTCCTTGCTGTGGGCGATTCGCGGCCCGACGGTACGCGGCTGCTATTTTTTGAACTGAACGGACAGCCGCGCGAAGTTACGGTGCGCGACCGCGCGTTGCGCGTTGCGGCGCGCGCGAATCCCAAAGCCGATCCCGCGGACGCGGGTCAGGTGGCGGCGCCGACACCCGGATTAATTTCCGGAATCGCGGTGCAAGCGAATCAACTCGTGGCGCGCGGCGCAAAATTAATGACGCTTGAAGCGATGAAAATGCAATCTAATATTTACGCGCCAATCGCTGGCCGCGTCGCGAAGATTTTGGTCGCGACCGGATCACAGGTCGAAGCGAAAGATCTTCTGCTAACGATTGTTCCCTGACGTGGCGTTTCCCGACGCGACGTGCACGGAACTCGCGGCATTCGGTTCGCCAGCCGTGAGCGTTAGAGTGCCACGCAGATCGATTTGCTCGGCTGAACTTCCCACAAGGATCTGAAACTTTCCGGGATCGGCACGCCAGGTTTTTCCCGTCACATCGTAGTACGAGAGCGAGCGGCGATTGAGGCTCACGGTGACGCGACGCGTCTCCTTCGGTTTCAAATTCACTTTTGTAAATCCTTCGAGTTGCTTGGGCGGGCGCGGCACGCTGGCATGCGTGTCGCCAACATAAACTTCGGCGACTTCGGAGCCTTCGCGCGCGCCAGTGTTGGTTACATCAAAGGAGACTTCGCAACCACCATCGCTTGAGGTTGAGGGGGTGATTGCGACATGCGAGAAGGAAAACGTGGTGTAGGAAAGGCCGTAGCCGAAGGGGAACAACGGCTTTCGACCGGCGCGATCGTAACCGCGATAACCGTTGAACACTCCTTCGCTGTATTTAACAAGCGTTGAGCCGTCGCCGGGATAGTAGCTGTCGTGAACCGGACTTTCTTCCCAACTGCGATCGAAGGTGACGGGCAGGCGGCCCGAGGGATCGACGTCGCCGAATAAAATTTCTGCGAGCGCGGTGCCGCCTTCCTGACCGGGATACCAGGCTTCGATGAGCGCGGGAACTTTATCGATCCACGCGCGCATGTCCACGCCGCCCCCGGAAGTCACAACGACGATTGTGTTTTTATTGGCGGCTGTCATCGCTTTAATCAGATCATCCTGACCGGGCGGCAGGCCGAACGTGCGATCGGAGCCTTCGCTTTCGCTTTCAGAATCGAAACCGGCGGCAACGACGACCACGTCAGCCTGGGCCGCGAGCTTCCTGGCTTCGGCATCGACGTAGTTTGCGCGCGCGACGATTCCCATTCTGAGGAGAAGGCCATGCCAGTAGGGACGGCCGCGCTGCTCAAGGACGATTTTGTGAGGCGCGGTGGTGAGGTCGAGCGTGGCGTAATCGATCATCGCGGGCGAAATTTTCCAATGGTCGAGCACAAGCTTGTCGTCCGCGTACAGGCGGTAAAAGCCGCCATCCTCACCAGTGGACTGGACGATAACGTCGTAGGAGCCGGCGCTGGCGGGCGCGTAGTAACCCGTCCAGCGCGTCGAAGACGCATTTGCCGGAAGTTGCATGCTGGAATCCGAGCCGAAATTGACATGAGCATCCACGCGCGCTACGGCCGGTGTACCTGCCGGTTCGGCGCTCGGGAAATATTCGGCGCGCAGCCCCGCTTCACTGCCGTTCGGCGTGGTCGAAAATTGCGTCGCGTCGGCCAACTCCGAGACGGTGGGCACGCCGCGAGCTGAATACACTTTCGTAGCGGGGCCAAGATAGTTGCCGATTCCTTCGAGGAAACTGATCGCGTGAAACGGCTCGACATGCGCACTGCCCCCGCCGTCCGGAACGGCAGGGTAAGCGTCAGGACCGATAATCGCGATCGAATGGATCGCGGTTTTATCGAGCGGGAGCACGCCGCCATCGTTTTTCAACAAGACCATCGCTTCTCGCGCGGCCTGCAGTGCAACTTCGCGGCCCTGCTGGTTGTAACGCGGAATGGAGGAATCGAGCTGATCGCGGTCGAGCCAACTGAAGCGCACGGCGTCGCGCAAGATGCGGCGCACTTTGTCATCGATCGTGGCTTCGGAAACCTGGCCCTGCTGAATCGCGGGCTCAAGCGTCTGCCGGGTCATGAATTTGCCGGACGGCATTTCAAGATCGAGGCCGGCATTGGCGGCGGCCACACCGTCGTAGGTGGCATCCCAATCGGACATGAGCACACCTTGGAATCCCCACTCTTTTTTCAGGATGTCAGTGTCGAGCATTGTGTTCTGCGTCATGTGCGCGCCATCAGTGAGGTTGTAAGAATCCATCACGGCGCCAACGTGGGCTTCTTTCACGGCCGCTTCAAAGACAGGCAAGTACAATTCGCGCAGCGTGCGTTCGTCGAGTCGATCGTCGGTGTTGTGGCGATCGAATTCCGAATTGTTACCCATGAAATGCTTGATTGTGGCGCTGACACCCTGGCTTTGAACGCCGTCGATATAGCCGACCGCGATGCGCGAGGCGAGGAATGGATCCTCGCCGAAATACTCGAAGTTCCGGCCATTCATCGGCGCGCGATAAATGTTCACGCCGGGGCCGAGCAGAAAGTTCACGCCCTTGGCGCGGGCGTCGCGGCCAATCTCCGTGCCGACGCGCACGGCAAGTTGCGGATCCCATGTGGCAGCAAGCGCGATGCCGCCGGCCATGGTGGTTGCGGGACCGTAGTTGCGGACGCCGATAGGTCCATCAGCCATTTTTAGCCGCGGCACGCCGAGGCGGGGAACGCCGCGCACGTAGAAATCATCAACACCGCTGATGAGATCTATTTTTTCATCGAGCGTCATTTTGCCGAGAATGGAATCGACACGCGATTCGATGTCCGCGGGAGTGGGCGCCGCATTTTGCGCGAATGCCGCCGCGACAGCCAGGAGAAAAACCGCAGCCATCGCCCAGAATCGCCCGCGTGTTGAGTATGATGCGGCGCTATTTTGAATAGCCATGATCCGCTGAAAGCCCTCCCGAAAGAACACACAGCATAGCGCCGAACCATGACGGAAAAAGCGAATTTCATTCGCGACATGCCGCGAACGGCGATTCCGAACGAGGTTGTCCGGGATCCTCACGCGCCTTCCTAAGCGCGTGGGAGAACCGCCAACTTTGGAAATCTGCGAAGCGAAGTGTGACGGATATGGTGAAGCACAGTGAACGAGGTCCTTTGGGATTCGGCTCGAGGGGCGGGGCAGAAAAGGAGGGGCGGCGCTCAAAAATCGGGGGTATACACCCCCGGTGCATTTTGCTAACTCGCTGTAAATGCAAGGGATGCAGCAAAAGAGTGCGGATGTATTTGAAAACACAGAGAGATGAAAATGTTTCATATCAGCGAGATACGCACTCTTTGTACAATCTACTGAAAACAAACAGCTTAGAGGAGTCGCGCGGCATGAAAGAGCGCGTAAGAAATTGAAAACAAATATGTTGTGCGGAAAAAAGAGGATACCGGCGGGGATCGGGCGGAGCGCCGCCGGCTCAAGAGAGGAGGAGGTTCGAGATTTTTGAACGATCGGCGGACCGGACATAAGAAAGCATAGCGTATATGTACAGATAGGTCAATTACTAATTGACTATTCGAAATGAAATGCCTGTGCAAAACGCTTCGAAAGGGTTCCGCCCCGAGGTTAAATTGCGCAGAGGCTACCAGGGCAACTCAGGCAAATGACTTGCGGCGAGATCAACGATCGGGGGTGGGAGCTGAGCCGAGGTTCGCGGGGAGGGGCTTGCCCAGCGCATCGGGTGTGAAAAGATCGGGGCTCAGGCCGGTATTGAAGTGGGCTTCATCGATGGTGAAGACAGTGTGGGTGCCGTCGGCTACGGAAGCGACTTCAATGTGGCGGAAACCGGAGATGCCGGACTCTTTTTTGAGCTGGCTGCCGTGCAGGGTGCGGACTTCGTGGCCATCCATATCGTACATTTCGGCGTGAATGATGCAGGGGACGTCTTGCAGGACCCAGTAATAGATGAATTTGTATTGCGAGCGATCGGGAGCAACGGGCGTGGCTTCGATCTTGTAGGTTTTGCGGCCGTCGATCAGTTCGTTGTCGCTGAGCAGGCGGTAGGTGAAATCGTCGAGCGGATCTTCGGCGATGTCTTCGTAAGTTAAGTCGCTGCCGACGAATCGCTCAGAGCGCTCGCGCGTGGCGACGCTGCGGACGCGATCGGTGGCGGGGATATAGATCCACTGACGGTCATTCGCGCCGCGCTGATTGATGGAGAGCAATTCCACGCCGCGGACTTCTTTGGGATCGGTAAAGCGAACGAGGGTTTTGCTATCGCCGAGTGAACCGATGCGCAGCAAAACGAATTTCTTGCGCAGCATCTGACCTTGCTTATCGTAAACGTCGAGTGTGGCCTTGAGCGTCATATCTTTGCTGGTGTTCTGCTGATAGACGCCGCGCATGATGGCGGCAGCATCGGGAGGGGCCTGAGGATTGGGCGCGGCGCGAAGCGGAACGAAAAGCGCGAAGACAGCGGACATCAAAACGAAGCGCAGAGACAGGCGTGGCGGCATGGGCATTCTCCGTTGAAGCGCCGCGCTCCGCGCAGGCCGGCACGAACGAGTTGGGGCAAATTCATTCACCGCCGATAGCCTCAATCACCTGCATGCGGACGGCGCGGCGCGCAGGCCACCAGCCGGCCACGAGGGATGCCGCGATGACAACCGGCAGGGTCAACAGGATGAGACTCCACGGAAAGTAGAACGGAATCGCGTAGCCGACCAAGATTACGGACTGAGTGTGGGCCATGAATACAGTGTCCAGCACGCCGGCGAGAGTGCCGACGATCACTCCGATCACCGAGATCACGACGGCTTCGAGCAGCACCATTTTCCGGACCTGGGAGCGCAATGCGCCGATGGCGCGAACAATTCCAATTTCGCGACGGCGCTCCGAGACGGAAATGACCAACGTGTTGACAATACCGATCATGGCCACCAAGACGGCCACGACCAACTGCATGTAGTCGAGGGAGAAAAATTGGTCGACGAGTCCCGACACCCAATGCTTGAACTCGACATTGGTGTAAACGAAAGCCTGTTCGTTTCCGGCCGTGAGATTCTCGATCGATTGCTTCACGGTGTTGGGATCGGCTCCGGGCCGCAAATCGACGTCGATGAAATCGACGGCATTGTCGTTCCAATGCTGCTTGTAGAGCGCGCGGTCCATGAAGATCGTGCCCTTTTCCGAGCGGTAATCGTCAACGACGCCGACGATGGGCAAATCGAGCGTGCCGGTGGGAGTGTCAAGGCTGACGCGATCACCCACATGGAGCCCCCAACGCGTATCGAAATTCCGGGAAGTCAAAATTCCATGGCCGCCAGAAAGTTGCGCGGCTACGGTTTTCGGATTGGCATCTTCAACGGCATCGTGGGCGCGATTCAGGAAATCTTCCATGCCGAGCGCCACCAGCGCGGATGAATCGCCGCGAAACGGAATGGATGTGAAGCGCACATCTTCGGCGCGCGCGACGCCGGGAATTTTGGCGATGCTCAGGCCCAGATCTTCGCTGAAGTGGTACGTGGAACTACGAAGAGTGGTGGAGGTGGTGACAAACAAATCGGAATTGATCATCTGATTCACCCAGCGATCCATCACATGGCGGATGCTTTGGATGTAGGCCGCGGTAGCAAAAACAAACATCAGGCCGACCATCAGCGCTCCGACTGTCGCCGAGCTGCGGCGCGGCGCTTGAATGAGCGAATCGACCGCAAGGGCGCCTTCGGAACCCCCGAGCCAATCCATCACCGGCCGCATGCCCTTGGCGAGCGCGCGAACCATGATAGGAAGCAGCGCGGTGAGACCCAGCAGCATCAACGCGCCGTAGAAAAACGGCAACGTCATGCCGACGTGCGGCGGAAACAGGACGATCAAAATGACGCTGAGCGCCGCGAGAGACAGGCCGACGGCAACACGGCCCCATCCGACTACGCGTTCCTGGCCCCGCGTTTCCACATTGTGCAGGGCGAGGATGGGATCGAGATGCGACGCGGCTCGCGCAGGAAACCAGGCGCCGAGCACGGATGCGACAACGCCGAGCGCCATGGCGGCAAGCGCCGAAGTGGCGTCCCAATGGACGCGCGCGGGCGAGGAGACGACGCCGTAAACCGCGCCGGCGACATTGCCCATTATTTTTGCGGCACCGGCGGCCAGAAAATATCCCCCGGCAATTCCGATGGCCGAGCCGAGTATGCCCATCACAAGCGCTTCCCACAGGAACATGCGGTTGACGTTGTGGCCTTCGACTCCGATGGCGCGCAGGACGCCGATTTCTTTCCAGCGCTGATTCACGGCGATGGTGAAGGAATTGAAGATGATGTAAACGCCGACGAGCAGGGCGATGAAACTGGTGATCTGCATGCCGATTCGCAACGCGCTGACGGCATTATCAAGATCGGCGCCGCGAGCCTCGGGGCGATCGACTTGAAATCCGTCGGGCAATTGCGCGCTTATGCGCTGCTGCACGGTGGCGATGGGAACATCGGGGGAATTCATCAGGTCAATGCGATCGAATTTGTGGCCACGGGCGAAAACGACTTGCGCGGAATAGACGTCCATCACGGCGATATTGCCGCCGAAGATTTCTCCGATTCCGACGGGCTTAAAAATTCCTTCGACCGTGAAATCTTTCCGGCCGTTGGAAGTGAGAAGCGGGAGCGTGTCTCCGATTTTGAGATTGTGGCGCTCGGCGAAGGTGCGCGAGAGCATGATCGAAGCGGGCTGCGCGAGATATGTGAGGGGATCGACGATTTCCGTTTGGGAGCGATCGAATTCGTAGTCGCGCAATTGCTGATCGCCCGTGGTATCCACGCCGAGAACAAGGAGATTTCCCTCGCCGGGGTAGGTGGTGTGCACGTCAACTTCGATCACGGGTTCCGCGACTTTTACGCCGGGAGTGGCGCGAACGATATCAAGAATATTTTCAGGGAAGCCGGATTCGCCGGCCGTGACTTGCAACGTGGATTTACCGGCAACTTTTTCGACGGTCTGCTGAAGCGAATCAAGCAGAGCAAAGTTGGCGGTGCGGATGGCGAAGAAAACCGCGACGCCGAGCGCGATGCCGAGCGTGGTGAGTACGACACGAATTCGATGTGCGCGCCACTGGCGCCGGGTGATGAGCCACAGCGCGAGAAGCATTACAAGGCCCCGGGGCCGCACCGCGTGGAGCGTTCGGATTTTACGATCTGGCCGTCGCGCAAAGTGAGGATGCGATCGCAGTAGCTGGCGGCTTCGTCATTGTGCGTGACGAGAAGAAGAGTGCTGTTGTATTCGCGATGCAATTCGTCGAGGAGGCAGAGGATTCCTTCGCCGGTGGCGGAATCGAGATTGCCGGTTGGCTCATCGCCGAGCAGAAGCGGCGGATGAAAAATCAGCGCGCGGGCAATGGCCACGCGTTGGCGTTCGCCGCCGGAAAGTTCATCGGGGCGATGATCGATGCGATCCTTGAGGCCGACGCGCTCGAGCATCGCAGTAGCGCGGCAATCGGTCTCACGCTTGCGCACGCCTTGAAGGCGAAGCGGCAGGGCGACGTTTTCGAGAGCCGTGAGAGTGAGGAGAAGATTGAACGTCTGGAAAATCATGCCGATTTTTTCGCGGCGCAAGCGGGTGCGCGCGTCATCGCTGAGCCTGGACAGCTCGACTCCGGCAACTTTGACGGAGCCAGAAGTGGGTTGATCGAGACCGCAGATCAGATTCAACAGGCTGGATTTCCCGGAGCCCGATGGGCCCATCACGGCCACGCGCTCGCCGGGCGCGACCGACATGTCGAGATTGCGCAGCGCATGCACAGCCGCGCCGGTGCCGTACACTTTCGAGACGTTTTCTAATTGGATGACGCTTTGGCTCGGTGTCTGATTAGACTGCTGAGTCGACATGTGGGGCAATTTTTCGGTGGAAACCATGAGAGTTTACCTGAGAATCCGTGTGCTGCATAGATCGCGCGGAGTGTGTTAGTTTCGTTCGGCAGAAACGGGCGAGAGCTGGAGTGCGGCGATCATGGACCGCCCCGTGAAATCCGCAATGCGATCTGATACTTGTCCATTCTCCGCTGGCGTCGCGCTCGCGTCCATAGAGTGTTTACCCGATGGTCCAAAGCGATACATATAGATAGGTTGCGAATTCGGCCGCGGTTGCGCGCCGGCGCGTAAAACATGGGACAAGTGACGCATGCTTGGGGCGATTCGCCGTGGACGATCGATTTTCGTCCGGCGCGACATTCAGATCCCGCGGAAATTCCGGCGCAGGTTGATATTGCGATCGTCGGAGGCGGCTTTACCGGGCTCGCGGCGGCGGCCTGGGTTCGGCACATTGCGCAAGATCGCAGCGTCGTTGTGTTGGAGGCGGAATCCATCGGCGCGGGTGCGAGCGGCCGAACTGGGGGCATGTCGCTTTCTGAAACCGCGGCGGGCGATCTGCCGGGACTGGGCGACGTGCTCGCAGGATTCAGGGAAATATTGGGCGCTCTTCGGATTGATTGCGATCTGAATCTGACTGGCGCGTGGGAAATCGGGCGGTCCGGAGGCGCCGCGGATTCGCCGATCGCGTGGTCGGATTCGGGGAAGCTGCGCGTGATGGACGAAGTGGCCGGGGGCACGATCGATCCAGGAAAATTCGTTAGCGGCATGGCTCGGGCCGCGGAAAATTTGGGCGCGCTAATTCTTGAGAATGCGCGAGTGGAGAAAATTGCGTTTGAAGATCCGTTGCCGCTGACGGTTGCGGGGCGCGAGATTCGGGCCAATCGTGTATTGATCGCGACGAATGCGCAGTCGCTGGAACTGAGCGCGCTTGGCGATAGCACGACGCCAAAGCTTACGTTGGCCGTGGCGACGGAGGCGCTATCGGAGGAACAAATTGGTGCGATTGGACTCGGCGCGAGAAAGCCATTTTATACCGTCGATTTCCCTTACCTGTGGGGGCGGATGCTGCGTAGCAACGCGGCAATTTTTGGCTGCGGGCTGGTGGAAGTGGAGGATTGGCAAGGGTTGCATCGCTTGTCGGTGAAGGAAGGGAAAACGAAAACGCTTTTGGATCGGCTGGAACATCGCGTTCGGAATTTGCATCCGGCGCTTGGCGAAGTGGCGATCACTCATCGTTGGGGCGGACCGATTCTGCTGACAGAGAAATGGCAACCGATTTTTGCGCGGCATGCGCTCAGTGAGCACGCGATCGTTCTGGGCGGTTACTGCGGGCATGGGGTGGCGCTTTCAACGTATCTTGGCGCATGGGCGGCGGAGGCGTTATTGGGGCGCCGCGAATTGCCGCATTGGAGTTCCGGAGCGGTGAAGGCGCCGGCGACCGGGCGAAATACTGTTCAGTCTCATCTCGCGTAGCATCGTCGATAAACAAGATTGATAAATTTCTGGATCGGGCGGGGCGATGACGTCCACAAACGCCGCCATCTCGCACGGTTAATGAAAATCGTGGGATTGGGCGTCTACGGGCGCGATGGAGAGCGGCCAGACCGATTCGGCTTTCACCGAAATCGCGCCCTCTTGGTTTTGCAGTTGGCCTTCGATTACCAGAAATTGCTGTTCAACGACGACCAAGTGATTTTCACGGAAGATTTGGGGCGTGAGGATGGCATTGGCGATGCCAGTTTCGTCTTCGAGGCTGAGGAATACAAAACCTTTGGCCGTGCCGGGGCGCTGGCGCGCGATCACGGCTCCGGCAATGCGCACTCGGGTACCGTCCGGAAGATTGCAAAGTTCGCGTGCTGCGCGAATCCCTTGCGCTTTGATTTGCGCGCGACGATAGGCCATGGGATGTGGCCCTACAGTGAAGCCTGTGCCGCGATAATCGGCGATCAATCTTTCATCCGTAGTCATCGGCAATAGCGGCGAGCCTGGGGCCGAAGAAAAAAGTGAGGGTGTGGCTGCCGGCGAGGTTGTGGGAGAAATCGAATTTGCGGAAGAAATTGACAGTGGAACAATTGAATCACAGGCCTTCTCCAGTCCTCGCGTTTCTTCCAGCGATTCCAGCAAGGGGCCCGCACGGCGCGCGGCACGCTCGACTTGCCACAGAGCGTCGCGGCGATTGACTGCACGATTGCCAGCGATGAAATTTAGCGCGCCAATTTCGGCGAGCGTTGTGAGTTCGGATTTCTGTATTGCGGGTACGCGGAGCTTTAAATCGTCGATGGATGCAAATGCGCGAATGGCGCGCTGGCGGGCAATCTCAGCGCCCACGGCGGCGGACAAACCTTTTACGTACCGGAGGCCAAGCCGCATTGCAAAACTCTCGCGATCCTTTTCGAGTGTGCAGTTCCAGTCCGAGCAAGTCACGTCGATCGGTTTGACACGCAGTCCGTGCCGCTGGGCATCTTTTACGAGAACGGCAGGACTGTAAAAGCCCATGGGCTGGTTATTGAGCAGCGCGGCAGTGAACGCCGCGAGGTAATGACACTTCAAATAAGCGCTGGCGTAGGCGAGCAATGCGAAACTCGCCGCGTGCGATTCAGGAAAGCCGTAAAGCGCGAAGGACACGATGGATTGCACAATGGCGTCTTGCGTTTGGCCGGCGATTCCATTTCGCGTCATTCCCGCGCGCAACTTTTCCTCGATTCCCTTCATGCGTTGTTCGGAACGCTTGAAGCCCATGGCGCGGCGCAATTCTTCGGCCTCGCCGCCTGTGAATCCGGCGGCGATCATGGCCATGCGCAACAACTGCTCTTGAAAGAGAGGAACTCCAAGCGTGCGTGCGAGAACGGCTTCAAGCGATGGATGCAAACAGTTTGGCGCCTCGCGTCCCTGGCGGCGCTTTAAATACGGATTCACCATCTTGCCGACGATCGGGCCGGGGCGAATGATCGCCACTTGCACGACGATGTCGTAAAAACATTTCGGATGCAGGCGCGGCAAACAGGACATCTGCGCGCGACTTTCGATCTGAAACATGCCGATGGTGTCCGCTTTTTGCAGCGCGCCGTAAACCGCGGGATCATCGGAGGGCAGACGCGCCAAATCCACCGTTTCGCCGCAAACATCGCGAATTATTTTTATCGAATCCTCCATCACGGACATCATGCCCAAACCGAGCAGATCCACTTTCACGATGCGCATATCGGCGCAATCTTCTTTATCCCACTGCACCACAACGCGACCGGGCATCGTGGCCGGCTCGAGCGGCACGATCGAATCCAATTGTCCTTGGCACACCACCATTCCGCCGGAGTGCTGTCCGAGATGGCGCGGCAAATCCTGAATTGTCCGCCAGAGATCGAGAAATTTGCGAACTTGCGGATGGCGAAGATCGAAGCCGGCCTGGCGGAACTGCCGATCGGGAGTATCGCCGGCATCTTTATATTCCCAGGCGCCCACGAGCTTCGTGAGGCGCTCCAACGTATCGGACTCGAACGACATCACTTTGCCGATTTCGCGCGCGGCCGAACGACCGCGGTAAGTAATGACGTTTGCGGTCATCGCCGCGCCCAGCTTTCCGTAGCGCTCGTAGACGTATTGAATGGCGCGTTCGCGCTGGTCTCCGCTGGGAAGATCGAGATCGATATCGGGCCATTCGCCGCGCTCTTCGGAAAGAAATCGCTCGAACAACAAATCCATTTTTACGGGATCGATGGCGGTGATCCCGAGCGCGAAGCAAACCGCGCTATTGGCGGCCGAGCCGCGGCCCTGCACCAGGATATTTTTCTCGCGGCAAAAACGAACAATGTCCCACACGATCAGGAAATAACCGGCCAGATCGAGTTTCTCGATCAGCGCCAGCTCGCGATCCATTTGAAGCCGCGCCCTTTCATTGGCGGAACCATATCGCTGGAGCATGCCTTCGCCTGTGCGCGCACGAAGAAATTGCATTTCCGATGCGCCGCCCGGAACCGGATATTTCGGGAATTGGTATCCCAAATCTTTCAAGGTGAAATTCAGACGAGAGGAAAGAATTCCGGTGTTGGCAATCGCTTCGGGAATGTCCCGAAACAAACGAGTCATCTCCGCGGGCCCTTTCAAATGGCGCTCGGCGTTGCGGGTCAGAAGGCGACCGGCGGTGGCGAGGGTGCGGTGATGGCGAAGAGAGGTAAAAACGTCCAGCACTTCTCTTTCTTGCGGCAGCGCGTGACACACGCCGTTTGTCGCCAGCAAAGGCAGTTGTACGATTCGCGCGATCTCTAGAGCCGCCTGGTTGCGCGATTCTTCTTCGCGGGAAAAATGGCGCTGCAATTCGACGTAGACATTCCCGCGACCGAAAAGTTCCATGAGCTTCTGAACGCAGGCGATCCCGCTCGCGATTCCTCCTTGCTCAAGCGCATGCGCCAACGGCCCTTCTTCACCACCTGTAAGACAAATCAGGCCTGAGGAATTGCCGGGGAACTCTTGCTCTTCCACATGGTCTTCATTTTTTCGAGCGCGCAATTTCATGCGCGTAATCAGGCGGCAAATGTTTTGGTATCCTTCGCGCGATTCCACGAGCAGCGGATAACGCCAACCGTTTGCTGAAGTGACCTCCACACCGATATGCGCCCGCAGGAGAAGTTTTGCCGCGGCGAGATAAAATCGCGGCGCGCCGTACATGCCGTCGCGATCGAGCAGCGCCATGGCCTCCATTTCGTGCTTCGCGCATTCCGTGGCCAGGGCTTCGGGCAGCGAGGCCCCTTCGAGAAAGCTGAAAGCGGAGCGCGCGTGCAGTTCGACGTACTTCAATCGTAGACTCCGCGCACAAACCAGCTTCGGCGCAGGCCGTCGTAATAAATGCGGTACATGCCGTCGCGCGGAGCCTCTCCGGAACGCTCGACTGAATTTTGCTCGCGCCCGTCATACGTGAGCCGATTACCTACAACAGGACGATCGCCGGAAACAGGTCGATCGCTGACGGCGGGGCGATTGCCCGCAACCTCGCAACGAATCTCGATGTCCCACTCGTCGTGCTGCCAACCGCCTTCACCCCACCAGTTTCCCGATGTGCGCCACGGGCCGGAGGCGGCAATCACCTCCGCGCGCACGCCGCAAAACACGATGTGCACGGGACATTCTTCGCGAAGTTCGACCTTCGCCACTACGGGCGGCCTAAAAACATGAAGCGCCGTTACAGGTTCTTTTGTGCGTAGCGCCCGGCCGTCTTCTTTCGCCGGGGCGTTTTTTCTGTTTTGAGCAGCGTCCGCCTCTTTCAAAATAATTTCGAACCGGTCCATCCGGAATTCACCCTGAAGATGCGTGTCCATCAGTTCGGGCGAGCCGACGTTCGCTTCGCCGACCAGATTCGCCAAGCGGGCAAGCATCAACTCCCATTTCTCGGGATCGGGAAAACCGGCAAGAAACAATCCGCCTTGTGTGGTGCGCGACGCGGCGGGATCGGCGCCAATGACGACTTTTAGAATCGGAGCCGGCGGCGGATCGGCTTGTAGCTTCAAGCGAAGCAACCGCAAAAGCGTTTTGGAATCTCGTATGGGCACAGGCAGCGTCAGATTATTTTCATAAGTGGACGCGCTCGATTTTTGACGTGAGTCTTCGTTCAGGGTGCGGATGTTTTTTTCGGGAGAACGCTCCAGATCGAATCGCAGGCGGATCGTTTGCACGGCGAGAGAACGCGCATTCAAGCGGGCGCACAATTGATCGAGCAGACGGCCGAGAATAAACGACAGAGGCTCTAGTTCTTCCACGGCGTCGTCGAGTTCCATCTCTTCCTCGAAAAAAGCGGCCGGTTCGGCCAGAATGAGCGAGCGCGCATCTTCACCGCGCGCCAATGCATGGAGGCGCACGCCTTCCTGTCCCAATCGCTCCGATAAATCCAAAACGGGCAGCGCAGCCAGCGCCGCGCAGGTACGAACTCCCCAGCGCTCCAATATTTCGAGAAGTTCCGCGGACGGCGAAAGCGCACGAACGGGTAGATGCCCCAGGCTCTCCGATTCCTGGCCCGCGGGAATCAACGTGATCGCCGAAAAACTGCGCGCGGCGATGATGGAAGATTCGATCCTGGAGGCGATCGTGACGTTTACGGCCAGCCCCAAACCGCCGGCGCGCTGCACCAATTGATCCGCGATATTTTCCTCAGAGCCGCAGAGAACTTGCAGCCCCGCTAGATCGAGGACGATTGTGTCCGGCGCAACATCTTCAAGGCGCGGCGAAAAAGACCAGCCGAGATCGAGCAACGCTGCGTGCGCCGATTTTTCCTGCGCGCGGACTTGCGCGCAGGAACGATGACGAATTTCAACGCCGCGGAACTGCTCCACTTGAGATTTCGCCATGCCGGGCCCGATGCCGGCGCGCGCTGCGGATTCACTGGCCGCCACGACAATTTCGAGCGGAGGAGTTCCATCGATGAGAACCAGGGCGCGGCCGTAAAGATGCGGCTCGGCACGCACCACGGCTTGCAGCATGAAATCGGGAACGTGAATGGCGGCAAAAGCCATAAAAATTCGATCGGACCGATCTGCGCGGAGCGCATTGCTTCAATCGACCCCTGCCCAATCCGCACCTCACGGCCGGACTGCGCGGAACGCATCACGGCTGAAGTAATTCCAAAAGGCTCTGGTTCTAAATGTTGAGGTCCTGCCGTCCGCGATTACCGGCGCAGTGCTATGGCCACAAAATTCCGGCGGGCTCTTGATTCTGGCGGGCTCCAAGTGGAACCCGCGTCCGGTAGATCTCGCGCCCGATGCGTCCGTGACGGATTGCACGCGAGAACGAATTCGTTCAACATGAACCTCAAATCCATCAAACAAACATGAGACCGCATGCCGGAAAAAAAGTGGATCGCAAATTTCCGGCATGGTGATCCGGCAAGCCGGCGCGGCTTCAAGACGCAGAACCAGCGACGCGCAGGTTTTTGCCTGAGACTCCCGGTTCAAAAGAACCAATATTGTTGGCGTGTTTTCCACCGCGCGCCGCAGACGAAACCAAACATTCAGCGGCACATGACGGATGGTTTTCCAGAAAATATCGCTCAGATCGAGCGCAATCAAACTGAAGCCGCCGCCTTGCAAGAGCAAATCGGTGGCGCGCAGGGCGTGGTCCAGATTCCGGCAACGAACCCACAATAATTTTTTCAATTTCACGCCGGCGGCTTCGGCCGAATACGGATCGAAGGCATCGCATCCATCCACAAGGGCGCACGCTTCTCCCGTGGTCGTGCGGGAGGCTAACGCGGAGAGCAGCAAACTTGTGCGGCCCGAGCAGAACGGGCCGTAAATTTCCGTTAGCCCGCCGCGGGGCAAGCCGCCTGCCAGGAAATCGATTTCAGAAATACCCGTGGACGCCATCTGGAAAAGTTGTCGATCGCGAACCGCAAAAGGCGCAGGAATGCGGCCGGCCAGAGCGGCTTCGAGTTCCGATCGCAAGGCAGAAAGTTTTTGAGACACGGAATAGGGGGCTGAGTAGGAAAGCAGCCCGTCTCCAATTTTCGCTTTTTGTTCGCCTGCAAGGATTTTGGAAGAAGCTGGCGTGATTGTCAAGCAGCGAACACTTCCCATGCGAACCAGTACCGAATATCGGGTATGGACACTCGCTTCGCAGGCAACGATTATTTGCCGACTCGTCTGCACCGGGGCCGCGCGAAGAGAAGAAATGTCCACGAAAACGAAAAAGTCCGATGCAGCCGAATCTCCCGCAATCTCCTCCTCCCTTAAGCGCATGGAGGAAAAGCAAGTGCAGGAGCGCGTGGCGATCGGGCCGCACGTGGTGCACGAAACGATCCGGCGCGAGGGCGAAGAGGAATTGAAACGGTCGTCCTCATCGCTGGCCTGGTCGGGCTTGGCGGCTGGGCTGTCAATGGGATTCTCTCTGGTAGCTGAGGGGCTTCTGGCCGCTTATCTGCCCCATAGCCAGTGGGCGCCGCTAGTCTCGAAATTGGGCTATAGCGTGGGGTTTCTGATTGTCGTGCTGGGGCGGCAGCAGCTTTATACGGAGACGACGCTCACCGTAATCCTGCCCCTGTTTTCAAAAAGGGATATGGAGACCACCGTCGGCGTCCTGCGGCTATGGGGAATCGTTCTGCTAGCAAACCTGGTGGGAACCTATCTGTTCGCGCTTTGCGTGGGACGAATTCCAATTTTTCCGCCGCACATTCAGCAAGCGTTGATGGACGTGAGCCGTGACACGCTCGGGGACGGCTTCGGCGTAATTTTCATGCGCGCCATCTTCGCGGGCTGGCTGATCGCGCTGATGGTCTGGCTGCTTCCGGCCGCGGAGTCGGCTCGCGTGAGCATCATCATTATCATCACGTACCTGATCGGCTTGGCTGGGTTCAGCCACGTGATCGCGGGATCGACAAAGTTTATGTTCTTAGTGGTCAACGGCGCTGAAACGTGGCACGACTTTGTATTGCGATTCTTCATTCCCACGCTATTGGGTAACATTGCCGGTGGTGTGTCGCTGGTCGCATTCCTGGGGCACGCTCAGGTGGTCTCCGGCACGGATTTGGATTGAGCGGATACCAAACGACAAAATATTTCTGCGCACCATGGATTTTTCGTGTTGGACATAGGCGCACCGGCTTCCTATCTTCACTCACGATGAACACATTGAACGCATCGAGACGTTGCGGTGCGTTCGCACAGATGCTAAAAATTCTATAGCCACTACTGAGGGTCACATTTGCCAAAGGACGTTCCAGGCTCGCCGTATTCATTTCAGGTTGAAAACGACCGCACCGCACTGACCAAGGCGGCGCTGAAACGGGCCTTCCGCGACAATTTATTTTACGAGCAGGGGAAATTTCCCGCGCTTGCCACCAAGAAAGATTATTACCTGGCGCTGGCTTACACCGTGCGCGACCGTCTGCTGCACAGGTGGGTGAGCACGGCGGAGGCTTACACCAAAGAGGGTTCGCGTACGGTCGCCTATTTGTCGGCGGAATTCCTGATGGGGCCGCACCTCGGAAATAATCTGATCAATCTCGGTGTGTATGACCGTGTGAAGCAAGCGGTTTCCGAGTTGGGGCTCGATTTCGACGAACTGCTCGCGCAGGAAGAGGAACCGGGGCTGGGCAACGGCGGTCTGGGACGTTTGGCGGCGTGCTTTCTGGATTCGCTGGCCACTATGGAGATTCCCTCGCTCGGTTATGGGATTCGCTACGAATACGGAATTTTTGAGCAGGAAATCGTCGATGGCTGGCAAGTGGAAAGAACTGACAAGTGGCTGCGCTTCGGAAACCCTTGGGACTTGGTGCGGCCGGAATGGGCGGTGGAAGTTTATCTGGGCGGACGTACAGAACGTCCCGAGGGCGGCACCGGCCGATCGCCTGTGCGTTGGGTGCCGGAACGCACGGTGATCGGCGTTCCTTACGACACGCCGGTGCTGGGATATCGAACCAACACCGCCAACACGTTGCGACTGTGGCGGGCGGAAGCGCCGGAATCGTTCGACTTCGCGGTGTTCAACCGCGGCGATTATTTCGGAGCGGTGAACAACAAAGTTTTTTCCGAAAATATCACCAAGGTACTTTATCCCAACGATGATTCGCTGCAGGGCAAAGAATTGCGATTGGAGCAAGAATTCTTTTTTGTTTCGTGTTCCTTGCAGGACATGTTTCGGATCTTGCGCGGACAGAAAATTCCGATCGAGCGCTTCCATGAAAAATTTGCGATCCAGTTGAACGATACGCATCCCGCCATCGCTGTGCCGGAACTGATGCGATTGCTGGTGGATGTGCACGGTATGGAGTGGGAACAAGCCTGGGACATCACGCAAAAAAGCATTAGTTATACGAATCACACGTTGCTGCCCGAAGCGCTGGAGCGCTGGCCGGTGAGCATGTTCGGGCGTCTTTTGCCGCGGCATCTCGAAATAATCTACGACATCAACAATCGTTTCCTTGAGGAAGTTCGCACGCGCTTTCCCGGCGACGCCGCGCGGCTGGCGCGACTTTCGCTGATCGATGAAAGCTCCGAGCATCATGTGCGCATGGCGCATGTGGCGTGCGTGGGGAGCCACGATATCAACGGTGTGGCCGGCTTGCACACGGAGCTGCTGAAGGAGGAGGTGCTCTCCGATTTCAACGCGCTGTGGCCCGGCAAATTCAGCAACAAGACCAACGGCGTGACGCCGCGGCGCTGGATCGCGCTGAGCAATCCGAGACTCTCCGAGCTGATCTCGGAAGCAATCGGCGAAGGCTGGGTTACGGATCTCGATCAACTCCGGAGGCTCGAGACGTTCAGCGACGACAGCGGCTTCCGCGG
Source organism: Candidatus Acidiferrales bacterium (assembly GCA_049790315.1). Taxonomy (GTDB): domain Bacteria; phylum Acidobacteriota; class Terriglobia; order Acidiferrales; family UBA7541; genus DASPOJ01. Next base: position 8,009 of record JBAQYV010000191.1, on the reverse strand, counting down.
GAAGTGGCGCGAAGTCAAACGCGCCAATAAGCGCGATCTGGCGGCGCTCGTCGAAAAGCGCACCGGCCTGACAATCAATCCGGAATCGATGTACGACGTGCAGGTGAAACGTATTCACGAGTATAAGCGGCAGCACCTGAATATCCTGCACGTGATCGCGTTGTACAACCGCATGAAGTCGGACGCATCGTTCGATCCCGTGCCGCGGACTTTTATTTTTGGCGGCAAGGCCGCTCCCGGCTACCACATGGCAAAACTGATCATTAAGCTGATCAATGCCGTGAGTGACGTGCTGGATCGCGATCCCGCGGTGCGCGATCGTCTAAAGGTGGTGTTCCTGCCGAACTTCAATGTTACCAGCGGACAGCGTATCTATCCGGCGGCCGAGCTCTCGGAGCAAATTTCCACGGCTGGCAAAGAAGCGTCCGGCACGGGCAACATGAAATTCTGCATGAACGGCGCGCTGACGATCGGAACGTTTGACGGCGCCAACATCGAAATTCAGGAAGAGGTGGGCGCGGAGAACTTCTTTCTGTTTGGCCTCAAAACGGAAGAAGTTGCGGCGCTTAAGGCTCAGGGCTACCGCCCTTCGGATTATTGCGATGGCAATTCCGAACTGCGTGAAGCGATCGACTTGGTGCGCAAAGGATTTTTCTCTCGCGGCGACGCGGATTTGTTTCGATCGCTGATCGACACGCTATTGTGGAGCGATCCGTTCATGGTCATGGCGGATTTCAGGTCGTACACTCAGTGCCAGGCGCTGGTCAACGAAGTTTATTTGGACCAGGACCGCTGGACGCGCATGTCCATACTGAACTCGGCGCGGTCCGGCAAATTCTCTTCCGACCGCACCATACGCGATTACTGCCGCGAAATTTGGCGCGTCAAGAATGTGCCCATCCGGCTGCTGACTCAGGACGAAATCACCGCCGCCGCTGTGCAGTAACGCTGCCATTTCCGCCAAGGCTTCCGCGCGCGCCGTTCCAGAAGGATTGAGATTGAATTGGCCCCCGAACGGCGAAATCCAGAATCGAACCAACGATTCACTGACTGAACCAATGCTGTTATGCTGTTACAGAGCCCATGCAAACGCTGCATGAAAAATTATTCCAGTCTTCACGCTTTCTGGTCGGGACCGAGCTTGTTTCCGTGCGTGGCTCGATGGCTGAGGATAGCGCGATAAGAGCTCGCACTTTTGCGAATGAACTCATAGCGAGCCCCGAAATCGACTGGATATCCGTCACCGACAATGCCGGCGGGAATCCCCAACTTGCGCCGCTGGCCCTGGGCAGACCGATCCTGTATGCAGGCAAGGAAGTCGTCATTCATCTCACCTGTAAGGATTTGAATCGAAACAGGCTTGAAAGCGAAGCTTGGCTGCTCAATAGCGACGGGTTTCACAATATCCTGGCCATGACCGGAGATTATCCGGCGGCGGGAAACGAAGGCCTCGCCAAGCCGGTATTTGACATCGATTCTGTCGCCCTGATTTCGATGCTCGACAAGATGAATCACGGATTCGATCCCAAGGACGCGCATGGCAAGGGCAATAAACAGCGATTGCAGGAAACGCAATTCTGTATCGGTGCGGTGACGACGAACTTCAAGTTGCGCGAAGGCGAACTCGTTCCGCAATACATGAAGCTCGAGAAAAAAGTCGAGTGCGGGGCGCAATTCATCATCAATCAGATCGGATTTGACTCGCGCAAGAATTCCGAACTGCGAATCTATATGGACGCGCATGGAATGAAAGAGACGCCGTTAATCGGCAACGTTTACCTATTAAGTTCGAGGGTCGTACAAATCTTTTACCAGGGCGCAATCCCGGGCGTGGTTGTGAGCCGGGCGCTTTTCGAGCTGTGCCAGCAGCGGGCTCAGTCCCCGGACCGCGGCAAGGCATTCTTCTACGAGTTGGCTGCAAAGCAGATCGCGATCTTTCGCGGGCTTGGCTACCGCGGGGTGTATCTCGGCGGCGTCCACAGTTTTGCCGCGATTGAGAGGATTCTGGCGATTGAGAAAACGTTCGCGCCGGAAGACTGGAAGCAATTCGCGCGCGAACTCAGGTTTTCCCGCCCCGGAGAATTTTTTTATTACGCGGAAGATCCAGCTACGGGCCTTGCGGATTCGAAAAAACGGGATTCAAGTCCGCCGATCGCTTCCAAGCATGTCAACGCGGCCTACGAATTGTCGAAGTGGACCCATAACACTGTGTTCGCGCCCGGCACGGCATTCGCGAGATGGGGCGCGAAAGTGTGCGCGAATTCCAAGGATCCGTTTCAGGGACCGAAGCCGCTGCGCGTGCTGGAAAAATTGAGCAAGTCCGTTTTGTATCAGTGCAAGGACTGCGGCGACTGTTCGCTTCCCGACATCGCATTTCTTTGCCCCGAATCGCAGTGCGCGAAAAATCAGCGCAACGGCCCATGCGGCGGCACTCGTGAAGGCCGCTGCGAAGTGGACGGTTACGGCGACTGCATCTGGCTGCGAGCGTACGAACGGCTGAAACACGACGGCACCGAGCAGGATTTATTGAAGCACGCGCCTGTGGTGCAAAACCAGGGACTGCGCGGCACCTCGGCATGGGCGAACAACTGGCTTGGGCGCGATCATGCGGCGAAGAAGGCCAACACCTTTGCGGACGAACCGGTTCTCGAAACGCCAAAACCAGTCGGGACTAAAATCTAATGTCCAAACAATTAAAAGTTGTCGGCGAGCTGATGAATAATTCCTACGCACGCGCGCGCAAAGCGTTCACTGAACGAAATCTGAAAGATTATCAACACCTGGCAAAGATCCAGACCGACCTGGGCGCGAGTTATCTGACACTGAACATTGACGGCACCCAACGCATTCAGGTGCGCATGCCGGAGATGCTCGCGTTTCTCCCCGACCTGGTGCCCGCGATTCAGGAAGCGACGACGACGCCGATCAGTTTCGACAATCCTTCCGTGGAGTATCACAAAATCGCGCTGAAGTATTACGACCGAAAAAAGAGCGGCGCGCCCATTCTGAATTCGCTCGCTGCTTCTCGCCAGCATCTGGACGAAATGATCGAACTGGTGAAGCATTACGATACGCTGGCGATCGTCATGGCATCGGAGCATTTTGTGGACGGCGGCGCTTCACAGTGCCTGAATCCTCAGGACGCCTATCGTGCCGCAAAACAATTTGTCGAATTGCTGATGACCAAAGCGGGGCGCACCAAAGATCAAATCATTATCGATCCCGGACTCGCGCCGGTTGGCGCGGACACTTACGGACTTGTGAACATTGGCCTGGACGCGATGCGATTGATCAGCGCCGATCCGGACCTGAAAGGCGTTCACCTGATTGTTGGGCTCTCCAATTTCGCATGGGGCACCCCCAAAGGCGTGCGCGAAGAACTTGAAAAGGCCTATCTGACATTGGGCATGGAAGTCGGGCTCGATTTCGCAATCTGCAATCCGGAAAAAACGCCCGGGCCTCTGCCGCCAGACAATCCGATGGTGGAAAAGCTTCGCCACGCCTTGGCCGAGGGGCGGGTTCGAAACGGCGAAACCAGCGATATCGCGTGCTTTCGCCAAGTCGAGGCCATCATGGCCATCTGCAACGACGCGAAACCCGTGGATTCCTAGAGAAATACATGCCTTTGGATGATCAACACTCGAAGAATCTAGACCTTCCACCGGCGACTGACGGCCGCACGATCTGGCTGCGTGTCGGAACTTTGCTGGATGGAACGAGCACCAACCCACTTCGCGATGCCCACGTGGTCTACGACAAGAGCACTATTCTTTTCGTTGGCGAGGATTCTCCTCCTGGCAACGTGCTCGGAATCAATCAGAAACAGCCGGACATGGAATTTCCAGATTTCACGTTACTGCCTGGATTGATCGAAGCGCACGCGCATTTTTTCCTTGAGGGCGGCGAATTGAATCTGGATAAGCGCGCGGCGTATTTGAAACAAACGCCCGGCGATTTGCTGAAGGCCGCGCGAACTCGATTGGACAAACTCGTACGGCTTGGAATCATCGTTGTCCGCGACGCGGGCGACAAAAACGGCGTCGGCCTTGCCCTGAGCAAACTATACGCAAGCGCCGAAAAGCCCAGAATGCCATACGTAGACAGTCCGGGCGCGGCGATTCATCACAAGGGTCGCTACGGAAGTTTTATGGCGGAGCCGGTTGAAAATTGCGATTCTTTGAAGCAGTGCGTCGAAGCGCGCGTGAAAGCCGGAGCCGACAGAATCAAATTGATTCCGACAGGCATCATCAACTTTAAGCAGGGCGCGGTGACGACTGAACCTCAAATGACGACAGATGAAGTTACAGAACTGGTTGCCGCCGCCAAATCCTTCGGCAAACAGACTTTGGCTCACGCTTCCGGCGACGTTGGGATCGAGCGCGCGATTGACGGCGGCGTGGACTCGATCGAGCACGGATTTTTTGTTCGCGACGACCAGCTTGCGAAAATGCGCGACCGCCAAATCGCGTGGGTACCGACGTTTTCGCCTGTGCAGGAGCAGGTCGATCACGCGGACCGTATGGGCTGGGATGCCCAGGTGGTCTCGAACCTACAACAAATTCTGGAGCATCACGCGGCGAGCCTGGTGAAAGCTCACGAGATGGGCGTGCAAATCCTCGCGGGCAGCGACGCAGGCTCGTGCGGTGTCGCGCACGGTTTGGGGTTTCTGTATGAATTGGAATTGATGCAGCGCGCCGGCCTTTCGCCAATTTCCGTAATCAATTCCGCGACAGGAGCAAGTTCGAGCCGGCTGGCATTCAAGGAAAAGTTCGGACAGATCAAAGCTGGTTACAAAAGCCGCTTTATCCTGGCGCGCCATTCGCCATTGGAAAGCGTTTCAAATCTGCGGAAGCGCAGATCGGTGGTACTTGACGGCGAGGTGTTTGAAAGCGACGAGGACTTTGACTCAGCCGGATTGTGAAGTGGGCTTGGGAACTGTGCAGTTCTCGGGTCCATATTTCGATTTCGGCGGCTCCCAATAGAACCGGATCACCCCAACTTTCTGGTTTTTGGGTCAAGGAGCGCCCGGCTGAGGTTCCCAATGAAGCCGTGGCCGCGCCAGGGGCATTGATAATAAGCACCTCCATTCCCTAAAGCCAACCGGTGAGCGCCGCGGCGCTTAAGGACTGGGAATGTTGACGAGGATCTTCGTACCCGAAGCGTTCGATTCGATTTTCATATCGCCACGGAATTGATGCACGCGTTCGCGCATGCCTCCAAGGCCTACGCCCGAACCTCCCTGCTGAACTTCAGCCAGCTTTTCAACTGACATGCCTCTGCCATCGTCGGAGACCTCGACTGAAACGCTATCTTGCGCCCGCACGATTCGGATTACGGCGCCTTTCGCCCCGGAGTGTCGATGAATGTTCGTCAAACATTCCTGCACCAGGCGAAAGACGACCAATTCGATGTCCCGTGGAATTCTTCCGAAATTCTCGGGAATCCGCAAATCAATGCTTATCCCACTGCGGTCCGAGAGCCCCTGCGTGTACCAGGCGAGTGCCGGCACCAATCCGGTTTCATCCAGCAGCGGTGGATGCAAAAGATAAGACGTTGTGCGTATCTCTTGGTGCAATTGATATGCAAGCTGCTTGGAAGCCTCGGCATGTTTAGCAATGTCAGGAGCTCTTTCCTGGATCTCCCGGAGTAGCTGCTCCAGATTCATGGCGAGCACGGTTAGTGTTTGACCAGCGCTGTCATGCAATTCTCGAGCAATGTGCCGGCGCTCCTCGTCCTGCGTTTGCAGCAAACGCCGTGAGAGATCTCGCATGCGCTCAGATTGCTTCAATAGATCACCGCTTCGTTCTTCCAACTCTCTGGTTCGCACACGGACTTCCGCATCGAGACGTTCGGAGAGGGTGCGGAACTGTTCCTCCGATTCGCGACGAATTCTTGCCATCGCGAGATGCGCGCCCACGCGAGCCACCAATTCGCGGGCGGAAAACGGCTTCACCAGATAATCATCGGCCCCCGCATCCAGTCCTTCGACGCGCGATTCTTCTCCCGAGCGAGCGGAAAGCAGAACGACTGGAATACTCTTCAGATCCTGATCGGACCGCACGGCTCGCAACAGTCCGAAACCATCGAGGCGAGGCATCATGATGTCCGAAAGAATCAGGTCCGGGCGTCGCTGGCGCGCGCTATTCAGAGCCGATTCTCCATCCGCTACAGCAACGACTTCGTATTGCGCGCTCAGTAGACGCTGCACGTAATCGCGCATATCTGCATTGTCATCCGCCAGCAGGATGCGGGCGGCTTGTTCGCTTGCACGTGCCGGGTGCGAGGGCGCTTCCGAAAGTGACGCTGGGGAAGTGGCTTCAACATCGCCCACGGGATGTTCGTGCCCCGGCAACCACCGTAATGCTTCTTGCACGTACGCCTCGCCTCGTAATCCGGTTGAAGCCAGAACACGCGCGCCACCTATGCGATCAGCAGACAAGTGGGCAGAGCCCAGGGGAATCGTGACCGTGAAGGCGGTACCACGATCCACTTCGCTCGTGGCGCGCACGTTTCCGCCGTGGAGCTTGACCAATTCTTGAACGAGGGCGAGACCGATCCCACTGCCTTCATAAGAACGTCCGCGCACACCCTTGACGCGGTGGAAACGCTCAAACAGCCCGGGGATCTCATTCGCCGGAATGCCCGTCCCGGTGTCCCGGACGGTCATCTCTACAGTCGAATCGATCTGCCGCAGCGAAACCTCGATCTCGCCCTCGAAGGTGAACTTGAACGCGTTGGACAGGAGATTGAGGACGACCTTCTCCCACATTTCCCGGTCGACGTAGACCATCTCCGGAAGAGCCGGACAGTTAATGACCAGCCGCATTCCCGCTCGCTCAATCGCGGAGCGGAAAACGCTAGCGAGTTCCGCCGTCAGGAGTGCCAGGTCGGTGGGTTCATACGAAGCCTGGATACGGCCAGCCTCAATCCGCGAAAAGTCGAGCAGGGTGTTGACGAGTTTTAGAAGGCGCAAGGAATTGCGGTGGGCCAACTCGAGGCGCTCTCGGTTTGAGGAGGTTAGTCCTTCCGACGCCGCCAGTGCGTCTTCCAGCGGCCCCATCATCAAGGTGAGGGGCGTGCGAAATTCATGGCTGATATTGGCGAAAAATTGTGTCTTTAGCTTATCGAGTTCCGCCAATTCCTCGCGCTGGCGCGCAATCTCGCGCTCATGCGCCTTCTTCTCGGTGATGTCACGCCCCTCCGCTGCGATGAACACGACGTTGCCCTGCTCATCCTTGACCGGCATGAGCGAAGCGTCGATGATGATCGTCTCCTTACCATTGACGCGTCCGTAGATTTCCGTATCCCAGCGAACGAATTCTCCCTGTGAAGCGCGCCGAATTGACTCTTGGAGCATCGCGTTGATTTCCGCTGAGACTTGCCACCAGAAGGTTGTCCAGAAAGGTTTCCCCTCGACGTCGGAAAGCTTGATCCCCACGGCGTCGAGCGCGACCTTATTGATTTCGAGTACCGTGCCCCTGGCGTCCAGAAGGCCGACGAACTGAACCATGGAGTCCAGTGTGATTCGCGCAAGCTTCTGCCGATACTGGTCGCGAGTATCGCTGGCCAAGAGCTCGGTGCCGCGCACGTTTACAAGGTTGAGGCGCATAGACGGCTTGGTCGTCATGTGAGGCTGAGGATTATAGCGCGAAGTGAATCGCGCTCAACCTTTGATGATCTGCAACGAGGCAATGCCGCGCTGTCCACGCTCCTTGGCCACCTGGGCCGTTTGGGGGATCGAGTCGAGCCAAATCGCGAAATGGTGATTCTCTGGGAGCCGCGGAGTGGTCGAATTTTTGGCTTTTGAGGTACTCCCCACCCCCCTATGGTGTTTTCGGGTTTATGTCTTTGACAAACCCATTAAGGGCATTTGGGATTCTTGAGCCATAGGGCAATCAATGTGGGGACCGCCACGAGAATGCCACCGATTAGGGAAGCTGCTAGCGGTATTGACCAGCCCGAGTTTTTGTACCACGGCGAATGAGAGAGTCTACATCACAGCCATCGAC